>PMOY01000127.1 GCA_003165655.1 Solirubrobacterales bacterium
GCCCCGTAGAACACGGTGGCCTTACGCGTCGAGTTGTTGAAGCTGTGCGCGACGCCGATGCACTCACCGACGGCGTACCCCGTGCTCGCCGAGATCGTCAGGATCGCGACCGCTCCGGCTTCGATCAGGCCGAGTGCGAACACCGTCGCAACGGCCTTGCCCGACACGAGCTTCAGCGCGCCAGGGAAACCTGCGCCGGCCAGCCCCTGGATGCTCGATCCCCCATGGTCGAAGAGCGCCGCACCCGCGATCAGCGCGCCGCACCCGAACACCGCCGCGAGCGTCCCACCCACGACCGTGTCGATGCGACCGAAACGCAGGTCGCGCGGCGTCAGGCCCTTGTCCGCCGACGCGCTCTGCTGGAAGAAGATCATCCATGGCGTCACGGTGGCGCCGATCGTCGATGCGACGAGGAGGAGCAGCGTGTTGAAGCTGCCGCCGGGGAAGGGCGAGGCCGTGAGCAGCGAGTGCCCGACCGCGCCCCAGTGCGGCTTAACCATGATCGCCGCGACGAGGAACAGACCGTTGAAGATCGCCATCCCGAGGACGATCCGCTCCCACCGCCAGTAGCGGCCCCCGCTCAGCGTGAACAGGACAAGCACGACGCCGAGCAACGCCGCCACGCCCGCCCCGAGGTGAAAGAACGACAGGCCGATGCGGATCGCGACGAACTCCGCGATCAGCGTCACGAGGTTTGTCACGATCAGGTCGGCGGCGCTGAACCAGCCCCACAGCCGACCGAAGCGCTCGAGCACGAGCTGTCCGTAGCCTCGATGGGTGACCGCTCCGACGCGCATCGCCATCTCCTGACAGACCACGGCCATGGCAAAGGTGACGACGATGAAGGGAAGGAAGAACCCGAGCCCGTACGTCGCGCCGCTCGTCGCGTACGAGATCATGCTCGGCCCGTCGTTCTCGCCGAGCATCGCCAGGATCCCCGGGCCGACGAGCAGCCACACGAGGAACCAACGCCGATCACGCTGGCGGGCGTCGTGCACTCGGACGCGATCCTTCGAGCGCGCTGCGTCCTCCGCCGTCAGCGGTCGCGGTAGCCCGATCGTCCCGTCGGTGACGATCGCGCCTTCGAGCAGCGGAGTCACGGGCGGCGTCAGGACCTCAGCTCCACCCGCGCGTCAAGGGGTCAGCTCCACCCGCATCGCACGCGCGAGCGCGCCACCGAGAACGTGGACGTGATCGCCGAAGCGGACGAACAGCGGACCATCGAACGGCTGCTTCTCGACGACTTCCAGCGTGTCGCCTGGTGCGATGCCGCGCCCGCTCAGGTACCGGAGCATCTCGGGATCGGAGTCCGATACGCGCGTGAACGTGCCACGCGTGCCGGGCACGAGGGCGCTCAGGCTCTCGGTCTCACCCTCTTCGATCGTCAGCTCGCGCGTCGGGATCGGATCGCCGTGCGGGTCGAGCGTCGGATTCCCGAGCTTGGCCGCGATCAGCTCCTCGAGCTCCTCGGAGAGGTGATGCTCGAGCACCTCCGCCTCGGCGTGCACGCGGTCCCAGGGGACCCCGAGGCTCTTCGCGAGGTAGAGCTCGAGCAAGCGGTGATGGCGGATCACCTCGAGCGCTACGCGGCGACCGGCGTCAGTCAACGACACGCCGTGGTAGGGCGCATGCTCGACGAGGCCGAGCTCGCCCATCCGCTTCACCATGCCCGACGCCGACGCCGGCGTCACGCCGAGCCGATCGGCGAGCGCGTTCGTGGTCACGGCGCCGTCGTCGCGCTGCTGCAGCGCATAGATCGCCTTCGCGTAATCCTGCACCGCGGGAGACCGGCCGAGCATTTCCTGGGCTGCCACGAGGCGAATTATGGCACACCTTAACCTTGATTTCGTCAGATCGAGACAAATCTCGGTCGCGTATCCTGCTTGGAGATGTCCGTCGTCACCGATTTGCTTGCCGCCGAGTACCGCGCGATCACCGAGGCCTGCGGCCTGTTCGACAACTCAGAGCGAGGCAAGCTCGCACTCACCGGCGCCGGCGCCGCGGAGTTCCTCCAGGGCCAGGTCACGAACGATGTAGAGGCGCTGGAGCCCGGCGAGGGCTGCTATGCCGCCTTCCTCACCCCGAAGGGCAAGATGCTCGGCGATGTGCGGATCCTCGCCGGGTACGACGAGCTACTGCTCGACACCGAGCGAGTCGCGCTCCAGGAGCTCTTCAACATGGCTCGGCGCTTCTCCGTCGGCTACGAGGTCGAGCTCCACAAGCGCACGCTCCAGCGGGGCCTGCTGTCGCTGATCGGCCCCGACGCGCCCGCGCTCGCCGGCGCCGTCGACCTCCCCGGCGAGGAGCACGCCCACCGCGCCACCGAGCTGGCGGGCGTGCCTGTCCGCGCGATCCGCACCGACGTCGGTGTCGACCTGCTGATCGAGGACGTCGACACGGTCGGCGCGGTCGGCGCGGCGCTGCGCGACGCCGGCGCCGTCATTGTCTCCGAGGCCGCCGCCGAGTGCCTGCGCATCGAGCGTTGCCGGCCCCGTTACGGGATCGACCTCAACGACACGGTGATCCCGCAGGAGGCGGGCCTGAACGAGCGCGCCGTCTCGTTCACGAAGGGCTGCTACGTCGGTCAGGAGACGGTCGCCCGGCTCCACTACCGCGGCAAGCCGAACCGTTCGCTGCGCGGTCTCGCGCTGTCCGCGCCCGCGCGAGCGGGTGACGCGCTGACGCTCGGCGAGCGCTCGGTAGGGCGTCTCGGCAGCGTCACGGTCTCCCCCCGCTTCGGCCCAATCGCGCTCGCGCTCGTCAGGCGCGAGGCGGAGAACGGTGCCGTCGTGTCGGTCGGCGAGAACGGGCTCAGCGCCGAGGTTGTTGGGGTGCCGTTCCGCTAGGGCGGAGGGGGGCCGGGCGCGCCTGGCGGACGGGCGGCGATCGAGGCTCCCGGGGCCTGGACGCCGCCGGGGGCCCGGACGCCGCCCCCACCACAAAGCGCTCGAGCTCGGCGCGATCGGGCGGGGGATCGAGCACGAGCGCCGGGGTCTCGGGGTGCGAGGCGAGCCACCCGGCCACGATCCGCACCTCGTCGACCTCGCCCGGCGGGACGTGCGTACCGACCCCGCGCGGTCCGCGCGGTCCGCGCGGTCCGCCCAGGCCGGCGAGGGCGGCGACGGTGCGGCGCTCGAGTTCGTCGTGATCCGGCATTCCGGCCCAGTCGGCGACGCGTCCGGCGACGAGCCAGAAGGCATCGAAGCGGCGATCGGTGGGATGCGCCGCCAGGATCAGCCGTGGCTCAGCGTGCGTGGCTTGGAGCACTCCGCCGAGCCGGCCGAGCACGACCTCGAGACGGCCTAGTCGCCGTCGCAGCCACGCAGCCCGCTCGTAGCGTCGCTCCGCTGCCGCCTCGCGCATCTGGCCCTCGACGTGCTCGAGCAGGCGCCGGGCGCCGTTCACATCGCCGACGAACAGACCGAGCGCGTCGTCGAGTCGTCGCCGATACAGGTTCGGATCGAGATCGCCCAGGCACGGCGACAGGCACCGCCCCATCTGCCCGTACGCCGAAGGGTGCTCGCGGCGCGGCAGTCGCCGCCCGCAGTGGCGCAGGCCGAACAGCGAGTCGAGCTGCTCGGCCAGCTCGAGCACGAGCCGTCGACCCCGCAGCGGGCCGATCGTGACCGCGTGACCGGCGGCCGGCTCGCGCGCGACCTCGAGAATCGGGAACGGAATATCGAGGCGGCAGCGGAGATAGACGAGCCGGTCGTCGCGACGCGTCAGGCGGACGTTGCCGGGCGGCCCGAGCTCCTTGATCAGGCGGTTCTCGAGCACGAGCGCCCCGAGCTCGGACTGCGTGGAGCGATAGTCGACGATCGCGGCATGCGCGGTCCACTCGGCGTCGCCCGCCGCCGGCGCGAAATGGGCGCGGGCACGGTTGCGGATCGAGACCGATTTGCCCACGTACAGCGCAGCCCCCCGAGCATCCCTGAACAGGTACACCCCGGGGTCGCGGGGCAGCTGGGCGAAATCGACCGCCGGCAGACGCGGTGAGACACCGGACCGACAGCGCGGACGGGGCACAGCCCGTGGGCGCTTGGGTGCCAGCAGGGCGATTGCATCCGCGACCGTGGCAGCGTTCGCGCACAGTCGCGGGAACAGGGCGCAGAGCACGCGCGCGCACGTCTCGGCGTCGGGCAGCGCTCGGTGGGACACCTCGACGTCGATCCCGAGCGCGTCGGCCAGCGCGGAGAGCCGCCGCTCGCGCTGGAGCGGTAGCAGCGCCCGCGCCAGCGAGGCCGTGCACAGAACCGGCGGGTCCGGCCATTGCAGGCCCCCACGATCAAATGCCTGCCGCAGCACTCGCTTGTCGAATGGTGCATTGTGGGCGACGAGCACTCGTCCAACGAGTCGGCTCGCCAGCTCACGCATCACCGACTCGGCGGCCGGCGCCGCATCGACCATCGCCTGCGTGATCCCCGTGAACCGCTGGATCCCGCGGCGCAGCGGCGCCACCCCACACACGAGCGAGGACCACCTGTCGTGGAGCTCGCCGCCCCCGACGAGCACCGCACCCACCTCGGTCACCTCGCACAGCTCGCCACTCAGCCCGTTCGTCTCGGTGTCGACGACCAGGAGCTCCGCCGTCCCGAGAGGGTGCGCGAGCAGGTCCATCCCGCGGTGATACGCCCCGCGCCGGACGGCGTGCACAGATGCTTGCAGCGAACGCAGCGCCCTTGGGCGACCGGAGCGCGGGGTACGATCGACGCTCGAGTCAAGACACCAAGGAAGGAGGCGCGCGATGACCACGATCGCCGTCGACACGGAGAAGCTACGTCAGCTCGACGAGGCCAGGCGTGAGGCCTGGGCCGCTTACAGCAATGGCTTGCGCGACCTCAGCGCGGAAGAGTATGAGCTCGTTGAGAGCCTGAGTTGGGACCAGCTCCAGCTCGAGCTGCGTCGACTGGAGGCGCGGCGCTGAGCGCCGGACCGAAGCGCGAGCGCCCGAGCGCAAGCGCTGGAGCGCAGCGCCGACCGATGAGCCCGTCGCGGTCGCGCGGGCGTCGTCTTCGCGAGCCGTAGCCGACCGCAGCGTCTCATGCGCTCCTCTCTCGGAGGCGTATGACGCCGATCAGTCGGCCGAAAGCGGGCTCCGTCGCGCCGCCCTTCGCACACTTGTTCTTGCGCAATCAGAGCTTTTGTGAAATACTTGCTTGCGTGCAAGTAATACCTCCGGCCACGCAAGCACCGGACCCGAGTCCACACGCGACCGCGGACCTCGCGGGCACTGGTTCACACGCGACCGAGGACCTCGCGGGCGATCTGTTCGCCGTCATCGTTTACCTGCACAAGCACTGCAACGCCGACCTTTTCGAGGCGGTGGCCGCGCTCGAGCTGACGCTGACACAGATCAAGCTGCTGCACCACCTCGACGACGCCCCTGCGGCGTTGACGCTCAAGCATGCGGCCGAGCTCGTGCACGTCTCGCTTCCAGGCGCCAGCAGGATGGTTGACGACCTTGTCCGCCGCGGATTCGTCGACCGCTACGAGGATCTCGAGGACCGCCGGATGAAGCGAGTGCGGGCCACCGACGCCGCCCGCGCGGTCATCCGCCGGCTCAACGCAGCTCGCCTGCACGGCCTGCAGGAGTTCGCGCGGGGCTTGACCGATACCGAACGCGGCCGTTTCGCCGCGGCGCTGAGCACCCTGCTCGAGCGGCCCGATGTCGCCGCGTGCCGACCAGAGGGACCAGACCGGTGACGGGACGAATCCTCGCCCACCGCCACCGCCTGATCAACGACGGCAACAGCCGCTGGTGGACGCTCGGCGCGATGTGCTTCGCGCTGTTCATGATCATGCTCGACAACACGGTGGTCAACGTCGCGCTGCCCTCGATCCAGCGCGATCTGCACGCCTCGCTGTCCTCGCTCGAGTGGACCGTCAACGCGTACACGCTCACGTTTGCGGTGCTGATGGTCACCGGCGGACGCCTCGGCGACATCTTCGGGCGGCGGCGGATGTTCCTCTTCGGCGTCGTCGTGTTCGGGATCTCGAGCCTCGCGATCGGTTTCGCCCCTGACGACACGACGCTGATCATCTTCCGCGCCGTCCAAGGGATTGGCGCCGCCTTCATGATGCCCGCGACCCTGTCGATCATCACCCAGGCGTTCCCGGCACACGAGCGCGGCACGGCAATCGGAACGTGGGCCGGCGTGAGCGCGCTGGCGCTCGCGATCGGTCCCGTGCTCGGCGGCTTCCTCACCCAGCAGGTCAGCTGGCGCGCGATCTTCTTCATCAACCCTCCGATCGCCGCCGTGGCCGTCGCGGTCACGCTGTTCGCGGCGCGTGAGTCGCGCGACGAGAGCGTTTCACGCTCGGTCGACCTCCCTGGGATCGGAGCGATCACGGTGGGGCTGACCGCGATTGTCCTCGCCCTCGTCGAGGGCAACGAGTGGCACTGGGGCTCGACCCGTACCGTCGCCCTGCTGGCAACGGCGGCGGTCGCGCTCGTCGCCTTCGTGGCGATCGAGCTGCGCTCTCGAGCGCCGATGGTGGACTTCGCGTTCTTCCGCTCGCGCTCGTTTCTGGGGTCGAACGTGGTCGCGTTCCTCGTCTCGTTCGCAATGCTCGCGATGTTCTTCTTCATCTCGCTGTACATGCAGAACGTCCTCGGTTACTCGCCGCTTCAGACCGGCGTCCGGTTCCTGCCCACGACGCTCGTGATCATCGTCATGGGTCCACTCGCCGGGCGCCTGACCGACCGTGTGGGTCCGCGTCCGCTGATCACGCTCGGCATGATCGTGGTCGCCGCGTCGCTGTTCATCCAATCGCATATCACCGTCCACAGCGGCTATGGGCTGCTCCTGCCCGGTTTCCTGCTCATGGGCTTCGGCATGGGGCTCGTGATGTCACCGATGAGCACCGCGGGGATGAACGCCGTCGATCGGACCAAGGCCGGGGTCGCCTCCGGCGTGCTCTCGATGAGCCGTATGGTCGGCGGTACATTCGGGGTAGCTGTGATGGGCGCACTCGTCGCCGCGATCGGCCGCACGAAGATCAACGAGCGGTTGCCCCAGCTCCCGGCAACGACCCGGTCGGCGATTGCCAACTCCCTGGGCAGCGGGGGCCTCCCCGGCCAGCACTCCTCGCCGCAGGTCCTCGCCGCCGTGCGAGCGGCCTTCGTGTCCGCGCTCGGAACCGGTCTGCTGATCGGCACGGGCGTCACACTGATCGGCGCGGTCGCCGCATGGGCCCTCATCCAGCGCGCACCGACCGGCGCCGAAGACCCCACCGCAGCCGTGACTGGCGCATCACCCGCCACCGCCGGCGCATCGCCCGTCGCCGCCGAGCAAGCGACGGCCGAGATCGCCGCCGCCTGATCGACCTCGACCCCGTACGATCTCCGCTCTGAGATCTCGAACCCAAGCAGGAAGGGGTAGTGCGTGGCCGTCGATCTGAGCCAAGTCGCGAACGTCGAAGCCGAGCCGGGTGAGCTGCCCCCGACGATGGCGGCATGGGTCATTCGCGAAGAGCGATTTGGCGAGCCGACGGACGCCTTCCAGCTCGAGGAGATCGAGGTGCCCGAGCCGGGCGCATTCGAGGTGATCGTGCGTGTGATGGCCGCAGGCGTGAACTTCAACAACGTCTGGGCCGCGCTGGGCGAGCCGGTCTCGGTGTTCCGCTACCACCCCGCCGAGGATCACCATATCGGCGGCTCTGACGCGTCGGGCGTCGTCTGGAAGGTCGGCGACGGAGTGACACGGTGGAAGCCCGGCGACGAGGTCGTGGTCCACTGCAACCAGGCGTCCTACGAGGACCCGGAGGTCCATGGCCTTGATCCGCTCGCGGCTCCCTCGCAGAGGATCTGGGGCTATGAGACGAGCTGGGGCTCGTTCGCCCAGTTCTGCAAGGTTCAGGCTCAGCAGCTACTGCCCAAGCCCAGCCACCTCGCCTGGGAGGAGGCGGCGGCCTACGGGCTGACCTACTTCACTGCCTACCGGATGCTGATCGATCGTTGCAAGCTCCAGGCCGGCCAACGGGTGCTCATCTGGGGGGCCGCCGGCGGCCTCGGGGTGTTCGCCACCCAGCTCTGCCGGCTGACTGGGGCCGAGTCCGTCGGCGTCGTCTCGAGCGACGCCAAGGGCAAGCTGATCGAGCAGCTCGGCGCGACCGGATACATCCATCGCGGCGAGTACGACGGCATGATGCGGCTCGGCGGCGAGTCAGCGGCGGAGGAGAAGGTCCGCTTCAAGGAATCGCGGCGCTTTGGCAAGGCTGTCGAGAAGATCCTCGGCGGACCGCCGGACATCGTCTTCGAGCACGTCGGCAAGGCGACGTTCCCCACCTCCGTCCTCATCGTCAAGCCGTTCGGCAAGGTCGTGATTTGCGGCGCCACGTCTGGCTATCAGCTCGACTTCGACGTAAGGTATCTGTGGATGCGCCAGAAGGAGATCCTCGGTTCCCACTTCGCCAATGCCTGGGAGGCGAACAAGGCCAACGAGCTGATCGAGCAGTCGAAGATTCGACCCGTGCTCTGGAAGACGATGGGATTCGAGCGGGTCGGCGAGGCTCATCAGCTGCTCAGGGACAACAAGCACCTGGGCAAGATCGCGATCCTCGTCGGCGCCAGCGAGGAAGGACAGGGCAGGACAGCCGACGGGCCCGGCGCGATTCGCGCTGAGGTTGGCGCCTGATCATGGCCGGCGTCGTGCATATCCCCTGGTACGCGACGGTCGCACGCCTCGACGCGTTCGCCGAGGCGGTCGCCGAGATCGCGCCGATCGCGCTGCGCTACGGCGCTTCCCGCTATTCCGTCCATCGCTCGCGTGATGACCGCTACAAGATCCTCCAACTCGCCTGGTTCGAATCCAAGGCCGACTGGTACACGTATTGGGACGGACCGGAGGTGATCGAGTTCCGAGCGTCCCACTCCGGGCTCTACCAGATCCCGGTGGTGTATGTGTGGCATGACGAGTTGACCGCCGGCGCGCTCGTATCGGCGGAGGAACCGGTGCCCACCGTTTAGGGGTTGCCGGCGCGCTCGAGATGTCCTCGCTTGGCTCCCGGTTCTGCCGCTCTCGCATCGCTCTCGTCAGCATCCTCCTGGCTCGGATCGTCTACGGCGTCGGTCTCGTCGTCGATCCGACACGACTGACCAGACGCTGGCTCGGGCCCCTCAGCGAACCCACTGTCGTCGCGCTTCGCGGCCTCGGCGCCCGTGAGATCGTGCTGCACGTCATGGCGCTCGTAAGTGCGTTGCGCGGTGGACCCGTCCGACCCTTCCTGGCGGGGAGCATGGCCGGCGACCTCGCCGACATCGTCGCCACGACCGCGGCGCGTCGGGGTCTTCCGGCGGGATCGGCTCCCGCGACGATCGTGGTTGCCGGCGCCTCGGCGGCGATCAGCGCCGGCGTCGCGGCCGGAGCGGACCGGTAGCTAAGCGGACTCGAGCGGCGCCATCGTCAGTCCCGCGCCGTCGAGCTGCTGCCAGTAGCTCTCGGCATCCTCGCGACCGCCACTCCAGACGATCGCGCGACCGGCGCTGTGGATCTTGTCGGCGAAGCGGTAGCCATCGGCGAGGGTCACGCCGGGAACGATGCGCGCGAGCGACTCGGCGACGTGGTCGAACGTATTGTGGTCGTCGTTGAGGACGATGACCCGCCAATGGCCGCCGAGACCACTGCCGGGGCCGCCGACGCGGGGCAGTTCCACCGTCTGCGGCATGGCCGTCAGGATAGCGTCGCGCTTGCCGCCTCGGCCCGCTTGCGCCAGTAGCGCGCGAGGCCGGCGTACAGCTGATCCGGCGGCGCCGCCTGCGTGTACACGGCGGCGGTCTCGGGATCGGCGGCGGCCGCGATGTCCGCCGCGACGCGCTCGAGGAAGGCCTCCCGATCGCCGTTTCGGGCGAGCTCCGCCCACTCATCGAGCCGGCGACCGACCTCCGCGAGCTGTCCGGCGGCGTCCTCGAGATGCAAGGCGTCGATGATTCGCATCCGAGAAACCTAGACGAAGCTATCGTGCTCGGTCAGGCCTCGCCCGCGTCCGTTCCGCCTGCGTCGGCCTCCCACGGCTCGATCGGTGGCATCGCAACAGTCGGCTGGTCGACCGTGGGGTGGGCTTCCGTCGATTCATGTTTGGCGGGCTCGAGCGGCGAGTCGGTCGGGTCAACGCCGCCGTCAAAGGGATGCGCAGTCACCGGCGCCTCCGCCGTGGTGAGCGCTTCGCGTGGTGGCGAGGCGGCCGGGAAGCGCTCGAGCGCCGCCTCGGCGAGCACGGTGAGGCGGTCCGCAAGCTCGCGGGCATCAGTGACGATGCGGTCACGCTCCTCCCAGATGCGGTCCGTCTCCGCGTCGAGCTCCTTGACTCGGCGCTCACCCTGGGCCGTCAGCTCGGCGGCTTCCTGCCGGGCTCTCTCGAGCCGCTCTTCGGCCTCGGAGCGCGACCTCGAGGTGATCTCATCCGCCGTGTCGTGGGCACGCTGGAGGATGCCCGCGACCTCCTCACCGACGCGCTCGAGCGCGCGGCGGACTGCGCCGTCGGGCGAGCGCGTGGACTGGAGCTCGGCAATCAGCTCGGCGGTGCGCTCGACGTACGTGTCCACCGCGAGGCGGTCGTACCCGCGCAGAGCAACGGGAAAGTCCGCGGGAATGGCGCCGAGCGGATCATCCGGCAGCTCGCTGAGCGGCTCGGCGATTTTCGTGATGAGCGAGTGCTCGGTGGCTGCGGTGTGCTGATCGGGCATGGGAACAGGCTTCCCATCCGTTTCTCGCTTCGAACATCGAATCCTTCCCGGAAGCAGCCCCTTCATACAATGGAGCTCATGGCCGACACGCCGGCGCCGAGCCGGCCCGAGACGTCTTCGCCGCGCCTGCCCGAGCGCGACGCGCCCTGGATGATGCGCACATACGCCGGGCACTCGGATGCCCGGCGCTCCAACGAGCTGTATCGGGGCAACCTCGCCAAGGGCCAGACCGGCCTCTCGGTGGCCTTCGACCTGCCCACTCAGACCGGCTACGACCCCGACCACGAGCTCGCCCGCGGCGAGGTGGGCAAGGTCGGGGTGTCGATCGCCGACCTCGACGACATGCGGGCGCTGCTCGACGGGATCCCGCTCGATCAGATGAACACCTCGATGACGATCAACGCCACAGCTGCGTGGCTGCTCGCGCTCTACATCGTCGCCGCCGAGGAGCAGGG
>PMOY01000013.1 GCA_003165655.1 Solirubrobacterales bacterium
GGTGTCTCGGTCTGGACTCCGCTGAGCGGGGTCAGCCTCCGAGCTAGCGGCCGAACACCTCCAGGGTCCCGCAAGAACTGTCAGACAATGGCGGACCACCTCCTTTCTCTGGTAAGCGCAGATTAGCGAATGGCGAGGCGGACGTGTTGCCTGCCGGGGCGATCCGCGAAATCGCTGCTGGGAGGCGACTACTCCGGGCCGACAGTCTCCTCGCCGGGCCTGTGGTCCTCCTCGGCGTTGGGCTCGTCGGCGGGCTCGATGAGCGCGGTGTCCCCATCGGGACCTGCCGGCGTGGCGATGCCCTCGCCTGCGACGGGTGCCGCGCTGTCTGCACCGATCACCGGCGCCGCGGTCGCGTCGGAGTCGACCACCAGGGCGACCGCGCTGACCTGATCGTCGTCGCGGATGTTCATGACGCGAACTCCCTGGGAGGCGCGGCCGTAGCGGTTGATCCCGCGAACGGACGTGCGCTGAACCATCCCGTTCTGGGAGATGAAGAGCAGCTCCTGGTGCTCGCGGACAACGAGCGCGCCGGCTAGCGCGCCTTTGTTCTCCGTCAGCTGGATCGTCCTCACGCCCATCGTGCCGCGACCCTTGACCGGGTAATCGGAGATTGACGTGCGCTTGCCGTAGCCGTTCTCAGTGACGACGAGGAGCTCCTGGTCGTCGAGGGCCACATCCATCGCGAGCACCGCATTGCCCTTCTGGGAGACGTTCATCCCTCTTACTCCGCTGGTGTCCCGGCCCATCGGGCGGGCCTGACTCTCGCTGAATCGAGCGGCCTGGCCGGAGCGCGAGACCATGATGATGTCGTCGGCGCCGCTCGTGCGACGGACCGCGATCAGCTCGTCGTCGTCGCGGATATTGATCGCGATGATGCCGTCGGCCTTGATCGGCGTGTTGTAGGCGAGGAACTCCGTCTTCTTGATGATCCCGTTGCGGGTCGCGAACACGAGGTACCTGCCCTCGCGGAAGTCGCGCGTGGAGAGGACTGACTGCACTCGCTCGCCTTCGCGCAGCGGCAGCAGGTTCACAAGCGCGCGGCCCTTGGCCGTGCGCGAGGCCTCGGGCAGCTCGTAGACCTTGAGCCGGTAGACCTTCCCGCGATTGGTGAAGAACAGCAGGTAATCGTGCGTCGATGACACAAACAGATGCTCGATGTAATCGTCGTCCTTCATATCCATGCCGGTCACCCCGATGCCACCGCGGCGCTGTTGCCGATACGTGGACAATGGCAGCGACTTGATGTACCCGGAGTGAGTGATCGAGATCACCATCTGCTGATCTGCGATCAGGTCCTCGATGTCAATCTCGCCCTCGGCGTGGGTGATCTCGGTCCGGCGCTCGTCGCCGTACGCGTCGACGATCTCGGTCAGCTCGTCCTTGATCAGGCCGTTGATCCGCTTCTCGTCGCCGAGGATCTCGCGCAGCTCCTTGATCCGTTCGGCGAGGTCGTCGTGCTCCTGCTTGACCTTGTCGGCCTCGAGCGCAGTGAGACGGCCGAGCGTCAACTGGAGGATCGCCTGAGCCTGCACCACGGTCAGCTCGAAGCGCGAGACGAGTCCGGAGCGCGCTGCCTCGGGATCGCGTGAGGCGCGAATCAGGGCGATCACCTCGTCGAGGTTCTCGAGCGCAACCAGGAGACCCTCCAGAACATGCGCGCGCTCCTCGGCGCGACGCAGCTCGAACTGCGTCCGGCGAATGATCACCTCGCGCTGATGGTCGACGTAATGGCCGATCATCTCGCGCAAGGACAACGTCCGCGGAACGTTGTCGACGAGCGCGACCATGTTCACGCCGAACGTTGCCTGCATCGGCGTGTGCTTGTAGAGCTTGTTGAGCACGACCTTCGGGATCGCGTCGCGCTTGAGCTCGATCACGAGCCGCATGCCATGGCGATCGGACTCGTCGCGCAGATCGCTGATCTCGGACAGCTTCTTGTCGATCACGAGATCGCGGATCTTCAGGATCAGACCGCCTTCGCCACCCTTACGCACCTGGTACGGGAGCTCGGTGACGATGATCGCCTCCTTGCCTTGGCCGATCGGCTCGATGTGCGCCTTGGCCTGTACACGCACCCGACCGCGGCCGGTGGCGTAGGCGTCGCGAATGCCCTCACGACCGAGGATCGTCCCGGCGGTCGGGAAGTCTGGGCCCTTGATGTAATGCATCAGGCCCTCGACATCGATGTCCGGGTCGTCGATGTACGCGATCGTCGCGCTGATGACCTCTCTGAGGTTGTGGGGAGGGATGTTGGTCGCCATACCCACGGCGATGCCGGAGGCACCGTTGATGAGCAGGTTCGGGAACCGCGCCGGCAGGACCGTTGGCTCCTGTCGCGTGCCGTCATACGTGGGGACGAAGTCGACCGTGTCAGCATCGAGGTCACGCAGCATCTCGGTCGCGAGGCGGTCGAGGCGCGCTTCGGTGTATCGCATCGCCGCTGCCCCGTAACCGTCAATATTCCCGAAGTTGCCGTGCCCGTCGACGAGCGGGTAGCGCATCGAGAAGTCCTGCGCGAGCCGCACGAGCGTGTCATAAATCGAGGCATCTCCGTGCGGGTGGTACTTGCCCATCACCTC
>PMOY01000240.1 GCA_003165655.1 Solirubrobacterales bacterium
TACTACGCGTCGATCGTCTTCGATCGCTCGGCCAAAGCTCCGCTGGTGATGCTGTCGACCAAGGGCGGCATGGACATCGAAGCCGTCGCGGATGAGGATCCGGACGCGATCGCGAAGCTGCACGTGGACCCTCTGCTCGGCTTTCAGAGCTTCCATGGACGCCGGCTGGCGTTCGAGGCCGGCGTCGACGCCGATGTCGTCCGCCCCGTCGGCGCGATGTTGGCCAGGCTCTACGACGTGTTCATCGGCGAGGAGGCGACGCTCGTCGAGGTCAACCCGCTGATCGTGACCCCGGACCGCCTGGTCAGGGCACTCGACGCCAAGGTCACGCTGGACGCCAATGCGCTCTTCCGCCATCCCGAGAACGCCGAGCTTCGCGATCCGTCCGGTGAGGATGAACAGGAGCAGATGGCCCATGAGCGAGGCCTCACCTACGTCAAGCTCGACGGCGACATCGGCATCCTCGGCAACGGCGCCGGGCTGGTGATGTCGACGCTTGACGTCGTCGCCCTCGCCGGTGGCAAGCCGGCCAACTTCCTCGACGCCGGCGGCGGGTCGAAGGCCGAGGCGATCACGAGCGCGGTCGAGGTAATCCTCTCCGACCCCAAGGTGAAAGCCGTGTTGTTCAACATCTTCGGCGGAATCACCCGGTGCGACGAGGTCGCCAGGGGCCTGATCCAGGCGTTCGAGGTGGTCAAGCCGCGGGTGCCGTTCGTCGTGCGCCTGGACGGGACGAATGACATCGAGGGCCGGCGCCTGCTCGCGGAAGTGAGGCTGCCGAACGTCTATGCGGCGGAGACGATGGACGGCGCCGCGAAGCAGGTCGTCGAGCTCGCCGCGCGATCATGAGCATCCTGGTCGGCAAGCACACGAAGCTCTGCGTGTCGGGTATCACCGGGCGCGAGGGTAAGTTCCACACGCTGCGCAACCGCGACTACGGCACCCAGGTCGTGTCGGGCGTCACTCCGGGCAAGGGTGGCCAGTCGGTGGAGGGCATTCCGGTCTTTGACACCTTTCACGACGCGGTCGCCAGGACGGGGGCCAACACGGCGATGATCTTCGTTCCGCCGACGTTCGCGGCCGATTCGATCCTCGAGGCCGAGGACGCCGGGATCGAGCTGATCATCGCGATCACCGAGGGCATTCCCGCCCACGATGAGCTCCGCGCGTACAGCGTGATCAAGAAGAACCGCCGCTCGCGCCTGGTCGGCCCCAACTGCCCGGGGATTCTCTCCCCCGGCAAGGCGAACGTCGGGATCATTCCCGCCGACTTCTTCAAAGAGGGCAACGTCGGCCTCGTCTCGCGCTCGGGGACGCTGACGTACCAGATTGGGAACGAGCTGGCGCAGAGTGGCTTCGGTAACTCGACGATCGTCGGCATCGGCGGCGATCCCGTGCCCGGGAGCGACTTCATCGATGTGATCGGACTGCTCCAGGATGACTCCGAGACCGAGCTGATCGTGATGTGCGGCGAGATCGGCGGCGACGCCGAGGAGCGCGCCGCGGATTTCATCGCCGCCAATGTGACCAAGCCGGTGCTCGCCTATATCGCCGGATTCACCGCTCCCCCGGGGAAGACGATGGGCCACGCCGGGGCGATCGTGTCCGGGTCGAAGGGCACCGCGGCGGCCAAGGCGGAGGCGCTCGAATCCAAGGGAGTTCGCGTCGGACGGACCCCGACGCAGGTGGCCGAGCTCGCCGCCACGCTGCTCGGCGCCGCTGCGTGAGGAGAGGGGCAGGCGAGCGCGCGGGCGGGAAGCGCTCGGAGGCCGCGAGGCCGTAGTCTTCCTGGCTGATGTCCACGACGACCAAGCCGATCTCCTTCGCGCGCGGCGCGCCGTCGCTCGACATCGTCGACGTGGCGGGCCTCCGTGCGGCCGCCGACCGCGCCTTCGCCACCGACCCGGCCGGGATGACCGGTTACGGGACCGCGATCGGCTATCCGCCCCTGCGCGAGTGGATCGCCGAGGGACACGACGTGGATCCCGCGCGGGTGATCGTCACCAACGGATCGATGCAGGCCGATGCCTTCCTCTTCGACGTGCTCGTCGCGGCCGGGGACACGGTGATCGTCGAGCGGCCGACGTATGACCGCACGCTCCTGGCGCTGCGCCAGCGCGGAGCCGACGTGCGCGCCGTCGAACTCGAGACCGACGGAATCGACGTCGCGGCGCTCCAGCGTGTGATCGAAGCCGGTGCGCGACCCAAGCTCGCCCACATCATCCCGAACTTCCAGAATCCGGCCGGGTACACCCTGTCGGCGGCCAAGCGCGAGGCCCTGCTCGCTCTCGGCCGCGAGCACGAGTTCACGATCTTCGAGGACGACCCGTACGTCGCCTTGCGCTTCGACGGGGCCTCGCTGCCGACGATGGTGTCGATGGACGCGGATAACGTCGTCTACGCCTCCTCGTTCTCGAAGACGGTGTGCCCGGGGATCCGGGTGGGCTATCTCGTGGCTCCCGAGGAGCTGATCCGGCGCGTGATCACGATCGCGACCAGCACCTACATCTCTCCGAGCATGGTCTCGCAGGCGATCGTCAACGAGTTCTGCCGCAGCGGCGCGATCGAGCACTCGATCGAAATCGTCAAGGCGGCTCTCCGGGAGCGGGCATTCACGCTCTGCGGGGCGCTCGAGAAGGAGCTCCCGGACGCGCGCTTCACTCGTCCGCAGGGTGGCTACTTCCTCTGGGTCGACCTCCCGTCGGGCACCGACGTGAGCGCGCTCCACGCGCTCGCGGCCGAGCGCGGCGTCCAGTTTGTGAAGGGCTCGGACTTCCTCCTCGACGGCGGTGAGAGCAGTTGCCGGATTGCCTATTCCGGCGTGACGCCGGCGGAGATCGAGGAGGGCGTGCGGCGGCTGGCAAGCGCATACGCGGAGGTTGCGGCCCCGTAGCCGGGCGCCGGGGCGCCGCGCGATCACCGGCCCGCCGCTCAGATCGGGAACCGGGGCAGCGGGTCGAGTCGGCTGGCCGCTCTGATGTGCGCGCCGCTCAGCGCCCGTAGCGCTCGCGCCCGAGCACGAGCAGCTCGGGAAGCGCGATCCGAGCCGGAGGCGATGGATCGGCAACGACCGACACCGTCTCGGCGACGCTGACGGTGACGGTCGAGGTCCCCTCGTCGAAGGTGACGTCGACGTGCTCGCCGTCGTTGGTGGCGACCGTGCCCTCGCGACCGGGCTCGAGCCCGGCGTCCTTGAGATAGTGCAGGAGGTCCTCGGCCTCGTTCTCGAAGCGCAGGATCGTCACCTTGGCTCCGGGCTCGCAGTCGGCCAGCGGCACGCCAGCCACCCGCTCGCCGACCCGGATCGGATGACCGTGCGGACACGTCTGTGCGTCGCCGACCGACGCGCGAACGAACGCCTCGAACCGTGGCGTCATCGAATGCTCGAGCTGCTCCGCCTCCTCGTGGACATCGTCCCAGGGCACACCGACGACGTCGGTGAGGAAGCGCTCGATCAGCCGGTGGCGGCTGACGTGGTTCTCAGCGTGCTCGCGTCCTGACGGCGTGAACTCGACGGTGCGGTCGGCACGGCGCACGATGTAGCCGTCGCGCTCGAGCCGGCCGAGCATCTCATGGACGGTCGGGGCGGAGAGCTGCATCGCGCGCGCGACGTTTGCTCCGGTCATCGGAAAACCGGCCTCGAACAGCCAGAAAAGGGTCTCGAGGTACTCCTCTTCGGCGGTTGTCGCGTTCGATGCGGCGATGCGAGGAATCGTAGCTGGGTAGGATCGCGGGCTGCTGTGAGCCTGCCCCTGAGCCCCCCCATCGCACCCCAGCTCGCCCGCTCACGAGGCGAGCTGCCCATCGGGGAGCAGTGGGCCTACGAGCCCAAGTACGACGGCTTCCGCGCGATCGTGTTCGTCGATGCCGCCGACGTCGTTGTGCAATCGCGGGGCGGAAAGCCGCTCGGACGCTACTTTCCCGAGCTCGCTTTCGCGCCCGGCCGGTACGTGATCGACGGGGAGATCGTGATCGACGGTGGCACCGAGGGCGGCCAGGACTTCGCCGCGCTTCAGCAGCGCATCCATCCCGCCGAGTCGCGGATCAACCGACTCGCGGCCGAGACGCCGGCGCGCTATGTCGCATTCGACCTGCTCGCGCTCGGCGACGAATCCTGGCTCGAGCGCCCGTTCCTCGAGCGCCGTGCGGCGCTCGAGGAGGTGGTCGAGCCCCCCGTCGGTCTCACGCCGAGCAGCCGCTCGGAGGCCGACGCGGAGCCGTGGCTGCGGACGGCAGAGGGCGTCGTCGCCAAGGACGTGACGGCTCCGTATCGCCCCGGACAGCGAACCGGGATGGTCAAGGTCAAGCGCGTGCGGACGATCGACGCGGTGCTCGTCGGCTACCGCCCCGGCAAGGAGCCGGGCACGGTGGGCTCGCTCATCCTCGGTCTCTACGACGCGGCCGGTGAGCTGCATGTCGTCGGGCACTCCTCCGGCCTGCGGGCGGCCGAGAAGCGGGCGCTGGTCGCGCGCCTGGAGCCCTACGAGACCGGGTCGCGCGGGCATGGCGACCCGAGCCGATGGAAGAACGACAAGGAGCTCGAGTGGATCGAGCTGCGCCCCGAGCTCGTCGTTGAGGTTACCTTCGACCATGCGAGCGACGCTCGGATCCGCCACGGCACGAAGATCCTGCGCTGGCGGGAGGACAAAGCGCCCGCGGAGTGTCGAATCGAGCAGATGGAGATCTAGCGTAGGCTGTCGATCGTGGTAGGGGACACGAGCGCCAAGGCGATCCGCGTCGTGGGACTGAGCAAGCGCTATGGTGGCGTCGCTGCCGTCGACGACCTGTCGTTCGAGGTGCGCGCCGGTGCGGTGACCGGATTCTTGGGGCCCAACGGCGCCGGCAAGACGACGACGCTCCGCATCCTGCTCGGCCTTGCGCGGCCGACTGCCGGAGACGCGACGATCTTCGGTCAGCCGTTCGCGGCCCTTGCCGACCCGGCTCGGACGGTCGGCGCGTCGCTCGAGATCTCGGGCCTGCACCCGGGGCGGTCCGGACGTAACCACCTGCGCTCGTTGGCGGTGCTGGCCGGGCTGCCCGCCTCGCGTGTCGACGAGGTGCTGAAGCTCGTCGAGATGACCGGGGCCGCCAACCGTCGGGCGGGCAAGTACTCGATGGGGATGCGCCAGCGACTTGCGCTCGCGGCAACGCTGCTCGGCGACCCGAAGCTGCTCGTGCTCGACGAGCCCGGCAACGGCCTCGACCCGCAGGGAATCCGCTGGCTGCGCGACTTCCTGCGCGCGATCGCCGCTGAGGGCCGCACCGTGCTGATCTCGAGCCACGTGCTCAGCGAGGTTGCGCAGACGGTGGACGACGTGATCGTGATCCACCACGGCCGTCTCGTCGACGAGGGTCCGGTCGACCGCCTCTCGGGCCCGCAGCGGGTGAGCGTGCGCTCGCCGCGCCTCGCGGACCTCGCCGCGGCGATCGAGCGAGCGGGAGCGCAGGTCAGTCGCGGCGAGGAAGGTGTGCTCATCGTCTCCGGTCTCAGCGCCGCGCAGGTCGGCGACCTGGCGTTCTCCGCCGGCCTGCCGCTGCACGAGCTGGCGCCACACGCCGCATCGCTCGAGGAGGTCTTTCTCCAGATGACGAGCGACGAGCCGGTCGGCGAGCATTCGCCCGACGCGCTGCCGCCAGGGGCGGCATGAGCCGGGTATTGCGCTCAGAGCTGCTCAAGCTGCGCACGACGCGTACCGCGCTCGGCTTCGCCGTGGCGGGAGTGCTGCTGGTGCTGCTCTTCGTGCTCGTCGGAGTTCTCGCCGGGAACCCGAGGACGATCGCGGACAAGCGGGCAATCCTCAGCATCGGCGACCCCCTCGCTGTCGTGCTGCTGCTCTTCGGCGTCGTTGGCGCGACGGCGGAGTACCGCCACCGCACGGTCGCGGCGGGAGCGCTGGTCGTGCCTTCGCGACTACGCCTGAGCATCGGGCGGATGGTCGCCTATGGGCTCGCGGGAGTTGCGGTCGGCGCGCTGATGCTCGTCGTCGCGTTCGCGATCGGCATCCCGCTGCTGGCCGGGAAGAGCGGACCGGCGCTCGTCGGCAGCGACTACGTGCGCGCGATCGGCGGCAGCCTGCTCGCCTGCGGCCTCGCGGCGATGCTGGGCGTCGCCGTGGGTGTGCTGATCGCCAACCAGGTCGCGGCGGTGGTGGGAACCCTCGTCTTCCTGTTCGTCGCCGACCCGCTGATCGTCGCCGCGAGCGCCGACGTGGGCAAGTTCCTCTTCGGTTCGGCGCTGATGGCCGTCGGCGGCCGCGGTAACGGCGGGCACCGGCTCGCCTTCGGCCCTGCCGTGGCGGTGATCATCGCCTGGACGGTGCTCGCGCTTGCGGTCGCCGGCTGGGTCGACAAGCGGCGCGATATCGCGTAGCTGGGGTAGGTGCGCCAGCGGATACCCCCGCTCGCCCAGAGACCGACCGAGGGCCCACGGCAATTCGCGGCGCCGTGGCCGTATGCTCCGCCGATGGCGCAGTCCATTCGCGGCGGCATCGACCTCGGCGGGACAAAGATCCAGACGGTGATCGTCGACGAGAGCCAGAAGGTGCTCGGGTCCGCGCGCGCCGCGACGCCGACCGGGGGCGGCCCTGCCGACGTGGCGGCCGCGATGGCGGGAGCGCTGCGCGAGGCGACCAAGGCTGCGGGGCTGAAGGACACCGCTGCGCTCGCCGGCATCGGCGTCGGCTCGCCCGGCGCCGTCGATGAGAAGGCGGGGACGGTCTCGGGCGCGGGCAATCTGCCCGATTGGGCGGGCACCTTCCCGCTCGGGCCCACCCTGAGCAAGGACCTCGGTGTACCGGTGGCAATCGGCAACGATGTCCAGGTTGCCACCGATGCCGAGCTGCTGCTCGGCGCCGGGCGCGAGGTGTCGTCGCTGATCGGCGTGTTCTGGGGAACCGGCGTCGGCTCCGGGATCATGCTCGACCGGCGCCCGTGGCTCGGTCGTGGCGCAGCCGGGGAGCTCGGCCACACGGTCATCAAGCTCGGCGGCGCGCGCTGCCCGTGCGGTCGCCGCGGCTGCGTGGAGGCGTACGCGGGGCGCGGAGCGCTGGAAGCGCGCGCACGCAAGCGTGACAGCGAGGGCAAGGCCACCGACCTGTTCAAGCTGATGGAGAAGCACGACCGCACCCGGCTGACGAGCAGCATCTGGGCGCGAGCGCTCGACCAAAAGGACGGCCTCGCGCGCGAGCTGATCGACGACGCGATCGAGGCTCTCGGCGCCGGGATCGCGTCGGCCATCAACCTGCTCGACCTCGAGATGGTCGTGATCGGCGGTGGGCTCGGCGTCCGCCTCGGTCAGCCCTACGTGGAGCGGATCGAGCTGGCGATGCGCCCGCACCTGTTCGTCGACGACCGTCCGCCCGACGTCCGTCTCGCCGAGCTCGGCGACCTCGGCGGAGCGATCGGTGCCGCGCTGTTGGTGGACAAGACGCTGCATTAGCTCGATCGCGGTGTGGTTGCGCCCGGCCTGACAGGATGCCCTTCGTGGCCGCGGTGACGGGAATTCCGACGATGGTCCTGATCGCGCCAGACTCCTTCAAGGGCACGTTCGGCGCGCTCGAGGTGACCGCCGCGATCGCCCGCGGCCTCGAGAGCGCCGGTCGGCCGGTCGATCGGTGCCCAGTCGCCGACGGCGGCGAGGGCACGCTCGAGGTGCTCCGCGCCGCCCTTGGCGGTCGTCCCGTCCGGGCGCAGGTCGAGGATCCGCTCGGGCGCCCAATCGAGGCGACGTTCGCGCTGATCGACGGCGACGCCCGCGCCATCGTCGAGACCGCGGCCGCGGCCGGTCTGGGACTCGTCGCGCCCGCGGAGCGCGATCCGATCGCGGCCTCGACGCGTGGCACCGGTGAGCTGATCATGGCGGCCGTCCACGCCGGTGCCGAGACCGTGCTGATCGGCGTCGGGGGAAGTGCCACCACCGATGGTGGGGCCGGCGCGATCGGCGCGATCCACGACGCCGGTGGAATCGGGCGCGCGCGACTGGTCGTCCTCTGTGACGTGCAGACACCGTTCGAGGACGCAGCCCGGATCTATGGGCCGCAAAAGGGCGCCGACCGCGACGCCGTCCGCCGGCTCACGCGCCGCCTGGGCGACCACGCCCGGCGCCTCCCCCGCGACCCCCGCGGCCGTCCGATGACCGGCGCCGCGGGCGGACTGAGCGGCGGCCTGTGGGCCACCTTCGGCGCCGAGCTCGTGCCCGGCGCGGCCTTTGTCCTCGACGCTCTGTGCTTCGATTCCCGCATGCGCGCCGCCCGCGCCGTCGTCACAGGAGAGGGCCGCCTCGACAAGCAGAGCCTCGCCGGCAAGGCTGTGTCCGAAGTGGCGACGCGAGCGCGTCAATCCGGCGTTCCCTGCCACGCGATCGTCGGACAGCGCCGGCTCGATGCATTCGGTGCCAGGATCCTGGATCTCCAAGCGATCTTCGAGGCGACGACGCTGACAGAACTAGAGGCGGCGGGAAGGCGGATGGCGGAGCTGCTTTGAAGGATTCGGGCGGTGGGGCCTGCGCCCACCGCTCGTCCGTGAGGCGGCATTCTGGAAAGGGTGAGTCGTGGCTCCCCCTTCTGCCTGCATCGTCTCACCCAAAGATCCTCCCGCTCGGGGGACGCCGAGCGGGTGGAGCCGGCGGACAATCCCACAAGGGGACGCGAATGGCAGGCACCCGCCCGAGGGGCCCGCCGCGCTCACGTGGACGCTCCGGCCGTCGTGCCGGGCTCACCGATCAGCACAGCTCGAAAAGGAGAAACGCGCATGGGCAAGGAAGCCGTCGTCGCTACTGCCCGTCCGAGAGGGCACATGAGGACTGAGGAGATGGACGTTGCCGTGGGGGCGAGCGCGTGATGAAACGGCTCGTTGTCGTTGCCGACGGCTCGTTGATCGTGGAGGCGATCCGGATCGGATTGCGCACGAGCGGGGAGTTCAATCTGCTGGGCCACGCGAACGGCCGCAGGACGTCTGCGCGCACGATCGTTGACGCAGCTCCCGATGTCGTGCTGGTCGACGACATGGATCATTCGGAGCTGGCGGTGTCCTTGATTGGGGCGATCAAGGAGGAGAACGAGGCCATCACGGTGCTCGTCTTGACTGTCAGGATGGACCCGGAGTGGCTCGATCAGGTCTTCGACGCGGGCGCTTCGGGAGCGATCTCGAAGGCGATTCAGCCCGTGGCCCTGTCGACGCTGGTGCGCGAGACGCTCGATGGCCATGTGATCCACGTCGGGTCCCAAAAGGGTGCTGCCAGTAGGAATGTGCGGCTCCGTGCGTATGCCGTCGCCGCCGAGGCTTGCCCGCTGACCACCCGCGAGCT
>PMOY01000262.1 GCA_003165655.1 Solirubrobacterales bacterium
AGCTCATCATGGGAGAGCCGCGGAGGACCGCCAGACGGCACAACGACTGCGGGCTTCGCCATCAGATCACCTCTCTCCTCGCTCCATCAGATCACCTCTCTCCTCGCTGGTAGTCAGCGAAGTATCCCGAAGGCCGCGGGCAGAACCTCAAATCGGACGCCGATCGGGTGATCGGACCACCGAGTCCACCATCGGACAGGGTTCGCCCAACGTGAGGCGCACGCTGCTGCCGTCCGGTGCTGACCGGGCCGCTCGACTCGGCTGAGCGCGGCTTGCCCAGGAGCGCCGCCGCATCTCGACGGACCATCGGCTTCCTTTGAGTTGCGCAGACTGAAAGCGTGCCATGATGAGACGCGTGCGGGGCCTACTGTCTGGGACCCACCGAACGAGAGGGTGAGATGCCTGAGCGGCACATGAGCGACATCGCGGGCCGGCTGTTTCCCGCCTCGTTCGTCGGCTCCTATCCACGCCCGAGCTGGTACGGGTATAACCTCGGCGGCCGCGACGTGTTGGAGGCGATGCGCGACGAGGACTTCGCCGAGGCCTACCGCGACGGGATCCGCGCGATGATCGGCGATCAGGAGGAGGTCGGGATCGACGTCGCGGTCGACGGCCACCTCTGGTACGACAAGCACCAGGGGTTCATCGGCTCGTTCGCGCTCTATAACGGCGAGCGCTTCGACGGTGCCGAGATCCGCCAGTCAGAGGGCCGAATGCTGGAGGTGCTGCAGGCTTCCCAGCAGGCGACCGGGGACAGTACCGCCGAGGAGTGGAGCGGGATGATGGAGGTCTTCGAGGCGATCAACAGCACCGAGATGGTGATCACCGGCAAGCTCGGCCGCGGCAGGCTGCACCACGCGCACAACTGGCGGATCGCGCAGAACTGCACGTCCAAGCCGGTCAAGGCCATGTTTGCGATGGGCCCCGTGGAACTGTCGACGATCATGGTCGACGAGCACTACAGGGATCGCAAGGCGCTGCTGCGCGACATGGCCGACATCTACCACGCCGAGATGGTCGACGCGGTCGCGGCCGGGGCCCAGGTCGTCGAGCTCGACGACCTGATCTTTCTCGCCCCCCAGGAGGAATGGGAGTTGGACGTCGAGATCCTCAATCGCATCTTCGACGGCATCGACGCGTACAAGATCTGGCACTGCTGTCACGGCGGTACGCCGGCGCCGATCGGGATAGCGCCCTACGAGGCGATGTTCCCCTACGTCAAGGATCTCCAGGTCGACTCGTTTGACTGGTCCTTCGCGCAGACCGGCTACCCCGAGGCGCAGCTCAAGCTGTTCGCCAGCGACGGGTTTGACAAAGACCTCGGCCTCGGCGTGATCAGCAACAAGAACTACTTGATCGAAACCCCGAGCGAGGTCGCCGACGGCATTCGGCGAGCCCTGCAGCACGTCGAGCCCGAGCGGATCCACCTGACCTCCGACTGCGGCCTGTTCGCCTACGCGCGCAGCGCCGCCAAGGCAAAGCTCAGGGCGATGGTCAAGGGAGCCGAGCTCGCACGATCCCAAATCTGAGCCGTCGAGCGCGCGCATGCGGCTTTGGCGTCGTCGCTGGCGCAGCCGGGCGTCCTTGATGACCGCCTATCGCGATGGCACGCAAGAGCTTTCGATCGCCTCCAACATGACGCTGGTATCAATAGCACGATGTTAGATGTCAAGATCGACCGCGACGGACCGGTTCTGCTCCACGACCAGGTGACAGGTCAACCCTTGACACACCTCCAGCAGCACAGGTCGGTTGCGACACCAGCTCGGGCCGCGAGCATCCAGCTCGGCGTTCGGCTCGCGCCCCGCGCACCGGCGTCGAGCCGACGCCATCAATCACGCGCCGGTGCGTGACGAGACCGCTTCCCGAGCGTAGTCTCGGTTCATGGGAACGTTCGCGCGAGCGCTCACAGTGACCGTCGTGGCCGGCCTGATATCGGCGTCGGCGGTCGGCGCAGCCACGCCCGCCCAACAGCTGGGCGCCGACCGGCGTGCGGCCGTCGCGGCGGCTGACGCCCTCCTGAACGGGGTCGTCCTTCCCGCCGACGCCCGCCCGCAGGCCAGCGAGCCCAGCGGCGACGCGCACCAACTCGCCCGCCCACTCGAGCTCTTCTTCTACGCGGCAGAGGTCGACCGGCACGCATTCTGGACGACGGGCGCCGCGCCCGCCGCGGTCATCGCCTCCGTTGGTGCCCACCTCCCGCCCGGCGCTCGGTCGACGGGCTCCGGCTCCTCGTCGGGCAACGGGTCAAGCGGCGTGTTCGTCTCCTATGCGCTCCCGATCGTCGACCCCTCGGCACTCGGTCCGCGCGCGCTCATCATCGACGCGGTGACGCTCCCCGGAGGCATCACCGGCGTGCGCGTAGACGCCGTCGTGCGATACCTCGCCCCGCGCCTGCCGTCGCAGCGCATCCCGCATGCGGCGCGCCTGCTCGACATCCGCACGGCGTTCGGCTCACGCGTTCTGCGATCGCTGACCGTGACCCGGATCTCGCAGGTGCGCCGCATCGCGGCGGTCGTCGACACCCTCCCCTTCGCCGGCGGGCTGAAGGGGATCGCGCTCCCGTGCCCGTTCATCCCGGCGGCCCCCATCGTCACCTTCACGTTCCGCGCCGCCGCGACGCGCCCAGCCCTCGCCGCCGTGACGGAGGCGGCCGACACGCCCGCCGGCGCCAGCCCATGCACGCTGACGACGCTGACCATCCGCGGCCGCCGCGACCCGCCGCTGCTGGAGGGTGGAGTGCTCCTGCACCGGGCGGGCGCAATCCTCGGCGTCACGCTGACGAGCACGATCACGCCGACGGGCTCTGTCACGCAGGCCCGGTCAGCCTCGCGTCGCGCTCGTCACCGACGCGCAGCAGCGGCTCGGTGAAGCGGCGCAGAGCAGAAGCTGAACCCGAGTGATCCGGGACTGAGCGAAGAGTTCTGCCTGTTCGTGGAGGGGGAAACGCGCGCGGTGCTTGCGTGTCCCGGCGGCGGCGCTCAGGTCGAGGTGTTGACCAGCTCGCCGGCGACCCAGTGCGCGACGTGTTCGGGATATGGCGCGGGGAGCCCGAGGACGATGTGTCGGAAGCCGGCGTCGATGGCCTGCGTGATCGAGTCCCGGGTCTTGGTGGATTGGTCGTAGGAGACCCGCAAGTGGATCGAGCGAGTGATCGAGGCCGGATCCCGGCCGATCTCAGCACAGAACCGGTCCAGTAGCGCGCTTCGCCGGACGCAGTCGTCGATGTCGCCTCCGGGAACGTTCCAAAGGTCGGCATGCTCGGCGACGACGCGCAGCGTCGCGGCCGTGGCCCGCCGATCATGAACGGCGGATGAGGCCGCTGGACGGGCTTGGGATTGCAGAACGCCCCGGCCAGATGGTGGTAGGTGCCGTCGAAGTCGAACGGCTCAGGCTCGGTCCACAGACGCCGGATGATCGTGCACGCCTCGGCGAGGCTTCCCACCGCATCCGCGAAGTCGAGGTATGGCAGACCGTGCGCCGGGTACTCGCGCCGCGCCGCCGGGGGGCTCGGCCGGGAGCCCACGCCGATGCCGAAATCGAGCCTCCCGCCGGACACGACGTCGACGGTCGAGGCGATCTTTGCCAGCATCGCGGGCGGCCGGAAGCGATTGCTGGTTACCAGCAACCCCAGGCGCAGTCGTTCGGTCTGTGCGGCAAGGGCCGAGAGGAGCGTCCAGCCTTCGAAGATCGGGCCGTTCGGATCACCGCCGATCGGCAAGAGGTGGTCGAACAGCCACGCATGCTCGATCTGCGGGATCGTGTCCGCCTCACTCCAGACCCGTAGGACGTCGCCGTAGCTCACCTGTTGCGGGGCGGTCGCGATCCCGAAGGTGACCGCGCTGTCGGAGGGTGGCCGGCTCATTTCAAAGCCAGCGGGGCGTGTCTCCATCAAGGAGCCGAATCCCTGGGAGAAGACGACGATCGGCAGATCACGCCCGTCGTCGGCGCGGTCACCCGCACCTGCAGATCCTCACCTCGGCCGCGTCCGGTGGGGTCAGCCAGTGGTTGTCGGTGGCGCATCGCCGTGCGCTGTCGAGGAATCGTGCGATGGCTGCGGATTGGGCGCGCGCGGGCCAGAGGATCGACCACTCCGCCAGGATTTGTGGATTGACGATCTTGCGGGCGACGATGCCTGGTTCGGCTTGCGCGCTGTGGAAGGCGAACGAGGCGGGGCTCAAGCCAACCTCGCGTGCCCCGAGGAGGCGTGCGAGCATTGCGTTGACGGGCGGCTTGGGGAAGGCTCTGACCTGAGGCTGGAAGCCCGCCCGCTCGCACGATTCAATGATGCGGTCGTAGTAGGCCGGAGCGAGCTCGCGGGGGAACAGAAGGAGGGTCTCGTGCTCCAGGTCGGCGAGCGGGACGGGGTTCGCGTGGGCAAGGCGGTGGCGTTTGCTGAGCTGCGCGGCGAGCAGCTCGCCGCGCAGGACTTCGGTGCGGATGCCTGTCATCGGCTCGGGATGCAGGGCGAGCCCGATGTCGAGTTCCCCGGCTAGGACGCGGCCGGGGATCTCGGCGCTGAACAGTTCGCTGGGGATGACGGTCATGTTCGGGTTGTCGTTCTCGACGGCTGCGAGGATCGCCCCGAGAGTCTCGAAGCTGGCGAGCGGGGTGTAGCCGAGGCGTACGGTTCCGGTTATGCCCTCGCCGGCGAGGCGCGTGCGCTCCGCGGCGCGCTCGAGCGCCGCGAGCGCGAGCGGTGCCTCGGCGAGGAGCACCTGCCCGGCGGCGGTGAGCTTGACCTCGCGGCTGGTGCGCACGAACAGCTCTGTGCTCAGGATGCGCTCGAGCTTGCGGATCTGGTTGCTCAGCGACGGCTGGGAGATGTAGAGGCGCGCGGCGGCACGGCCGAAGTGGAGCTCCTCAGCGACGGCTAGGAAATAGCGAATCAGGCGCGGCTCGAGATCGATAGCCCAAGGCTATCGGTCGCGTGGGAGACAGGTCTTGGACAGCAAACAAGCTCGTCAATAGCGTCCGTTGAGACCACAAATTTCTTCGAGGGGCTCCGCTCCGCCAGACCGCGGCTGCCGCATGAAACCCATTGCAAGCCGTTACGAAGCGTCCGGCCGATGATGCTCGCAGGTTGGGTCACATGACCAGAACGTATTGCTCCGAGGTACTGGCACTCGCCCCGACTCCGAGGGCCCAATCTAAATCCGGAGACCTGTCCGACGTCGGGACTGGTCGGCCTCTGCCGCAGGTAAAGGTCCTACTCATTGCCCAGAGGGTGGATGGTTGCTTCCTCGAGCGATTCACCAAGCGCGGCGAGCTTGTGGGCGATACGCAGCACGAGACGCTAGATGAGGCGATGCACCAGGCCTATTCCGAATACGACGCGATCTCCGATGGGAGACTCTGCCCCGATGACGCCGATCCCCTGGAGTACATCCAGGCCCAATCCGATCTTTGACAGGCATCCCGGCCGATGGCTACATCGCGCGAGAAGCAGCTGACCCTACTCGCAGCCGTGCTCGGTACGAGCGTCGTGTTCCTCGACGCGACCGTAACCAGTGTCGCGTTGCCCGCGATTCGAGGCGACCTCGGTGGCGGTCTGGCGGGCCAGCAGTGGGTGACGAACGCGTACCTGCTGGCGCTCGGTTCGCTGTTGTTAATCGGCGGCTCGCTCGGAGATGTACTCGGTCAGAAGCGCGTGTTCTTGGTTGGCGTTGCCGGGTTCGGCCTCACTTCGGCTCTCTGCGCGGTCGCGTCGTCGATCCCCGAGTTATGCGTGTTTCGTTCGATGCAGGGGGTGTGCGCGGCGCTGGTGACGCCTACCGCATTGGCGGTGATCGTCCACGTGTTTCCCGAAGACGAGCGGGCTAGGGCGATTGGGACATGGACCGCGCTCAGCTCGATAGTCGGGGTTATCGGGCCGTTCATCGGCGGAGTGTTGATCGCTGCTGGCTCGTGGCGCCTGATTTTTGTGCTCAATGCGCCGCTCGTAGTCGTGACCGTGACGCTGATTGCTCGTGGCGTGCCTGCGAGCGCGAGTGCTGGCACCGCCGGGCGTCTGGACTTCGCTGGGGCCCTCTTGGCGGCGGTGGCGCTCTCGGGTTCGGTGTTCGCTGTCACCGAGGAGCCGGCGCGCGGATGGAGCACCATCGTGGTCGGCTCGCTCGCGGTCGGGATTCTGGGTGCGATCGCGTTTATTGCGCGCGAGGCGCGAGCCCGGGCGCCGATGCTCCCACTGAGCCTGTTCCGCGAGCGCAACTTCATGATCGGAAACCTGGCGACATTGACCACCTACCTTGGGCTAGGGGGTGTGATCTTTCTGCTGCCCGTGTTTCTGCAGCAAGTCAGCAGCTACAGCCCCATTCAGGCGGGGCTTGCGCTTCTGCCGGTCACCTCGCTGATGATCATGCTTTCCCGCCGGTTCGGCGCGCTCGCCGACCGCATCGGGTCGCGGCTGCTGATAAGCCTCGGGGCACTGGTTGCTGGCTGCGGCCTTTTGCTCTTGGTGCGTGTCGATCAGCGCGCCGATTACGTCAGCGGGCTCCTGCCGGCGCTGCTCGTGTTCGGGTTCGGACTCGCGATGCTTGTCGCGCCGTTGACCGCCACGGTCCTCGGGGCAGTGGAGGAGGATCACGCAGGTGTCGCCGCCGCGGTGAATACGACGCTCTCACGCGTCGCGCAGCTTTTCGCGGTTGCTGTGCTGGGAGCCGTCGTCTCTCTTGCGTTTGCTAATCGCGTCGACGCGACGCTACGACGAGCCGCCATCGATGCCGCTGGCCGCGCGGCGATCACCCGCGCCAAGCGGCAGCCTCTCGGCGCGGCGAGCCTGGGGGGAGTACGCCCTGGCGAGCGGATTCTCCTCAGAGCGACCTTCGACGATGCGTCGGTGCACGCGTTCCGGGTGGCGGACGCAATCGCAGCTATCTTCGTCGTGAGCGGCGGTCTCATTGCTCTCGCCGGGGTCCGTAATCCCCGCCGCATGGTGGCCGCCGAGCTGTGTCCAGCTGGGGCGCTCTGCGGAGCCAGCCAAGAACTCGTCAACACCGGTCAGCCTCGAATCCAGGACCGGGGTTTCGTCGACCGCGCCGTCGAAACGCCGTCGCGGCAGGTGGCCCGGTGAGCGAGACGTCGAGCGCTACCTGCTCAGGCCCGACGATCCGGAAGTCTGCGGCCCCTACCGCCTGCACCGACCGGATCAGTTCCGAGGCGCTCGAAGAAACACCATTTCCAGGAACTTCGCCATGCCGGAGGAGGGACTCGAACCCCCGACACGCGGATTATGATTCCGCTGCTCTAACCGACTGAGCTACTCCGGCGGGGCTGCTTTGTTCCTACACACTGGTCGGTTTCGCCTCGCCGGCTGGTCGCGGCTGCGAGACGATCGACCCGAGCGAACCCTAGCGAGTTTGCTGATAGCCACCCGCCGTCGCTGAGGCGTTGTGCGCCGAGGGAAGCGGCGGTTCCGCCGGCAACGCAGACTGTCCCGGTGACGCAGACCTTATGATCCGCGCATGTCCGATCTCGCTTCTGCTGTCGCGACAGTCGTTCGCCGGTGTCTGGGCGTCAGTGCCGGCGAGGACGTGCTCGTGGTCACCGACGCGGGGGTCCGCGATCTTGGCGAGGCGTTGCGCGACGAGGCGGCGGCGGCCGGCGGCGACGCGGTTCTCGCCGTGATGGACGAGCGTGCGACCGACGGGTCGGAGCCGCCGCGAACGCTCGCTGCGGCGCTCGCGGCCTGCGACGTGTTCATCGCGCCGACGAGCCGCTCACTCAGTCACACGACGGCACGCAAGCGGGCCAGTGACGCCGGCGCGCGCGGCGCCACGATGCCGGGTGTGACCGAGCAGATGCTCGCGCGCGTGATGGCGGTCGACTTCGATGCGATGGCCGCGCGCAGCCGCGCCGTCGCAGCCGTGCTCTCCCAGGGGACGACCGCCCGCATCACCTGCTCGCTGGGGACTGACCTGACGCTCGACCTGAGCGGGCGCGACGGCATCGCCGACGACGGCGACCTGACCGAGCGCGGCGCGTTTGGCAACCTCCCGTGCGGCGAGGGCTTCACCTCGCCCGCGGGCGCAGACGGGACGGCGGTCGTCGCGAGCCTGGCGGCGATCGGCCTCAGCGAGGAGCCCGTCACACTCACGCTCCGCGGCGGCCACCTCGTGGCGGCGGAGGACGGCCTCGGGGCCGAGTATCTCGCGCGCCTGACCGCCTTCGGCGAGAAGGGCACCAACTTGGCCGAGCTCGGGGTGGGCACGAACGACAAGGCGATCCTCACCGGAAGCATCCTCGAGGACGAGAAGATCCTCGGCACCGTGCACATCGCATTCGGGGCGAGCGCTGGGATCGGCGGCACCGTCTCGGTCCCGATCCATCTCGACGCGGTCGTGCTCGACGCGACGCTCGAGGTCGACGGCCGGCGCGTCCTTGACGTCGGTCGCTTCGTGCTGCCGACCGCGTGACGCTCCTCGCGGTCCCCAACGTCTCGGAGGGGCGCGACCTCGCGAACGTCGCTGCGATCGCGGCGGCGTTCGACGCGCGGCTGCTCGACGCGCACAGCGACCCGGACCACAATCGGTCGGTGTTCACGCTCGCCGGGGAACCCGGCGCGCTCGCGCGGCATGTGCTCGCGGGAGCGCGCGAGGCAATTGCGCGGGTCGACATCGGCGTCCAGCGTGGCGCGCACCCGCGGATCGGCGCGATCGATGTCGCCCCGATCGTCTATCTCGACGACGCCTCGCGAGGCGCGGCGTGCGCGGAGGCGCTCGTCCTCGGCGACATGCTCGGCACCGTGCTCGAGTTGCCGGTCTTCATCTACGGCGAGCTCGCTCAGGGGCGCACCCGCGCCGAGCTCCGCCGCGGCGGGCCGCAGGAGCTCGCACGGCGGATCGCGAGCGGCGAGCTCACGCCCGACTTCGGGCCCCGCCGACTGCACCCGACGGCGGGCGCCGTGCTCGTGGCCGCGCGAGCACCCCTGATCGCATTCAATCTCGAGCTCGAGCCCCCCGCGAACCTCGACCAGGCGCGCGAGATCGCGGCGATGATTCGTGAGCGCGGAAGCGACGGACTGAGGGGCGTGCGGGCGATCGGGCTCTATCTCGACCGTCGCGGCGTAGCTCAGGTCTCGACGAACGTCGAGGACCACACCACGACGACCCTCGCGGCTGTCGTCGCCGCCGTGGCTCGCCACGCGGGCATCGCCCGCGTCGAGCTGGTCGGCCTGGCGCCAAGCGCCGCATTCGCGGGCTTCCCCGGCGACCTGCCGATCCCGGGCTTCGATCCGCAGCGGCACGTGATCGAGAACGCACTTGGAGTCACGGTGCCCGCCCAACCGCCCGACGCGCCCCCGCCGCGTACGGGCGCGTAAGCTCCCACCATCATGCCTCCTACCAAGCGCAAGCGTCGCTCGAAGCATCGTGGCACGGCGGCGGGAACGATCGAGACCCGGGGCCGCACCGGGCGCAGACCGACGGCCGAGGAGAAGAAAAAGGAGGACCGGGCTCAGGCCCGCGAGCGCCGGCTCAGCACGCCGCCGACCTGGATCAACTCCTCGAAGCGGGCGGCGATCGCCGCGGCGCTGATGTTCGCTTTCGAGCTCGTGGTCTCGAAGGGACAGGCCCTGGCGGCGGCGGCGTTCGCGGTGCTTGCGTTCGGGCTCTACGTAGGGCTCGGCTACTACATGGACCTTTACCTGTATCGCCGCCGGATGCGCAAGAAGGAGACCGGCAAATGATCGACGTGCGGATGATCACCGTTGGGCCGCTTGAGGAGAACTGCTTCATCGTCCGCCCCCAAGGCTCCGATCGGGCGGTGATCGTCGACCCGGGCGAGGACGCGGGGCGACTGCTGGCGGCGGTCGACGAGCTCGGTGTGACGCTCGAGGCGATCCTCCTCACCCACACGCACTTCGACCACATCGGGGCCGTTGCCCCGGTCGCGAAGGCGACCGGCGCGCCCGTCTACTGCCCCGAGCTCGAGACGGTTGTGCTGGCGAACATCATGGACTACGTGCCGTGGGCGGGCTTCGGGCCATATGAGAGCTACGAGGCCGATCACACGGTCAAGGGCGGCGAGGAGCTCGAGCTCGCCGGCCTGGTACTGGACGTGGTCTTCACCCCCGGTCACAGCGTCGGCCACGTGACCTATTCGGTCCGCGGAGAGCAGGCGCTGCTCTCTGGCGACGTCCTGTTCGGAGGCTCGGTGGGTCGGGTCGACCTCCCCGGTGGCGACTGGCCGACCCTGCTCGCTTCGATCGAGACACTGGTCAGCTCGTTCCCAGCGGAGAGCACTGTGTATCCGGGGCACATGGGGATCACGACGCTTGGGCGCGAGCAGGCCACGAACCCGTTCCTGCGCGAGCTCGCACGGCCGCGGTGATCCAGGCCCCCCGCGGCACGTTCGACGTGCTNNGACGATGCCGCGCGCCGCGAGGTGGTCGAGTCGCTCGCGCGGAGGATCCTCGGCGCCGCCGGCTACCGCAGGATCGAGACGCCGGCGTTTGAAGCGACCGAGCTGTTCGCGCGCGGGGTGGGGGTGGCGACCGACATCGTGCAGAAGGAGATGTACACCTTCGACGACGGAAGCGGACGCTCGCTGACGCTCCGTCCTGAGGGCACCGCGCCGGTGTGCCGCGCCTATCTCGAACACGGAATGCACAAGCTGCCCCAGCCGGTGAAGCTGTGGTACCTGTCGAGCTTCTTCCGCTACGAAGCGCCACAGGCGGGGCGTTACCGCCAGTTCTGGCAGGTCGGGGCAGAGGCGATCGGCACGGCTGAGCCGGCGGCCGACGCCGAGCTGATCGTGCTGCTCGCTGCGCTGCTCGACGCGCTCGGCGTGCGCGAGTGCCGCCTGCGCCTCTCGAGCCTCGGCACGCCGGAGACGCGCGCCGAGTATCGCGACGAGCTCCAGGGGTACTTGCGCGGACACGAGGACGAGCTGAGCGCCGAGGTTCGCGCCAGGATCGACGCCAACCCCCTGCGTGCCTTCGACTCCACCCACCCAGGGACGCGTGCGGTCATGGCCGGTGCCCCGGTCCTGCTCGACCGTCTCGCGCCCGATGACGCCGAGCACTTCGCCCAGGTATGTGCGCTGCTCAACGACGCCGGCCTCCACTATGAGCTCGACCCCACCCTCGTCCGGGGGCTCGACTACTACACGCGCACGGTGTTCGAGTTTGCGAGCGATGCGCTCGGCGCCCAGAGCGGCGTCGGCGGCGGCGGTCGCTACGACCGGCTGATCGAGCAATTGGATGGGCCACCGACGCCGGCCTGCGGCTGGGCCGTGGGGATCGAGCGCATGCTGCTCGCGGCCGGCGAGCTTCCGACCGCGCCGAGTCCCGTCGACCTCTTTGTCGCGCTCGCGCCGGGCGGGGACCATCGGGTCGCCTTCGGGCTCGCGACCAACGCGCGCCGCGCCGGACTAGCCGCGCAGCTCGAGCTCGCGGGCCGCTCGCTCAAGGGCCAGCTCAGACATGCCGACCGGATCGGCGCCCGCTACGTGGCGATTGTCACTGACCCGATGACGCTCAAGGACATGGAGTCGGGAGAGCAGCAGCAGACGATGCCGGACGCGATCATCCCGACGATCCTGCGTGGGAGCCGCCTCACATGAGCATGAAGCGGCCAGCGCGCCCCAACGGATATCGCGACACCTGGTGCGGTCAGGTGAGCACCGAGCGAGCAGGCGAGCAGGCGCGCGTCGCCGGCTGGGTGCACCGCCGGCGCGACCACGGCGGGCTGATCTTCATCGACCTGCGCGACCGCTCGGGGATCGTTCAGCTCGTGTTTCATCCCGAGAGTGCCCCAGAGGCCCATCGGGTCGCCCACGGGCTGCGCTCGGAGGACGTCCTCACCGCCGCGGGCCAGGTCACCCTGCGTGCCCCCGAGAACGTCAACCCGAGCCTCCCGACGGGCGAGATCGAACTCTCGGTGGCCGGCGTCGAGCTGCTCGCGGACGCCGACACGCCGCCGTTCCCGATCGACGAGGACGTCGCGGTCGAGGAGAATCTGCGGCTGCGATACCGCTATCTCGACCTGCGCCGCACGCCGATGCGCGAGGCGCTCGAGCTCCGCCACGACGTCGTCACGACGATCCGCGAGGTGCTCAACGAACGCGACTTCCTCGAAGTCGAGACGCCATTCCTCACCCGCTCGACGCCCGAGGGCGCGCGCGACTTCCTCGTTCCGGCCCGCACCGCGCCCGGCTCCTTCTACGCGCTACCGCAGTCCCCCCAGCTGTTCAAGCAGCTGCTGATGATCGGCGGACTCGAGCGCTACTACCAGGTCGTACGCTGCTTCCGGGACGAGGATTCGCGGGCGGACCGCCTCCCCGAGTTCACCCAGCTTGACGTCGAGATGTCGTTCGTACGGGAGGAGGACGTGATCGATGTCATGGAGGCGGTCATGGAGGCCGTGTTCGAGCGTGCCGGATTCGACGCGCCGGCGCCGCCGTGGCCGCGGATGACGTATGACGAGGCGATGCGCCGATTCGGGTCAGACAGGCCCGACACGCGCTTTGGGCTTGAGCTCGCTGAGCTCTCCGATGCGCTATCGGGCTCGGAATTCCGGGTGTTCGCCGGCGCGCTCGCCGCCGGAGGCGTCGTCCGAGGGATCAATGTGGGCGCCCGCGAGCTGCCCCGTTCCGAGCTCGACGCGCTGACGGAGCTCGCCAAGCAGCATGGAGCCAAGGGGCTCGTGTGGGCGTTCGTGCAGCCGGACGACGGCGATTGGCGCTCGCCGATCGCAAAGTTCCTCTCGGCCGGCGAGATCGCAGCGGTGAATGGGTTGCTCTGGGCGGCTCCGGGAGATCTGCTGTTGATCGTCGCTGACGCCTCGGCCACGGCGGCTCGGGCGCTCGGCGCGCTGCGCCTCGAGCTCGCTCGGCGCTTCGAGCTCGTTCCGCTGGACCGGCACGACCCGCTTTGGGTGATCGAATTCCCGGCCTTCGAATGGCGTGCCGAGGAGGGCCGCTGGGACGCGACCCATCATCCGTTCACCGCACCGACCGGCGACCTCGACGATCCCGCGACGGCGAGCTCGCGCGCATATGACCTCGTCCTCGACGGCGCCGAGATCGGCGGCGGGTCGATCCGCATCAATCGGATCGACGTCCAGCAACGCGTGTTCGAGCTCCTCGGGATCGACCACGAGGAGGCCGAGGCCCGGTTCGGCTTCCTGCTCGATGCGCTCCGCTACGGCGCCCCCCCGCACGGCGGGATCGCCATGGGGCTCGACAGGATCGTCGCGATCCTCGCCGGGCACGACACGATCCGCGAGGTGATCGCGTTCCCGAAGGCCGCCAGTGGCGCCGACCCACTGACCGGCGCGCCGGCGCCGGTCGAGCCCGTCCAGCTACGCGAGTTGGGACTCCGATTGGCCTAAACGGAGGGGCGGCCTCCGGCGGCTGCGTGCAGCAGGATCCGGCACCTTGTCGGCCGGGTCGATCCAACGACGTCGGTTGAGGCTCATGTCGGCGGCGATCGCTGCCGAAGATGGCGGTAATGGGACATGTATCGCGCCCCCTGGTCGGCCTGCTCGTGGCCGTTGTTGCGTTCTTCGGCCTGTGGATCGTCGCCCTGAAGCCGACCTCGTCGAGCAGCGTCAGCGCGAGCCCATCTGCTGCCTCGCCCGTCCACGCCGGCTCGCGCGTCCACGCCCCGACCTCAACCCAGGGGGCGTCGCCCACGAGGACGGCCAAGCCTGCGATCACCGTCCACGCCGCGACCCCGACCCAGCGCCTGAACGTCGTCCAACGGGCGCTCGCCGAGCACAAGGTGCTCGCGCTCCTCTTCTATAACCCCGCCGCCGCCGTCGACCAAGCGGTCAGGCACGAGCTCGGGACGATTGCGACGACCGGTGGCCGCGTCGTCGAGGTCGCGATCCCCCTGGACGAGATCGCCGGCTATCCCGTGGTGACGAACCAGGTCACGATCCAGGGCTCGCCGACGCTCGTGATCATCGACTCGAGTCGCCAGGCGTTCACGCTCGTGGGCTTCGCGGACCGGTTCGAGATCGCCCACCGGATCGAAGACGCGCTCAGCCTGCACTGAGGACCCGCTCCGGCGAGGTCCCTATCCTCGCTGGCGTGGATCGTGTCCGCTTCGAACATCATCTCGAGTCCCCCCAAGGGAGACGGCACCTGCCCGCCGACTCGTTCACGGGCTCGGCCGGCGGCGCGGCGTGCGGCGACCACGTGCGGATCTCGCTCGCCGTCGAGCGCGACCGGGTCACTGACGCCGGCTTCGACGGCGACGGCTGCGGCGCGACGCTCGCCGCCGGCAGCGCCACCGTCGCGCTCATTCGGGGACGTCCGATCCTCGATGTCGCCCACGTGGGCATGCGGGAGATCGCGGCCGAGCTCGGCGGCCTCAGCCCCGGGAAGCTTCACGCCGCCGAGCTCGCGGCCGACGCGCTCCACCGTGCGCTCGGCGCGGCGGTGCGCGACCGCGCAGCGATCGCGTCCCCGGACGCCACCGGCGGTCGCACCCTGGTGGCAATGAGCGGCGGGGTCGACAGCGCGGTCGCCGCGCTGCTGTGCGCGCGCGGCGGCGAGACCGTCGCGGTCACGCTCGAGCTTTGGGCGGACCCCGAGAACGACGCCGAGCAGAGCTGCTGCTCGGCCTCGGCGGTTCGCACCGCGCGTGCGATCGCGCATCGGATGGGCCTCGCGCACCTGACGCTCGATCTCCGCGAGGAGTTCCGCACCGGCGTCGTCGAGCCGTTCATCTCCGGGCACGCGGCCGGCGAGACGCCGAACCCCTGCGTGCGCTGCAACGGCCATGTCCGACTCGACGCAATGCTGGCGCTCGCCCAGGTGCTTGGATGCGGGCAGCTCGCGACGGGTCACTACGCGCGGGTCGCCGAATGCGGGAATACGCGCGGGCCGCTGCTGCGTGCCGCCGCCGACCCCGACAAGGACCAGACCTACATGCTCGCCGCACTGGCCCCGGAGTCGCTCGCCAAGCTGAGCTTCCCGCTCGGCGAGCTGACCAAGCGAGAGGTGAGGAAAATCGCCGCCGCAGCGGCGCTCCCGGTCGCAGGCAAGCCCGACTCTCAGGACCTCTGCTTCCTCGCCGGTACCGATCGCGCCCAGTTCCTGGCGCGCCACGGCGGGCTCGGCGCGCGAGACGGCGAGCTGGTCGACTCAGGCGGGACGCTGCTCGGACGACACCGCGGGCATCAAGGCTTCACCGTTGGCCAGCGCCGCGGCCTGCGCCTGGGCGGTGCCGAGCCGCGGTACGTGCTCGAGAAGGACGCCGAGCGCAATCGCGTGGTCGTCGGTTCCCGGGCCGACCTGCAGACCGACCGCGTCGCCGTCCGCGGCGCGCGCCTGCACCGCCCGGGGGCGCGCGTTGATCGGATCAAGCTCCGATATCGCTCACCGCCGCTCCCGGCGCGCCTCGCCGGGACGCCCCCCGCCGGCCGCCACGCCAGCCTGACCGTCCACCTGGGCGCGGCCGCGGACGCCGCCGCGCCCGGTCAGCTCGCGTGCCTGATGGACGGGGACCTCGTGGTCGGGTGGGGAACGATCACCCGGGCTGCTAACTGACCGCGAAGTCGGCGTTGCGGGCCAGCTCGATCGCGAGCCGGCGGATCGCCGCTGAGGATACGGAGGTGAAATCCTCGTCGACGAATGAGCCGCTCGGGATCAATATCGTGTTGACGGGCTCGGCGCTTGACCGTGACCCGCCCCCACCCAACGACTTGGCTAGACGCGCATACACTGCATTCGCGATGACCTCCGACGAGATACGGCGCACGTTCATAGAGTTCTTCCAGCAGCGCGACCACCTGCGGCTGGCGTCGGCCTCGCTGATCCCGAACGACCCCTCGGTGCTGTTCACGATCGCGGGGATGGTCCCGCTGAAGCCGTACTTCCTGGGCACGGAGCGGCCGCCCCATGTCCGCGCAACCACGTGCCAGAAGACCTTTCGCACGGTCGACATCGAGATCGTCGGTACGACCAACCGCCACCTCACGTTCTTCGAGATGCTCGGGAACTTCTCGTTCGGCGACTACTTCAAGCGCGAGGCCGTCCGCTTCGCCTGGGAGCTCTCGCTCCAGGGCTTCGGCTTCCGCGCCGAGGACGTCTGGATCACCGTGTTCGCCGGTGACGACGAGCTCGGGCTCGGCGCCGATGAGGAGGCGATCGAGGCGTGGCTCGAGGTAGGGGTGCCGCGCGAGCGGATCGTCGAGTGCCCACGCTCGGAGAACTTCTGGCAGATGGGCCCGACCGGTCCGTGCGGCCCCTGCTCGGAGCTGTATCTGGATCTCGGCGTCGACCTCGGCGCGCCCGACGACCTGCCGGGCGGCGAGAATGAGCGCTTCCTCGAGTACTGGAACCTGGTGTTCATGCAGTTCGACCAGGATCCGGTGAACGCGCTGACACCGCTGCCGGCGAAGAACATCGACACCGGCCTCGGGCTCAACCGGCTGGCGGCGATCCTCCAGGGCAAGCCCTCGGTGTTCGAGACCGACCAGTTCGCGCCGCTGATCGCTCTCGGCGAGGAGCTGTCCGGGACCCGCTACGGGCACGAGTTCAAGACCGATCGCGCGCTGCGGGTTCTCGCCGACCACTCTCGGGCGATGACGTTCCTGATCGCGGACGGCGTCGTGCCGAGCAACGAGGAGCGTGGCTACGTGCTGCGGCGGATCATGCGCCGAGCGATCCAGCAGGGCGGGACGCTCGGGCTCGAGCGCGGCTTCCTCAGCCGTTACGCCGATCTCGTCGCCGAATTGATGGGCGGCGAGTATCCGGAGCTGCACCGGCAGCACGACTCGATCCAGAAGTGGCTGCGCGACGAGGAGGTCGGCTTCGGTCGCACGCTCGCCCAGGGCACGAAGCTGGTCGAGGAGCTGATCGCCCGCGCGCTCGAGACCGGGGCAGAGGCGATTTCCGCCGCCGACGCCTTCCGCCTCCACGACACCCACGGCTTCCCGATCGACCTGACGCTCGAGCTCGTCGCCGAGCACGGACTCGGCATCGACGAGGAGGGCTTCGAGCTGCTGATGGGAGAGCAGCGTGGCCGCGCGCGCGCGAGTGGCGGTCGTGGCCGGGTCGACGATGCGGTACGAGAGCGCGCCGCCGCGCTCGCCGCCGCTGCGGGCTTCGCCACCGATTTCGTCGGCTACGAGACGACGGACCAGGAGACCACGGTCGGTGCGCTCGAGCGCGACGATGGTCGCATCCTCGTGAAACTGCTCGAATCGCCGTTCTATGCCACCGGTGGCGGCCAGGTGGCGGACTCGGGGTGGATTGAGTGTGCGGACGGGGGCTGTCTGGCCCGGGTCGACGACGTGGTCCGGATCGGCGATGACCAGGTGCTCGCCGTGCTCGCCGAGCGCGGCGAGCCGAAGGCGGGCGAGCGCGTGCGGGCGCACGTCGACCGCGGCGCCCGGCACGCCACCGAGGCCAACCACACGGCCACTCACCTCCTGCACGCAGCGCTCCGGCGGCGCGTCGGCACGCACGTGCACCAGGCCGGCTCGTACGTCGGCCCGGACAAGCTGCGCTTCGACTTTCAGCACGGCCAGGCGCTGAGCGCCGAGGAGCTCACGGATGTCGAGGACGCAGTGAACAGCTGGATTGTCGAGAACCAGTCGGTCCGCGCGCTCACCACCACGCTCGACGAGGCGAGGAAGCTCGGCGCGATGGCCCTGTTCGGCGAGAAGTACGGCGACGTGGTGCGCATGGTCGAGGTCGGCGACGGCTCCTTCTCGCGCGAGCTGTGCGGCGGCACGCACGTGCGCTTCACCTCCCAGATCGGCATCTTCACGGTCCTGAGCGAGACTTCGAGTGCGGCGAATGTGCGGCGAATCGAGGCGATCACCGGGCCCGCGGCGGTCGAGCTGATGCGCCGGCACAATCGCGCGCTCGGACACGCCGGCGACCTGTTGCGCGTTCCGCCCGAACGGGTGCCCGACGCCGTGAGCGAGCTCCGTGCGCGCGCGAAGGAGCTCGAGCTCGTCGCTCGGCGGGGAACCGCGAATGGCGCGATCGATGTCGACGCGCTGGCCGCGCGCGCGCGAGACCGCGACGGGGCCCGCTGGCTCGCGGCGGTGGTCGAGGTGCAGGACGCGAAGGCGCTGCTCGAGGTCGCGGACAAGCTCCGCGCCAAGCTCGGGGATGCCGCTATCGTCCTCGGCCGCGCCGATGAGGACCGCGTCGACCTGGTGGCGAATGTCGCGCCGGCGCTCGTGGAGCGAGGCGTCCGCGCGAACGAGATCATCACGGCGGCCGCGAAGGTCGTGGGGGGAGGCGGCGGCGGTCGCGAGACGCTCGCCCGCGCCGGCGGACGCGATCCGGCCCAGCTCCCGGCGGCGATCGCGGCCGCGCAGGCTGCGATCGAGGCGGCCCTCGACAGGTGAGGGGACTCAAGGTGCGCGTGCTTGCGCTCGACTATGGCAGCGCGCGTTGCGGGTGCGCGCTCAGCGACCCGACCGGCGTACTGGCGACGCCGATCGAGCCGGTGCTGAGGCCGGCCACGCGCCGCGGTCTTGGTCGCCTGCGCGCGCTCGTGCGCGACCGGGGCGTCGAGCGCGTGGTCGTCGGGCTGCCGCTGTCGCTGTCGGGCGCGGACTCGGCCCAGACCGTCGAGACGCGGGCATTCGCGGTCGCCCTCGAGCGGGAGCTGGCAGTTCCCGTCGAGCTCTACGACGAGCGTTTCACGACCCGCCTGGCGGAGCGGACGGGGGGGGACGCGAGCGAGGACTCTCGTGCCGCGGCGCACCTGCTCGAGGGCTGGCTGGCGGTGCGGGGGCCCGGCGCGTGAGCGAGCGTACACCGCAGGAGCGCGAGGCCGCGCGGCGCGATCGCGAGGCGGTCCGCGCGGTCGAGCCGCCGGCGCCGCCAAGGGCCGGTCGCTCGGTCCGCGCGCCCCGGGGCCGCCGGCGAGGGTTGCCTACTCGGTCGCTCGTGCCGCGCGTCGTCGCGGTGGCCGCGCTGGCGCTCGCGATCGGACTGATCTGGTTCCTCGACGAGCTGTTCCAGCCGTTCATCGGCTCGGGTCACGGTAGCGTCGTCGTGACCGTCCCGTCCGGCAGCGACGCCGGCAAGATCGGGAACGAGCTCGCGCATGACGGCGTCGTGTCCTCCGGCTTCTTCTTCGACCTGCGGGCGATGCTCGCCGGCGACCGCGGCAAGCTCCTCGCCGGGACCTATCGGCTGCGGCGCGGAATGGGATACGGCATCGTGCTGTCGGTCCTGACCACGCCGCCCAAGCCGGCCAAGGTGACGAACGTGACCGTGATTCCCGGTCGCACCCGCCGTCAAATCGCGACGTTGCTGCGTCAGCAGGACGTCCGCGGCAACTATCTCGCCGCGAGCCGTCGCACGACGCTGCTGAACGTGCGGGCCTACGGCGCGCCGCGCAGCCTGGACACGCTGGAGGGGTTCCTGTACCCCTCGACCTACCAGCTCCGCGTTCCGATCAGCATCTCGGCGCTCGTCGCCAAGCAGCTCACCGCCTTCCGTCAACAGTTCGCGACCGTGAGCATGCGCGACGCGCGCAGGAAGCATCTGACGCCGTACGACGTGCTGATCATCGCCTCGATGGTCGAGGCCGAGGCGGGGACGGCGCACGACCGACCGCTGATCGCCTCGGTCATCTACAACCGCCTGCGCCTCGGGATCCCGCTGGGCATCGACGCGACGATTCGCTACGCGGTCAACAACTACACCTCGCCGCTGACGAGCTCGCAGCTGAACTCGCCCTCGCCCTACAACACCCGCCTGCACACGGGGCTGACGCCGACGCCGATCGACAACCCCAGCCTCGCGTCGATCGACGCCGCCGCCCACCCCGCACACACCAGCTATCTGTACTTCGTGGCCAAGCCGTGTGGCAACGGCGCCAGCGTGTTCTCCTCGACGTACAAGCAGTTCCTCCTCGACGCGAAGCGCTACGACCAGGCGCGCGCGAAGCGCGGCGGGCGTTCGCCCGAGGTGTGTTGACGCCCCGCCTTGGCGTCCTCGGCTGGCCGGTCGCCCACAGCCGCTCGCCCGCCATGCACAACGCGGCGCTCGCCGCCGTGGGGCTGGCCGGCTGGCGCTACCAGCTGCTGCCGGTCCCGCCCGAGCGGCTGGCCGACACGGTCCGCGCGCTCCCTGCGGCAGGCTTCCGCGGCGTCAACGTGACGATTCCCCACAAGCAGGCGGCGCTGGCCCTCGCCGATGAAGCGACCGCGCGTGCGAGCGCGATCGGCGCTGCCAACACGTTGAGCTTCGAAGCCGGACGGATCGTCGCCGACAACACCGACGCGCCGGCGCTGATCGCCGGGCTGCCCTTCTCGGCCGCGGGCAAGACTGCGCTCGTGCTCGGCGCGGGCGGGAGCGCACGCGCGGCGGTCTGGGCGCTCACGGACGCGGGAGCAGCCGAGGTGCGCGTGTGGAACCGGACGCCCGAGCGCGCCGCGCGGCTGTGCGCCGAGCTCGGCGGGACGTCGGTAGCGACCGCCGTCGCATCCGACCTGCTGGTCAATTGCACGTCAAGCGGACTGGACGCTTCTGAGGCGATGTTCAAGTCGCTCCCGGTCGACGCCGATGACCTGATCGGGTATCGCTGCGTGATTGACCTCGTCTACAGCCGGTCGGAAACGCCGCTCGTAGCGGCGGCGCTGGCGCGATCGATCCCGGTCCTGGACGGACTCGAGATCCTGGTCGGCCAGGGGGCGCTCAGCTTCGAGCGCTTCACGCGTCGACCCGCGCCCGTCGACGTGATGCGCTCCGCCGCCCGCGCTCCATGACCGATTATTCGCCACATCTGCATGCCGTCGAGTCCGCGATCTCCTCCGACGAGGACTTCGGGAGCGGCGACGCGCTCGACCCGCCGGGGAACGGGCTCGACACGCCGGGCAACGGGGTCGCCCGCCCGGGCAGCGGGCTCGACAGGCCCGGCGGCGGGCTCGACCGGCCTGACGACGGGCTGACGCCGCCGAGCAACGGCCTCACCCCGCCAAGCAGGCGGGGTGGCTCGGGGAGGTTCCTGACCGATGTGCTCGTCGATCGCGGCTTCGTCGACCGCGACCGTGTCGCACGCGCGATCGAGGAGGCTCGGCAGGCCGGGCGCCCGCCCGAGCGCGTCCTCCTCGACGCCCACTCGATCACGCCGGAGCAGCTCTCGCGAGCGATCGCCGAGCGCTATGGCCTGGACCACATCGACCTCGCGGTGTTCAACGTCGACATGGCCGCCGCGAACCTGCTGAGCGCGGCGTCGGCCCGACGCTATCAGGCCGTGCCCGTGGCCTACGTCGACCCGGACACGCTCCTCGTCGCGATGGCGGATCCCTCGAACGTGCTCGCGGTGGACGACATCGCGCTGCTGACGCGACTCGACGTCCGCCCTGCGGTGGCGTCCGAGGAAGACATCACCAGCCTGATCATGCGTCTGAACCGCTTCGAGGACGCCGTGCAGGAGGCAGTCGAGGAAGGCGAGGAACAGGCGGGCGTGGCGGAGATCGTCGACTTGCGCGAATCGGCCGAGGACGCGCCGGTGATCAAGCTCGTGTACTCGATCATCGCTCAGGCGGTCGATCGCGGAGCGTCCGACATCCACTTCGAGCCCGTCGCCGATACATCGGGCCGCGTGGGGCGCCAGCTGCGCGTGCGGATGCGTGTCGACGGTGTCCTCACGGAGTCGATGACCGTGCCCCAGCGCCTGGTCTCCGGCGTCGTCTCGCGGATCAAGATCATGAGTGATCTCGACATCTCGATTCGGCGCCTGCCCCAGGATGGTCGCGTCGGATTGACGATCGAGGGACGCCAGGTGGATGTGCGCGTCGTCACTCTGCCGAGCGTGCACGGTGAGACTGTCGTGCTGCGCATCCTCGACAAGGAGCGCATCAGGCTCGAGCTCGAGAAGCTCGGTATGCAGGAGCATGAGCTCACGCGGTTCCGAGGCTCGTTCACGCGCGCTCATGGCGCCGTGCTCGCGACCGGACCGACCGGATCGGGCAAGTCGACCACGCTCTACGGCGCCCTCCGTGAGCTGGACACGCCCCAGAGGAACATCATCACGATCGAGGACCCCGTCGAGTATCAGATCAACGGCATCACCCAGCTCCAGGTCAACCACAAATCGGGGCTGACGTTCGCGAGCGGCCTGCGGTCGATGATGCGCGCAGACCCGGACATCCTCATGGTCGGCGAGATTCGTGATCGGGAGACCGCACAGGTGGCGATCGAAGGCGCGCTCACGGGCCACATGGTCCTCTCGACTCTCCACACCAACGACGCTCCGACCGCGATCACCCGGCTGATCGAAATGGGCATCGAGCCGTTCTTGATCGCCTCCGCGCTCGACTGCGTCGTCGCTCAGCGGCTCGCGCGCATCCTCTGCCCACACTGCAAGCGACGCGCGATTATCCCTGCGCATATCGTGCGCGAGCACGGGTACAACGTTCAGTTCGACATCGAGGCCTACGAACCCGTCGGGTGCACGCGCTGCGGCCGGATGGGCTACCGCGGGCGGATCGGCCTGTTCGAGGTGATGACGATGTCCGATGCGATCCGCAAGCTCGCGCTCGAGCGTGCGCCGGCCGACCAGATCGCGGCTGTCGCGGTGCGCGAGGGGATGCGCCGGCTGCGAGACGACGGCCTCGAAAAGATCAAATCCGGACTGACGTCGATGGCCGAAGTCGCCCGTGTAACGGGATCCACGTGAGCTGTCGATAGGGCTTGCACATGGGTTGCGATACGCCGGATGCCAATCGGAGAGGGGCCCTGCATGGACCTTGACTTTGCCGAAGTGCTGCTCGAGGTTGTCAACCGTCGCGCCTCCGACCTGCACCTGAGCGCCGGCGCCCCGCCGATGGTGCGTGTGCGCGGGAGGCTGACGGCGCTGGAGGGCTACCCGGCGCTGACCCCGACCGACACCCGGGAGATCGTGTACTCGATCCTCTCCAACGCGCAGCGTCAGAAGCTCGAGAACGACTGGCAGATCGACTTCGCGTACCAGATCCCGGGCCGAGCCCGCTTTCGCGTCAACGCATACTTTCAGCGCTCGGCCCTCGGCGCGGCGTTCCGCCTGATTCCGTTCGAGGTAGCGCCGCTCGAATCGCTCGGTCTCCCGCCGGCGGTCGCCGACTTCGCCAAGAGGCCACGCGGGCTCGTGCTCGTCACCGGACCGACCGGATCGGGCAAGTCGACCACGCTCGCGTCGCTTATCGACGTGATCAACGAGTCGCGCGAGGAGCACATCATGACGATCGAGGATCCGATCGAGTTTTTGCACCACCACAAGAAGTGCATTGTCAATCAGCGCGAGATCGGCTCGGACGCGACGAGCTTCGCCGACGCGCTCAAGGCCGCGCTGCGCCAGGACCCCGATGTGATCCTCGTCGGCGAGATGCGCGACCTGGAGACGATCGGGACGGCGATCACCGCGGCGGAAACCGGTCACCTCGTATTCGCGACGCTGCACACCCAGGACACGCCACAGACGCTCGACCGCATCATCGATGTGTTTCCCGCCTCCCAGCAAGGCCAGATTCGAGCCCAGCTGTCGGTGGCGCTGCAGGGCATCATGACGCAGATGCTGCTGCCGACCGCCGACGGCGCCGGACGCTGCGTCGCCGCCGAGGTACTCGTCCCCACCCCCGCTGTCCGGAACCTGATCCGCGAATCCAAGAGCCACCAGATCTACTCCGTGCTCCAAACCGGCGGAGCGCACGGAATGCAGACGATGGATGCGGCGCTCGCTCAGCTCGTGCGGTCGGGCAAGATCACTCGCCACCTCGCCGAGTCGCGCGCCCACTCGCTCGAAGAGCTCCGCCGGCTGATGGGGGGTTCGTCCGCCCATCCGATGGCGGCATGAGCGATGGCCACCTACGTCTTCAAAGCGACGGATCTCGCGGGTGTCCCCGCGCGCGGGCAAGTCGAAGCCCAGTCCAAGCAGGACGTCGCCGAGCAGCTCAAGGGCCGCGGCCTGGTCGTTGTCGACATCGCACACAAGTACCGCTCCAGGGAGCTCAACATCGAGCTCTTCGCCCGAGTGAAGGCGAGCGACCTCGCAGTCTCGACCCGACAGCTCTCGACGATGGTCTCCTCGGGCATGACCATCCTGCGATCGCTCTATGTGCTCGAGGCGCAGACGGACTCCAAGAAGCTCAAGGATACGGTCGCCTCGGTGCGCCGGGACGTCGAGGCTGGGCTGCTCCTCTCCGACGCGCTGGGACGTCACCCGAAGGTGTTTTCTCCGCTGTACGTCTCGATGGTGCGGGCCGGCGAGACGGGTGGCGTGCTCGAAGAGTGCCTGCTCCGCGTCGCCGACCAGCTCGAGAAGGACGCTTCGCTCCGGCGCCAGGTCCGCGCGGCGACGATCTATCCATCGCTCGTGATCAGCTTCGCCTTGATCGTCATGCTGGCGCTCGTCGCGTTCCTGATTCCGGTGTTCGAGGGCGTCTTCAAGGAGTTCGGTGGCAAGCTTCCAGCGCTCAGTCAGTTCATGGTCAACTTCTCGCATCTCATCGATGGCGAGTGGTACGTGGTCCTCGCCGTTGTCGGGGTTGTGGTCCCCAGCTTCCTCTACGTCAAGCGCTCGAACTGGGGCAGGCCGCGGTGGGATGCATTCAAGCTTCGCGTCCCGCTGAAGATCGGTGACGTCGTGCAAAAGGTCGCGATCGCGCGCTGGTCGCGCACGTTTTCCTCGCTTGTCTCCGCCGGCGTGCCGATCATGCAGGCGATCGAGATCACCGGCAAGACGGCCGGCAACGCGGTGATCGAGGACGCGATGGCGTCGGTCATCGCCTCGGTCAAGTCGGGCGGGACGATCGCCGAGCCGCTCAAGCACGCGAAGGTTTTCCCCGCGATGGTTGCGCACATGGTCGGCGTCGGCGAGGAGACCGGCGCGCTCGACTCGATGCTCGCCAGGGTCGCCGACTTCTACGAGGACGAGGTGGACGCGGCGGTCAAGGCGCTGACCTCGATCTTGGAGCCGGCGATGATCGTCCTCGTCGGCGGCATCGTCGGCGTGATCGTGATCTCGATGTACCTGCCGCTGTTCGACGTGTACAAAGCGGTTCCTTAGAGCTACGCGGTCTGCTTGGTGACCCTCGTCGACCGCGGGCGGCTCGGATGCGGTCGCCGCGCAGCGGGGGCCGGGACGCGGTGGCGCAACGCGCGCACGAGGAGCGCAGCGGCGGCAACGGTCGCCGCCACGAACAGCAGATTCGCGGCCTGAGTGCCGAGATAGTCGGGAAAGCGGTCGAGCACGGTGAATGCGCCGGCGGCTCCCGCGAGACCCGCGATCGGCAGCTTGCGGCTTGTGATCACGTCGAGTGCCACCAACGTGAGCAGCAGGGGAAAGTAGTAGTAGGCGCCCGCTCCGGGGTCGAGCGTGCATCTCAGGACGAACACGAGACCTGTCGACAGGAGCATCGCCTGCGCCGAGAGGTGCCAGCCCTGACGAGACCACACGAGCAGCGGTACGAAGACGCCCAGCCCGATGATCAGCGGATGTGAGATCGGTCCCACGACGCCCGCGACCGTGTGCCCGATGAAGAATCGGTCATCCCCGAAGATGTTCGTGACCTGCACTCTGCCCGTCGCGGAGAACGGATACAGCCAGGTGAAGATCGTCGTTATAGGCTGCGGTGTCGAGATGTAGCTGGTCGCGTGCCGGAAGGCCGCGAAGTTCCCGACCATCATCGGCACCGTGCTTCCGGCGGCAGCGGCCAGCATGATCAGCCCGGCGCGGATCCGCTCGCGCTCGAGGACGAGCAGCGTGGGGCACACGATCAGCAGCGCCCACTGCTTGCTCGCAACCGCCAGGCCGGTGAGCACCGCGCTCACAACGATGCGGCGCTCGCACGCCGCGAGCAGCGCACCAACGGCGAGGCTCGCCGTCAGGAGCTCCTCCGGATGGCCGTAGTAGAGAGCGTTGTTGACCAAAGGGTTGAGCAGGCAGACGGCCACGAGCACCGTGCGGCCGAGGCGGCCCATCCCGAGGCGGCCCATCCCGCGGCGCCCAGCGACGCGGGCCATCCAGATTGCGATCAGCGCGACCGAGAGCACGCACGGAAGATCTCCCCACCTGTACATCCCGACCGGGGAGTCGTGGAGCGCGGCCGCCAAGACCACGAACGGAGCCCGCACGTACAGCGACACCGCGCCCATGGCGGGCTGGTGGGAGAAGAAGCTTCCGATGGCGCCGTGCGCGATCGCCGAGAGGGCAGGGCCGGCATCGGTCGGGTAGTCCCCGAGGCCGGGAGCGCGGAGGGCGATCACGGAACCGCCGGCGAGCGCCGCGGGCGCCAAGAATCGATCGAACGCGTTCCACCGACGAGGTGTCGGGCTCGCGGTCACATAGCCCCATCGGCGGACGAGGCGTGGCGCTTGAGAGAGCCTCCACGCCGCGTCCCCGAGCGCGCCCGACCCGCCCGTGCGCGGCGCACTAGGCTGTTGCGTCAGTGAGCCCCCAGGCAGCCGATGAGAACCGCAGCGCATGCTCGCCCTGCCGCGGCACCGGCACGGTGCTCTCCTCGCTCGGCGGGGGGCGTCACCAGGTGACGTGTCCCTGGTGCGGCGGGAGCGGTCGCTTCGCGCCCGGAAGGGATGCCCAGGCGCACGTCAGCGCCGACGCTGCGTAGACGATAGTCGTCCCGTTCGCTGTTTCTACGGATCGCGACCCTAGAAAATCCGTCGAATTACTCAAGCGATATCAGGCGTTGCCGATACCGCTTGTGCCAGAAGCCACTGAATGCAGAGGCAAACCGCTCGCGAGGTCGGGACGCAAAGCCACGGACCTCCCACCTGGGAGGGAGCCGGGTTGCCACCAAGGCTCGAATGCTGTTCGAGCCCAACAGGCTTATTGGATCCATGGGATCTGGCGCACAGGCCCATTTTAACGATCCTAGGAGGATCCATGCTCTACAGGCTACGTCGTCGTATGCAGGACGAACAGGGCTTTACCCTGATCGAGCTTCTCGTCGTGATCCTGATCATCGGCATCCTCGCCGCGGTCGCCATCCCGACGTTCCTCAACCAGCGCGGCAAGGCGTACGACGCGAACGCCCAAACCGTGGTGAAAGACATGCAGACCGCCGCGGAGACCTACGCGACCGGCAACAACGGCACCTACCCGACTACGGTCGCGCAGCTGAACGCTATCGACCCGTCAATCCCCACGACCTTCACCGGGGGGGCGTCGGTCGCGGGCGATGCCATCACCGGCGGCGGTACCAGCGCGGACACCTATGTCGTGACGGCGACGGCAGTGAACACGGGCGACATATTCTCGATCGTCGAGGCGGCCGGCGTCCAGACGGAACCGTGTACGGCCGGAACTGGCGGTGGGCAGCCGGGAGGCTGCCCCACCAGCGCAGTCTGGTAGCAGGCACCCCACCTCTGACCGCTGTGAACAGGGCGGGCCTTCGGGCCCGCCCTGTTTCTTTGCATGACTTCACCCGAGCCGCCGATGGCGGAGGAGTTGTCGGATCGCCTCATGTCAATCCCATTTCGACCGATAAGGGACGCATGAGGATCAGCGCGGCGTCGATCGTCGGCACCCTGGTCCTCATCGGCCACCTGGGGCACCGGACCTTCCAAGGCGACGCGACCGGCTGGGGCTTGCGCCGCTTCTCGACCGGGTGGCAGCCCACGACCGGTTGGGCCGCGCCATAGCGATGGCGGTCGTCTTCTCGGGGCTCGGCGGTCTGATCGTGGGCTCCTTCCTCAATGTCGTCGCCTTCCGCCTGCCGCGCGGGGAGTCGCTGGTCGCGCCCGGGTCGCACTGCGCGAGCTGCGACACGCCGATCAAGCCATACGACAACGTCCCCGTGCTCGGTTGGCTGCTTCTCCGCGGCCGCTGTCGCGGATGCGATGCCCAGATCTCCGCCCGGTATCCGCTCGTCGAGGCGATCACTGCGCTCCTCGCGGTGGCAGTCGTGCTCGTCAAGCACTCACC
>PMOY01000029.1 GCA_003165655.1 Solirubrobacterales bacterium
GTGTATCCGCCGCCGGTCGCGGAGTAGACGGAACCGCCTCGGGGCGTGCGCTCGACAAACGCGTCAGCCGGCAAGCGCTGAGCGCAGGGCCTGATCGAGATCGGTGTGCGCCCAGTGGTATCCGAGCGCGTCCGCGCGTGCCGGGACCATCCGCTGGCCGCCGGTCACGATCTCGGCCATCTCGCCGTACATCGCGCGCAACGCGATTCCCGGCACCGGCAGCACCGCCGGCCGGTGCAGTGCTCGGCCGAGCGCCCGCGAGAACTCCGCGTTCCTGACCGCCACGGGCGCGCACCCGTTGACCGGACCGGACCACTCGTCCCCGTCGAGCGCCGCCAGGTAGAGCCCGACGACGTCTTCCACGTGGATCCACGACATGTACTGGTGCCCGCCGGCGACCGGCCCTCCGACACCGAGCCGAAACGGCGGCAGCATCTTCGCGAGCGCGCCGCCCCCGGCGTCGAGCACGATTCCTGTGCGGATCTTCGCGACGCGCAGTCCGAGCTCGGAGGCGCCGTCAGCGGCGGCCTCCCATGACCGGCATACCTCCGCCAGGAAGTCATCCCCGAGCGAGGCCCCTTCGTCGAGCTCCTCGTCGCCGCGGTCTCCGTAGATCCCCGATGCCGAGGCGCTGACGAGCACGGGCGGTCGCGGGTCGGCGGCGGCCAGGCCGGCGACGAGGTTCGCTGTGCCTTGCGAGCGGCTGATGCGAATCTGCTCGCGCGCCGCCGTGCTCCATCGCTGCGCCACCGGCTCGCCGGCCAGGTGGATGATGCCGTCGCGCCCGGAGAGCGCGTCGGCCGGCGCCGCGGCCGCGAGGAGATCCCAGCGCTCGGCGGGCACACCGAGCCGTTCCGTGGCCCGCACCGGGTCGCGCGACAGCGCCGTCACCTCGTCGCCGCGCCCCGTCAGGGCCGCCACGAGGCGTGAGCCGACGAGGCCGGTCGCTCCGGTGACTGCGACCCTCATCTGTGCGCGTGCCCGGATGGCGAGGCTGTGCGGAGGATGGGAGCGGGCATAGGGTAGAAGTGAGCGAGGGTTTCGCCGCGCGCGCGCTCGCGACCTCAGCTTCGCCAGCTAGATTCTGAAAGATGGCCGACGAACTCTTCCTGATCGACGGTAACAGCCTCGCCTACCGGGCGTTCTTCGCGCTGCCCGAGTCGATCGCGACCTCGACCGGAGTGCCGACCAACGCGATCTTCGGATTCGCCTCGATGCTCGTCAAGATCCTGACCGACTACGGCCCGAAGGCGACCGTCGTGGTCTGGGATGCCGGCTCATCCGGACGCAAGGAGATCTACCACGAGTACAAGGCCCAGCGCAGCTCGCGCCCGGACCTGCTGAAGGAGCAGTGGCCGCACCTCGAGCCGCTCGTCGACGCGTTCGGCTACCGCAACCTGTCCGTCGAGGGCTATGAGGCCGACGACGTGATCGCGTCGATCGCCGAGCGCGCGAAAACGGCCTCGATCCCGGTGATGGTCGTGACCGGCGACCGCGACGCCTACCAGCTCGTCGACGACGAGGTCAGGATCATGACGACGTCGCGTGGCATCACCGACACCCGCGTGTACGACCGCGACGGCGTCGTCGACCGCTACGGCATCCCGCCTGAGCTGATCCCCGACTTCATCGGCCTCAAGGGCGATACCAGCGACAACATCCCCGGTGTCCCCGGGATCGGAGATAAGACCGCCGCCGACCTGCTCCAGCGCTTCGGCTCACTCGAGGGCGTGCTCGAGCACGTGGACGAGATCTCGGGGGCGAAGCGCAAGCAGAACCTGATCGAGCATGCCGAGGACGCGCGGCTGTCGAAGCAGCTCGCGACGGCGAAGCGGGATATCCCGCTCGACTTGGACGTGGAGGAGTTTGTGTCCGCACCGCCGGACCGCTCGCGACTGCGCGACGTGTTCCGCGAGTTCGAGCTGCGCGATCCGCTGCGGCGACTCGAGGAGGCGCTCGGCTCGGCGGAAGCGGCGGCGCCGGCGCCGACGCCCGGCTCGGGGAGTGCCCTGAGCGCGCGCGTCCGCTCGGCCACGGTGGCTGATGTGGCGCGGATGACGGGGCGTGAGCTCGCGATCGCCGTGCGCGCACCGGCGATCCCTGACGACGCGTTGTTCGCTGCCGACTCGACCTGGCGCTTCGGTGCGTACGGGGGTGGAGCGGAGGTGCTCTCCGGGGCGTGCTCAGTGCCCGACGAACTCGTCGCGGCCGCGGGCCGGCGACCGGTGATGGCCCACGACGCCAAGGCGCTCGGGACCGTGCCGGCGGTGCTTGCGCACGACACCGAGATCGGTGCCTATCTACTGGAGCCTGCCCGGCGCGCGTATCCGTTCCGGGAGCTGTGCGAGGAGCGCGGGCTCGGCCTGGTGGCCGAAGTGAACGACGACGCCGCCGCCGACGCACTACTCGCGCACGCGCTGGCCGCCTGGCAGCGCGAGGAGATCCGGGGTCGCGGACTGACCGACCTGTTCGAAGAGGTCGAGCTGCCGCTGGTTCGGATTCTGCGCAAGCTTGAGCTCGCGGGCCTGAAGCTCGATACCGAGCGCCTCGGCGAGATCTCGGCCCGCGTCAAGGAGGAGGCGGACCGGCTCGAGCGCGAGATCTTCGAGCTCGCCGACGAGGAGTTCACGCTCGGCTCGCCCAAGCAGCTCGAGGAGATCCTCTTCGGCAAGCTCGGCCTGTCGCGTAAGCGTCGCGGGAAGACCGGCTACTCGACCGACGCCCGGGTGCTGCAGGCGATTCGGGACGAGCACCTGATCGTGCCGAAGATCGAGCGCTGGCGCGAGCTGACCAAGCTCGCCCAGACCTACCTCGACGCGCTCCCCGAGCTGATCGCCGAGGACGGCCGGCTGCACACGACCTTCAACCAGACGGCCGCGACGACCGGGCGGCTGTCGTCGAACAACCCCAACCTTCAGAACATCCCGATCAGGACTCCGCTCGGGCGCGAGATCCGGGCCTGCTTCGTCGCCGAGCCCGGCAACCTGCTGGTGTCGGCGGACTACTCGCAGGTCGAGCTTAGGCTGCTCGCACACATCGCCGGCGAGGACGTGCTCAAGGAGATCTTCGGCCGCGGCGAGGACGTCCACACCGCAACGGCCTGTCGCGTGTTCGGCGTGACGCCGGACGAGATCGACCCGGGGATGCGCTCGAAGGCCAAGATGATCAACTACGGCATCG
>PMOY01000188.1:0-14823 GCA_003165655.1 Solirubrobacterales bacterium
CGGGCGAGCGCGCGTTCTTTGATGGCGAGGTCGGCGTGGAGGTACATCTGCGTGGTTTCGACTTGTTCGTGGGCGAGGAGGTTCAGATGCGCGGCGTAGCTGGCTCGGTCGGCGCGAAGAGGCCACATAATCTGTCGGCGAGCACGAGTCGCTGGGGCGAGCCTTGCGATCTTCGGCTCGAGCTGCTCGAGGGTCTGCATTCGTGACAGACGACAGCCCCGCGGTGCCGCGACTGCTCTCAAACGGGCAGCGAGGAGCCGGCTGCTGGTTTTGTCCCGATAGCAGCAGCGATTTGCCAGCCACGGAGTAGCCGAGATTGTGGCTCGCTTGCGCCAGATCGAGCCACGTGGCCGCCGGGAATCTCGTGGCAGCATTCGGTGGTGGTCTCAAGCAGCCACGATCGCTACTTCCGTGACCCAGATGCTGTTGGTGCGCGGCGATCATCTCCCGGAATCGACCGCTCGCCACTCACGGGCCGCGCCACCTGCGGGTTCCTTGGGTCAGCTCGGCCGCGAGCTTTCCCCCCAGCGCTCGAGCGCGGCGCGTCCGACGACGGTGACCTCCCCGCTGGCGGCGATCCAGTCGCGAGCGCGCAACTCGCTGACGAGACCCGCTCCCTCGCTTGGGCTCGGTCCTGCGTCGGCGCAGATCAGCTCGTCGGTCCCTGACTGCACCTTCCACCGGCCCGATTCCAGCGCGCTCAGCACGCGCGCCTGTTCCTCGGTGGGGATGTCAAGGGGATGCGGGCCGGCGCGGATGAACCGACGGTCACGGGTGCCAGCGCGCTCTTGCCGAGCCTGCGCCGCAGCTTGGGCATCGGGGTCTCGAAACTGATCGCTGAGCTGCCGTCCGGCCAGCTCGGCCAACTCCCTGAGGCGTTCACCGCCGATCTCGATCCGGTCGGCGATCTCGTCGAGGTCGAGTTGTCCGGTAAGGCGCTCGACCGACAGCCCGACCTCCCGGGCGATCGCGCGCAGCTTCTCGAAAGCGTCGCGACCGGGATCTCCTTGGCTCACGACATGGATCATGCCAGCCACAGCCGGGCGTCTCCGCGAGCCTGAGGCGCCTAGCCGAAGAGAACGGGTCCTCGCGACGCGACTTCCATGCCTGCCACCCACCCGGCGGCACCCTGCGGCTGCGGACGCGCGAGGACGGTCAATCTCACGACTCAATCCTCTTCGCCGGCTCGCTGATCGGCGCCCCGGCCCGGGCGCTGACCCTGTCGGAGGTCAACGCTGACGATGAGCGCTACCTGCGCCAAAGTCAGTCGGGTCGCTCGTCAGCCGCCGGCGAGAAGCTCCGAGCGCATCTCCAGCGCCCGTCGCGGGACGTCGGTGATCACGGCACGAACCCTGGGATCCACGAGATAGCGTCGCAGGCGATCGTCATCGTTGACCGTCCAGATGTACGCGGGGAACCCCGCCCGGTCTGCCCTTGGAATGGCTCCGAGGTCGGCGAGTCTGAAGTGCATGGCGACGAAATCGGCGCCGCAGGCGCGCGAGCGTCGCGCGGGGAACAGCTCTGAGAGCCTGGTCCTCAACAGATGCTCTGGTCTACCGACGCCGACGAGGAGCCCCGCCTTGATCGCCGGCGCCGCGCGCTTGGCCTCGGCGACCACGGAGTCGATGAACGAGGTGATGACCAGCTGGTCGGGCTCGAAGTGCTGTCCGGCCGCCTTGAGTACCCGATCAGTGAAACCGGCCTCCTTGAGCTCGACGTCGAGCCCGACGCGACCCTTCGTCAAGTCGAGGACATCGTTCAGAAGCGGGGGCTTGATGCCCGTCCGGAGATGGATCTCCTCGCACGTGAGATCACCAACACCGTGCCCGCCTACCGTCGCGTCGTGGAACGCGATGAGCTGGTCGTCCCGGGTGCGGCGGACGTCGAACTCGATCACATCCGAGCCGACCTGGATCGCCTTCTCGAACGCCTGAATGCTGTTCTCGGCCGCCTCGGCACTCGCGCCGCGATGCGCGACCACGAGCGTCGCAGGGTCTGCCGTCACATTCATGTCTTGCAGCCCGGGACGCTGCCCACACGTCGGCACGCAATCTTCTGACGGGACGAGCGTCTCGACGGATCGCTCGAGCTGGTAGCTGAGCATCGTCTCGAACGGCGGCCGGCACTTCGGGCACTCACGCGGCCAGCTCCGCGCGGTGAATCGCGGCCGCACGGACCGGGATCGCGTCGTCCGGCAGCGTTCGCTGTAGCCGTTCGCACTCCTTGCGGTGGGCGACGCCGCCGACGAGCACGGCGTCGACGTCGAACCTGAAGCCGAGCGGGAGCACGGCAGCACCGTAGCGCCGGCCTACCGGTGAGGACTTTCGGCGCTCACTCCGCGACGATCTCGCGCAGCACCGCGTCGCGGACCGGTCCGTCAGGGAGCCCGTGGCCAGACGCGATCACCGACACCTCCGCTGGATACCAGGCGACGGCGCGGCGGCGCCGACTCGGAAGCTCGCCGAGTCGCCGCTCGAGCCGTTCGACGAGATCGCCGCGAAGCCCTCGAAACAATGAGGAACCATGGGGCTCCGAGATCAGAGCCACGCTCTCCGACGAGCCGTGAGGTCCGGTCGACGTTGCCGACCGTCCGCACTGGGCGGTCCACCATGGTCTACGCGCTTGGCTGCCGCTGGTCGCTGTCGGGGCGGCGGCGTACTCGACCCATCGCGTCTCTCCACCATCCGAGGCCCTGCGCGTCGCGAAAGGAGATCTCGACCGGTGGTCTATAAGGGACACGCAGCGCAGTGGTGGGAATCGGGTGCATGAACTCGTCACGAGGCCCGACCACCGCAGTCCGCGCGCTTGGACTCGTTTCAGGCGGTGACTGCTCGTCCTGCGGAGGAGGGTCCTCGAGGATCAGCCAAAGCTTGACGTCAAACACGGGGTTATCGCTGCCATTGCGGGCGACGATCCGGCGGTCGTCGACGTCGGACAGCCGCTTCTGTGACCAAGCAGTGACCTGCATAGCTTGCGAGCGTTCGGCTTCGAGCGCCCGCTGTCTGGCGTCGGCAATCTGCTGAGCAAGGCTTCCTTCCGCAACAGCCACACCTTGGCGAGCGGCGATCACGCCCTCGCGCGTGGCGTCCTCGCTGCGGCGAGCGCTCTGCTGAGCGCGACGCGCAACAAGTAGCGCCGCGACTGCCGCGACGGCCGACGCGGCCGACGCAACTGCGGAGAGCCAGTCTGTCGCCGATCCGGACACGACGCCAGCAATCCTAGCCGCGGCCCCGAGCATCCCGGGCGTGCTCAGCCACCGGCAGGCGCGTCGCGCACCAATGAACGAACCACCACCTTCTTGGGCATCGCCGAGCGGGCCGGATCGATCTGGCGGACGATCAGGCCTGGGGCCGCCTCCGAAATCGAGACGGCCGGCGGCGCGTGATCGTTAAGCGGCCGTTCGGGTCGGCCCGCTGACGACGCCGCGGTCGTGGAGGGTGCCGATCTCCCGCCCGTCGAGGCCGAGCACGTCGGCGAGGATCTGCTCGGTGTGCTCGCCGAGAATCGGCGCTCGGCGGACGGGTAGACGGCCGAGGGTGCGGAAGTCGAGCGGGGACCGCGGCGCCAGGTAGTGGCCGACGCCCGGGTGCTCGATCTGGTCGAACATCGGATTCGCCCTTGTGACCCGGGGATCCTCGTTCACCAGCTGGCGGAACGTCTGGTAGGGGCCCCAGGACACGCCGGTGCCCTCGAACGCGTCGCGGATCTCGGCCAGGTCGCGCGCGTCGAACCAGGGGCGCAGGATGGCGGCGATCAGGTCGCGGCCCTCGTATCGCCCGCTCTCGGTCTCGAAGGTGTGGCCGGTGGCCCGTTCGATGCCCGCAAGCGCCTCGGCCGTTCCGGTTGCGTCCAGGAGCGCGCGCCACTGTCGTGCGGTCAGCGCCACGACCATCACCCGGCGATCGTCGCGGGTCACGAAGTCGTGCCCGAAGGCTCCGTAGAGGTAGTTGCCGTCCTTGCGTTGATCGCGGGCCCCGAGTTGCGCCTCGGCGATTCGGCCCAGGTTGCCGACCATCGCGAAGGCGACGTCGGAGAGCGCAAGGCGCACGAGCTCGCCCTCGCCGGTCTGGGTCCGACGGCGCTCCGCCGCCAGCAGCCCGACCGCGGCGAGCGTGCCCATGGCCACGTCCCAAGCCGGCAACACGCTGTTGAGCGGCTCGGCGAGGTTGCGCGGTCCCGTCGCCCATGGAAACCCCGTCGCCGGGTTCACCGTGTAGTCCACCTCGGAGCTCCCGTCGGGATTCCCCGCCAGCGCCACCATGATCAGATCCTCGCGGCGCTCGCGCAGCGCGTCATAGGCAAGCCACCCGCGCGCCGGGAAGTTGGTCAGCAGGATCCCCCTGGCGGCGACGAGCGAGCTCACGAGCTCGCGCCCCTCGGCGGAGCGCAAGTCGACGAGGATCGAGCGCTTCCCCTTGTTCAGCCCGGCCCAGAACAGGCTCTGACCGTCGGCGGCGAGCGGCCAGCGCTGGTAATCGAGCCCGCCTCCGATCTGGTCGAAGCGGATCACGTCGGCGCCGAGCTGGGCCAGCGTCATCCCCCCGAGCGGCGCGGCGACGAACGCTGACCCCTCGACCAGAGCCAGCCCACTGAGGATGCCGTCGCTCACCAGGAGAAGGTACCGCCCCATCTACGCCCCGGGCGGCCGGTCGCCGGGGCCCGGCCGGGTTCCGGTGGCGGTCACCTCGGACTGCCAACCGGATTGATCCATCGAAGGAGGAACCACGATGAAACCCCCGTGATCGGGAGCTACCGCGACACCGACGGCGGCCGGTACGATCTCGTCGTTCGCGAGACCGCCGGCGGCGACTGGCACGTGCTCGACACCTGCGCCGAGGACGCGCGGGTGATCGACGCGCTCGCCGGCGACGAGGACGGCCGCCCGCAGGCCGAGGCGATCGCCCGCGACTGGCGCGCTCGCCCCGGGGCGCTCCGAGCGCCGCAGCTCGTCGTGCTGGACGATCAGACCGGCGGGCTGGTCGAGCTCGCCGCCGGCGCGCGGCGCGACGGGCGACAGCAGATCACCACCCGCCGTCGGGCTGACCACTTCCTGCCCGGCGGCCGACCGGCGGGGGAGAGTGGCTGCGGTCGCTGCTCGCGCTCGCCGCGCCGATCGCGGCGAGGAGGTCTTCGCCGCACCCGCCGTCCGCTCGGCGGCGCGCGTCAAGAAGCACGCGGTCAGCGCAACCCGCTTCCTGTGGGTCCGACGTCGATGAGCCCGGCCAGCTGCACGCCCTCTGGGCGTTCCTCGTCGACGTCATCGCGTCCCAAGTCGCCCGCGTCCTCATCCGGCACGGCCGCAGGGGCAGAGCGCTAACCAACGGGTGCCGACAGTGGCGACGGTCCGGGCGGCCTACCCGAAGCCTCTCCGCATTGAGCGGACGGATCCGCCGTTCACCGAGTCGGGTTCTTATGGGAAGCTTGAGCAATGAAGCCTGAGAGTCGCGCGGCGCAGGCCTTGGGGTTCGTGGATCCGACGACTCGGGCGGTCGTCCCGCCGATCCAGCTATCGACAACGTTCGAGCGTGATCGCGATGGCAGCTATCCGGCGGGGTTTGAGTACACAAGGGCGGATAACCCGACCTACGAGCTCCCGGAGCAGCTCCTCGCTGACTTGGAGGGCGGTTCGAGCGCCATGTTGTTCTCGTCGGGGATGGCGGCAGCGACGTCGGTGTTCTGTGCCCTGGTGCCTGGCGATCATGTGGTCGCACCACAGGTGATGTATTGGGCTTTGCGAAAATGGATCAGCGAGTTTGCGCTCTCTTGGGGGGTCGCGGTCACCTACGTCGATGCCAGCGATCTTGATGCGGTGGCGGAAGCGGTCCGTCCAGGGCAAACCAGGGTTGTGTGGGTCGAGACGCCGTCGAACCCGACTTGGTCGATCACCGACCTAGCGGGGGCGGCCCAAATCGCCCATGCGAGTGGGGCGCGTCTCGTTGCCGACAGCACCGTGGCAACCCCGGTTCATTGCCGGCCTATCGAGTTCGGGGCCGACCTCGTCGTGCATTCAGCGACGAAGTACCTCAACGGTCACGGTGACGTGCTTGCCGGCGCGGTCGTCGCAGCGGCTGATGACCCGTTCGTGGAGCGGATCCGGTCGTGGCGTCGCAGTGCCGGCGCGGTCCCAAGTGGTTTCGACGCGTGGCTTCTTCTGCGAGGCATGCGGACATTGTTTCCCCGAGTGCGACAGAGCTCCGCGACGGCGCTGCGTATCGCCGAGCATTTCGAGCGCGACCCACGCGTCGAGGTTGTCCTCTACCCGGGGCTTGCGAGCCATCCCGGTCATGACATCGCTCGCCGTCAGATGAACGACGGCTTCGGTGGCATGTTGTCGATGCGCACCGGGGGTGGCCAGTCGGGTGCAGCCGCGACGGTCGCGCGGCTGCGGGCGTTTGTGCGGGCGACGTCGCTGGGGGGCACCGAGAGCCTGGTCGAGCACCGGGTGTTATCGGAGGGGCCTTCCACGCCGGTGCCCGCAGATCTCCTGCGGTTCTCGGTCGGTCTTGAGGATCCTGACGATCTGATAGCTGATCTGGACAACGCTCTGGACCACGGAATCGTCGGTGAGCCATCACGGGTACCCCCGACGGATACCTACAGCGCGATCCGGAGAACGATCATCGCGCGAGGCGGGGACCTCGTTTTCCGAGACGGTGGGCCTGTGGTCCTCGGCTCCCCGGGCGCCGTCGAACCGGTCCGGGAGGGCCTTGACCTCGAACCGATCGTGGCCACCACCGCAGCGGCGGTGATCGACGACGTTCTCAACCCGATGGTCGCTGCTCACGGTGGGCACATCGAGCTCCTCAGCGAATCTGACGGGACGATCCGGATCCGACTCAGCGGCGGGTGCCAGGGCTGCGCCCTCGCCCAGGTGACGGTCCGGCAGGGGATCGAAGCCGTCCTTCGCCGCCATGTATCAGGTCTCGTCGCCGTGTTTGACGAAACAGACCACAGCGCGGGCAGCGCACCGTACTTTCCGGCTACGAAGCGGTGATCTCGATCTTGATGGACGCCCAAGCCGCGCGTAGCGCGTCCTCGACCTGGTCCGCGGTCCTGGCGCGGGCAAACACGAACCCGAGGTAGCGATCACCGGCCGGGAGCGCGCTCACGCGCTCGCCGGCGCCGACCGAGATCACCACGCCCGTCACGCCTTTGACCTTTCGGGCTGCCTCGACGCCTTCCACGGCCTCGAGGCGACCGGTCTCGTCGACTGGGAGCATCAGCACACCAGTCGCGGCCGCACCGGGTGTCGGCGTCGGCGTCGGGAGACCGAGCGCCTGGCGGATCACGAGCTCCTCGAGGCTCATCCCGCCACAATTCAACACGCGGCTGCACAGTCCACCGATCGTTCTGGCGGCCAGCTCGAGAAACCACACGTCCTCGCTGCCGACCTTGCACTCGACATGCACCGGCCCTTCCACCAACCCGACCGCCGCGACCGCGCCCTGGGTCGCCTCGATGAGCCGGCTCAGCGCTTCTGGCTGGAGGCGCGCCGGGCTGACCAACAGAGTCTCGGGAAAGGTCGGTCCCGGTGGGTTGTCTGGCTTGTCAAACACCGCTAACACGCTCAGCCGGCCGCCGCGCACCAAGCCCTCCACGGCAACCTCGGCTCCCGGCACGTACGCTTCCACCAGCAACGGCGCATCGCGGCCGACGATGGCGCGGACCGCGCTGACCCCCTCAGCGAGCTCATGTCGCGAGTCAACCCGTAGCACTCCCTGACTGGCGGAGCGATCCAGGGGCTTCACCACGGCCGGGAACGTTGACCAGGACGGTACGGCCTCGTCGCTGATCAGCGCGAAGGCCGGCTGGCACACGCCTGCGGCTTCGGCCGCGCGACGTTGCAAATACTTGCTCTCTGCGGTCACCAGTACGTGAGCCGGGTTGCATGAAAGGCCAAGCAGCCGGGCCGTTTCTGCAGCAACAGCTACCGCCGAGCCGTCCGTTCCAACGACGCCATCGACGAAGCCGACCTGCTCGAGCAGCCGTTTCGCTGCCACGACCGGATCGTCGAATGAGACGCGGGTGAACGCGCCAGGAATCACCGACACGGCATTGCTGGCAACCAATGTCTCGCACCCCATGGCCCGAGCCGCGTCAAGGAAGTCCCCGACCCGATACGAACCGGGAGGGCTGACCAGCAACAGACGCACGCGGCATTCTATCCCCGCCACCCGCGGACACGATAGCTAGTCCGTCTGCGTGCTCCGGATCTCCGCCCACCAGTTCAGCGATCGGCCGATCGTCGTCAACCGGCCGCTCGAGCCTGAGCAGACCTACGTCTGCTCGTGGTCCCACGCCGGTGCGCGTCACTTTGTCGTTCAGTCCATCACGAGAGCATTCATGGATGCCACGGCGTGCGTGGACCCAACCGCGGGTCGCGATTTTCGCCGACGGACTCCCGCCGGCCTAGGCGCGTCGTGGCGTTTGCGCACAACCCGCCGCGCGTTCGCCGGCGTCGCAGTGATCCTTGGAGCTTGAGACGCCCGGCGCGAACACGCCGCCAGGTGGTCGTCCTCAGGCGCATGCCGGCAGCTTCACACTCCAGCTGTACACGCTCTCGCCCGGCATCCCACAGCTCAACGCCAAACTGCGCGCGCTCGGGATCGACGAAACCGTCGTGCCGATGGTCAACGCATGCCCATACGCCGTGCCGAATTCTCTCGTGAACGGCCAAGAGACGATTACGCTTCACGCAGGCCACCACAACCTTGCGCCCGGCGACCACGGGTTCATTGCCGCCAGCCAGCTTTCCAACGGCATCGTCATCTACGCCCAGGGCGCGATGCCCAAGACTGCTATCCCGCGCTGCGTCGGGACCCAACCCGTCATCGCGTGGCCGGCGCCGACCTTCATCGTCATTCCCAACCCTGGCCCTGCTACAAGTCGATCCAACTCCCCCGGCCGGAAGCGGTGGACGGGCTCGCGCTTAGAGCCCAACCTCAGCCGCGCCCGTCGGCGAACCCCCTTCATCCCGAGAGAGAACGCGACTGATCATCGGTCGCCACACTTCTCGTGCATCACTTCGATGCAGTTGCGTAGAAGCGCATACTCCTGTGCTATCTGCTGCATGTGACCCTCGTAGCCCGAACCGCCGGGTGAGAAGCAGTTCTTCTGAAAGTTCGTCCGCGCGTCGATACAGGCATAGCCTGCCGCGACCTTGGCTGTTGCCGAGGCACAGTCATCAGTCTGGATCGAGCAGCTCCGCGCGCTTCCATCGTGGCACCGTGCGTCCTTTTCATTACTGAGGCGCTGGTAATCCGCTTGCGAACACTTCACTCCCGCGTTCACAGCATCCTGCTTCACCATCTCGTCCTCGCCTTTGCCTGCGTCGTTTGCCCAGAACAGAGAAGCCACCGAACCGCCAATCGCGAGCCCTGCCGCAACGCCAGCAGCCGCCGTCGCGAGAGCGCCGGCTTCTATGGTTCCGAGAATCCCGGTCCCGGCTCCGCCACCGACAAGCCAGGGTACTGCTGCCGCAGTACGCTGCAGTTGCCGGCCACCCAGGTCATGTCGAGCGCGGACCGCGGCCGCAAGTTGCGCGGACGCAGCTGACCCATCGCGGGGTCGCTTCTCAGCGACATCTCCATGACCACCTCGAAGGCCTTCAGGTCGTGTGTCACCACCGCGATGTAATGAGGCACGGGAAATCCTCCGCACCGGGTCTGAACCACGAGCCAGCTCGATCAGGTCATCCATTCCTTCTTCGCTCGGACGCGAACGGCACGCACCGCCGCACTTGCACCGACCTTTGCAGCGGGCGAGCGGCCGCGGATGAGCATGGAGAGCCATTCCACTATCGCACAGCGCTGCCAGAGTCGCCCGATTGCCCGCGGCACGCTGAAGCGCAAGTGCCCCTTCGCGGCTCATAACAGAAGGGACCACCGCTCTACCGTTGCCGCCAGTACTCGCGCCAGCCGGCATATGATCACCAGTGGCGTCTGCCTGTTCGTCGTATGACGATCTGGCATCACGCACACGCTAAGTCTCTCAGAACGGGACCCACCGGGGAAGCGTCGGTTCTCGAACGAGTCCCCCCGGACGAGCATGCGGCAGGCCTGCAAACCTGAGCGACGACTTACATGGGCTATTCGCCATCGCCCGGCACCTGATCCTCAACGAGCGGCGCTCGGAGCGCCGTCGCGCTCGCCTCGCCGCGCGCCTGTCCGTTGATGCCGACGGTCCGGCGACGCGCCGATCGAGCCGTCAGGAGAGCCGCGCGATGTGCTCGCGGCGCTCGCCCGCCTCGGCGAACGTGATCAGGAAGTGCTCCGCCTCGCCGCCTGGGAGGGCCTCGACCCGAGTCGGGCGGCGGCGGTGCTCGGATGCTCGCGCGGAGCGCTAGCCGGCCGCCTGCGCCGGGCGCGGCGCCGCCTGGGCAAGCAGATGACGAATCCGACGAATAACGCGAAGGAGAGACCCTCATGACCGAGCCCGCGATGCGATGGCATTGCTCGAGCATGCGAATCCGACCGAATGCGGACATGCAGTTGACGGATCGGAAGGGGATGGTCAGCTCGCTCCCCGCCTTCGCGAAGCGGCGTACCGTCCGCTGAGGGGTATCCGCCGGATCCGCCGAGTGTCGAGGAGATCATCGCGGTGATGCGGACTGCCGGGGTTGGTCCGGAGGGGGTGCGACTCCGCGCGGTTCCTCGTGATGCTGTGGAGAGCGATCTCGGCGTGACCTCGGTCTACTTGCGCGGCATCGATAACCGAGAGATCATCGACACCGTCCACGAGCGCAGAGCACCCGTCATGCCGGCGAGCGCCGGACTCCGAATCGGTTCTTAGGCCCAGAGGACGGCGGCGGGCCGCCGCCCTCCGGCTCAACCCGAACTCTCAAGCGCACCACGTGCTCTTGTCCCGGGACCTCGCCACTCCGAGGGTGCGCTGAGGGACGAGTCGGACGGTCTGGGAGCCAGCTGCGCTCGCAAGCGTGATGGCGGAATGCGCTCTTCACAACGTAGACTCCGGTCCCTGGGAAGGTGGGACGACTTTCGAATCACGGTGGACCATGGAATTGAGACGTCACCTTCTCACCGCCGAGATGCTTGAGCCCGGCACGGACAGGGTGATTCGCACGGCGATCGATGTGCGAATCGACCCGCTCACCGGCCACAGCTCGCGGATCCTGCCAGAGCGCGGCCTGATGCCCGCCAACGAGTTCGACCTTGCCGCCTTCGCGCGCGAGAACCAGCCGCGGTGTCCGTTCTGTCCCGAGCGGATCAACTCGCTCACCCCGAAGCTCCCACCGACGATCCACCCGGAGGGCCGCATCGCTCGCGGCGAGGCGGTCTTATTTCCCAACCTCCACTCCTACTCGTCGCACAGCTGCGTCTCCGTCTACTCGCCACGGCTCCACCACCTCCCGCTCGAGGACATGACGGAGCGGCTTGTCATCGACAACCTCTTCACCCAGGTCGCCTACGCGAGGGCTGTGATGGCGGCCGATTCAGAGTCGCGGTGGGCATCGATCAACGCCAACCACATGCTGCCCTCGGGCAGCTCGCTGTTCCACCCCCACCTGCAGGGAATCGTCGATTCGCAGCCCACGACGCTGCAGAAAATGCTCGCCGACGTACCGGCCGAGAGGTTCGAGTCCTACCTTAAGGCGGAACGCCAGACCGGGGAGCGCTACCTTGGCGATACCGGCCGGGTCGAGTGGGTGGTCAGCTTTGCGCCGATCGCGCCGGCGGAGCTACGGGCATTCATGAAGGGCATCTCATCACCGGCGGAGCTCGACGAGGATCTGACCGCGGAGTTAGGTCACGGGCTGACGTTGGCACTGAACGCGTACGCCGAGATGGGGTTCGAGAGCTTCAACCTTGCGCTGTACGGCGCGCCGGTTGCCACGGACGGGTATCCACTGAACCTCCGGCTGGCCTGCCGCTCGAACCTGAAAGCGTTCTACCGCTCGGATTCGACGTTCCTCGAACGCCTCCATTGGGAGGGTGCCGTCGATCTCGCACCGGAGGTGGTGGCCGAGCGGATCGGCGGGCGGTTTCAGGAGTAGCGGGGTCCGTATCCGTGGCTGCGAAGCGCTGCTGAGCTCAACCCACGCCCGCGCCAGCCGACATACCCGCGACTTCCTAGGGGAAAGAGCGCGACTTCCTGCGAAGCACCGCCGACTGCCTGCCGCTCTTGCTTCCTTTGGAGCAGCATCCTCTTCGCGATATGCGCCGGTTCGCGTTTCTGCCGTCTCCCCAGCACACCGGCTACCGTTCCTAGCATGCCGTCCGTCTTCAGTCGAATTGTCGCTCGGGAGATCCCTGCCCACATTTTGCGTGAAGATTCGCAGTTCTTGGCGTTCCTTGACGTCCGTCCGATTCGGGACGGCCACAGCCTTGTCATTCCGAAAACCGAGATTTCAGATCTCTTCGACCTCCCAGACCCTTTGCTTTCCGGCCTAATGTGCTTCGCAAAGCCCGTGGCAAAGGCCATTCAAGAGGTGACTCAAGCGGCACGCGTTGGGGTCGCAGTTGTGGGGTTAGAGGTTCCGCATGCGCACATCCACCTCGTCCCAATCGACGACATACATGACCTCGATTTTCGTCGTGCTCGTCCTGCTGAGCACGACAGGCTCGCGGCAATGGCCGCGCGTATTCGCGCGGCACTGGCGATCCAATGAAGCCCCGCCCGGCAAAGCACTAGCCCTGAATCGCGATCGTGCCCGCCGCCCTCGCGTCGTACTCGGTCGTCGGCGAGCGCGAGCGAGGGACGCTCGAAACCTTTGCTCACCACGCCGATTAGTCGCGAAGAGCTCCTCCTCAGGAAGGCCGCGGCGGCGATGCGCCCCTCGGTAGCCGTCGCAAACGCCTAATCACAGGCACCGAACCATCGACAGGCAACACATTGCAGTCCGAACACTGAACGGCCACTGACATGAGCGTCTCACCAATGACCCCCTCCGAGGAAAGAGAGCAACAGTGTCAGCAACACTCAAGTTGACCCTACTCAAGCCAAGACCACTCGTTCGACGTGACCGATGGCGAAACCGTCAACTTCCGCACCCACGGAGCCATGGTCTGCCCCAGGTACGTCGCGTCGATCGTGAAGCCCGACCTAGCGATCTCGCTCAAACACGAATAGCAACGACGTGCACGAGACGGCACCGGACACCAATCCGCAGCGAGGCGCGAGGAGCGGCCCCAACCGTCGCGATCATCAGCACGCAATTGTTGTCGTTATGGCGGGGTCCATCTCCTGCTCCTCAGCCACGCTACGCGCCGGGACCATCGGCACGCCGGTCCGGATCTCCAGCAGCCGGCGCTGCGCGTAATCCATCTCGGACCAGACTGCCCTGACGCGGCCGATCATCCGGCGGAGCGGAGATCCGTCGTCGGTGTCCGCCGCCGGCTCCTGAGGATCTTCCTCAGCTGGCTGGGGCGCCACCGGCTTCCGTCGAGGCGCATAGGCGTACGGGTGGTGGAACGCGTCGACTGCGTCGGCGGGAGCGATCTCGAACGCAAAGCACTCGCCGGCGCGACCGTCCGCGACGGCAATCGAGACCTGATTCGTGCCCGAGTTCGACAGCACCCTCACGTCAAAGCCGTCGTTCCTGCGGTGATCCAGCTCGTGGATCACGCTATGTCTTGGCTGGCCCCAGCAGGGGCGATGGTGGGCGTCATGGTGTTCGGGCTCCTTGGGGCGGTTGGGAGTGTGCAAGGCTTCGATCTCCTCGCCGGCCGGCGGGAAGGACGGTCCGGACCAGACCGGTGGCCACGTCGTAGACGTGCCCGGAGACGGTGACGCGCGGGGAGATAGCGGGTGCGGAGCGGAGGCGCTCGACGTCGCGAGTGACGGTCGCCGCGGGGTCGAGGACGGCGTGCTCGCGCAGGGTCGACTCGTCGGCGCCGATTCGCTGCGCGTAGCGCCGGCGGAACGTGTCGTCGGCGAGCGCGCCGGTTCCGCACTGGGTGTGGTGGATCACGGCGACCTCGAACAGCGGGCCGTCGGGCAGGACGTTCTCGGCGAGTTGGGCGATGAAGGCGACGTCGTTGATCACTTCGGGGGTGACCCGCCCGCCGACGTTGCGGACGACCATCGCGTCGCTGAGCTCGAGGCCGAGGACGTGCGCGGGGTCGACACGCGGATCGAGGCAGGTGATCACGAACAGGCGCAGGTTGGGGAAGACGACGGCGTCTCTATGGCCGCCGGCTGCGGCGAAGGCGCGGTTGCGCGCGAGCGCGGGCTCGATGTTGCCGGCGATCCGCTGGTCGGGGCTGGCGAGCTCAAATCCGGTCGCCCGGCCGACCCCGAAGCCGGGGGCGGTCACGTGCCTTGTGCGTTGCTGGTTGCTCATGGTGTTCTGTCTCCTGTGGCTGGAGGGTGGGGTCAGCTCTGCGCTGCGGCTGTGGCGGGCGAGCCGAGTGCTCGCACATCGGCGGTGTCACCGTCGCTGACGGTCGGTTGGGCGGGCAGCAACGCTAGCGCCATCACAGCGCCTGCGGCGGCGATGCCCGCGGCGACGTAGTTGGCCGCGTGGAAGCCCTGGAAGAAGGCCGAGTTAGCGGCGTTGTGGATGGCTGAGGCGAGCAGCGGATGGCCGGCGTGGGTCAGCTTGCCTGAGACTGTGAGCGCGGCACCGACGGATGCGTGCGCGGTCCGCACGGCACTGGCAGGCAACCCCCCGGGGAGCGCGCCAGCGAGCCGGCTGGCGTACAGCGACGCGTACACGCTGCCGATCACGGCGACGCCGAGGGTGCCGCCCAAAAGGCGCGTGGCGTCGTTGACCGCCGACCCGACGCCGGCCTTCGCTTTCGGGACGACGCCTATGATCGCCTCGGTCGCGGGCGCGCTGGTGAGGCCCATCCCTGTCCCGAG
>PMOY01000188.1:14828-33933 GCA_003165655.1 Solirubrobacterales bacterium
GAGATCGCGACGAATGAGGCGACTGGCAGCAGGCGCACGCCGGTCGACAGCGGGCCGTAGCCCCTGAGGAACTGGAACATCTGGGTGGCCAGGAAGATGAAGCCGGACAGAGCGAAGAACGAGATTGCGACGGAGGCGCTCGCGGCGGTGAACCGCGGGTTGCGGAACAGGCTCACGTCGAGCATCGGCTGCTCGGTGCGACGCTCCCAGGCCACGAACGCCGCCGCCAGCACTGCGGTCAGCGCGAAGCTGCCGAGCGACCGGGCGCTACCCCAACCGTGGTTCGGGGCCTCGATGATCGTGTAGACGAGCAGCCCGATTGTCGCGGTTGACAGCGCGAATCCTGCGCGGTCGGTCCGGGCCGCTCGCGGGTCGCGCGAGGTCGGGACGTAGCGGCCGGCCAGGACACCGGCGGCGGCGGCGATCGGCACCATCGCGAAGAAGATGCTGCGCCAGTCGGAGAGCTCGAGCAGCCAGCCGCCGACGATCGGCCCGAGCGCGATCGCAACGCCCGTGATCGCGCCCCACAAGCCGATCGCCCGGGCGCGCTCGCCCCGCTCGGTGAACACGTTGGTGATCAGCGACAGCGTCGAGGGGAACACCATCGCGGCACCGACGCCCATCACGGAGCGCGTCACGATCAGCGCGCCGGCACTGTCCATCAGCCCGCCGGCCAGGCTCGCGAGACCGAAGACCGTGAGGCCGGCGAGCAGCATCCCCTTGCGCCCGAACCGGTCAGAGAGGCTGCCCGCGGCCAGCACCGAGCCGGCGAACAGCAAGTTGAAAGCGTCGACGACCCACTGCAGCTGCGAGTTCGACGCGTGCAGCTCGCGCACGAGCGACGGCAACGCGATGTTGACGATCGTCGTGTCGAGATTGATGACAAACGCCGCCAGCAGCAGCGAGATCAGGATCAGCGGCTTTCGTTTCATGACTCCTCCTCAGGAGCGGGTTAATTGGACGGACGTCACGGCAGCCCACCTTCAGCGCACAACATGTCGGGCGAACTGCTCGACGAGTCAGCGCTGACGCGCGTCCCCGGCTGCACATCGAGCTGCCGCGCGTACGCACGCAACAAATCCGCTACGTCCCCGGTCAGATGGAAAGGATCGGCGACGAGCGAGCCATCGTTCAGCGACAAGGCCGCGCGAAGCTCACGGCCGACCTCAGCGACTACCACGGGCTGTGGTGGAGGCTTGGAGCTATCGAGCGCCGCGAGGCGGGCAAGCGGACCGTGATCCTCGCCTGAGTAGCGCCGGAGGGTCACCGCCTGTGCGGGGGTAGCCAGCTCGCTCGACAGACCGGAGCGCGGATGACCCCGCGTCCTCGCGGACCGCCGCGGCTTCGTGGCTCGTCGGGCGTCCGCGGCCCTTCGCGCGACCGCAGCGTCTCGGTAGAGATCGTCTGTGCGAGCCCGGGCGAGCAGCATCTGTAGATACGGATGACTCATGAGCCGAGGATCGGACCACGCGGGGTGAGCTGTCTTCACCCCGATCTGACTCACCCCGGGTGAGCCGCTTCTCGCGCTGAGTTCAGAGCAGGCCGAGTTCGCGCCCGCGCGCGACCGCTTCGCGTCTGCCGGTCGCGCCGAGCTTGCGGTAGAGGTTCTTGCTGTGCGTCTTGACGGTGTTGCGCGAGACGCCGAGCTCATGGCCGATTTCCCGCGTCGAGAGACCCGTTGGCAGGAGGCTGAGGACCGCGGCCTCGCGGGCGGTCAGCTCCTCGACGATGACCAGGCGCGAGCCCTGTGGCTGGGAGACGAGCCGAAGGCTGCGCTCGGCCTTGTCGAGCAGGCGGGGCACGAGGGTCCCGGGGTCGGGAGCGTGGGCGCTCTGCTCTCGCGCCTCTCGCACCAGCTCAATCGCGCTGCGGCGCTCGCCGCGCTCGCGGCGCGCCTCGGCGACGGTGATGAGCACGTATGCCAACGCGAGCGCCCCACCCCCGCGTCGCGCGAGGATGACCGCCCGCGTGAGCTCTGCCTCTGCCTCGCTCGTCTTCCGCTGCTTGCTCAGCAGCCTCCCCTTTGCCAGGTGCGCGAGTGACCCCATCCAGTACTCCTCGAGCTCCGACTCAGCGATCAGGTCGAACGCCGTCTTGACGTCGACGTCGCATGTCTGCCAATCGTTGTGGTCAGCGGCGATCAGCGCCAGGTGTCCGTACGCAACCACGGCAGTGACCGGATCGCGCTCGCGGCCAAGCTCCCCGGCCCGAGTGAGGAAATCGACGGCCGCGACGTCGTCGCCTAGCCACCGGGCGGTCGCTCCGAGCAGGCTTCCAGCAAGCGCGTGGTCGCGCGAGCTGCCGTCGAGCGGCATGAGCTGTTGCGCTAACTCTCTGCTGAGGCGCACGTCGCCGAGCAACTGCCAGGCGGCGGCCCGCCGCACCGTCGCCCGCGACGCGAACGTCGGGTCCCGATCGAGCCTGTGGTTCGGAGCCTGTTCGGCGCGATCCAGCCACGGAAGGATCTCATCCTGGCGACCGAGCGCCAATGCCACGCCAGCCCTGCCAACGCACAAGCGAGCGTCCGCGACGACGTATTCGGCCGGAAGCGCGTCGAACCATTCAGCGACCGTGAGCGCCCGCCCGACGCCTCGCTCGCCGGTCGCGAACGCCGCCCCGTGCGCTGCGATCAAATCGGCAGCCTGGTCGAGGTCCCCGGCTGCGACCATGTGGGGGACGGCTTCGGAGATCATGCCGGCATCCGCGAGCCACCGACCAGCACGGCGGCGAAGCTCAACGGACGATCCGGGCTCCCTCCGCTCGAGCTCGTGGCGGAGCAATTCGGCGAATAGATGGTGGTAGCGATACCACTCGCCCCGCGGGTCGAGCGGGATCAGGAAGTAATTTGAGCGCTCGACTCGGTCAAGCATCTCCCGCGCGCCGCCGGTGCCGGTGACCGAGTCACAGAGCGGTGCGCAGAATCGCTCGAGCACGCTGGTGCGCAGGAGAAACCTCAACACCACATCCGGTTGCTGGTCGAGCACCTCCCCGGCCAGGTAGTCCACGATCCGGCGATCGCCTCCCGAGAATCCGGCGATCAACTCATCCACATCGCGACGGTCGCGCAGCGACAGCGCCGCCAGATACAGCCCCGCGGCCCAGCCCTCGGTCCGCTGATGAACGCGGCTCACTGTCTCGACCGCCAGACCGAGCCGGTGAACTTCGTTCAGCAGGTACGCCGCCTCGGGCTCGGAGAAGCCCAGCTGCTCGGGATCGATCTCGCTGAGATATCCACGCGCGCGCAACCTCGCGAGCGGCAGCGGCGGCTCGGATCGCGAGGCGATCACAAAGCGATGATTGCCCGGCACGTGCTCCAAAAGGAACCCCATGCCCGCATGGATCGCCTCGTGCTGGATCACGTGGTAGTCATCGAGCAGAAGCACCGTCTCGCTGGGCGTCTCGAGAAGCTCGTTGATCAAGGCCGGGACAGCCTCGTCCATCAGGTCGACACCCGGAGCCCGCAGCAACGACAGCGGCCCCTCGCCAAACTCGGGAAGCACCGAACGCACCGCCGCGATCACGTAGCTCCAGAACCTGATGGGCTCGTTGTCACCCTCGTCCAACGAAAGCCACGCCACCTTGCGGTCGCTCAGGGCCGCCAAGCGCCACTGCGCCATCAGCAGCGACTTGCCGCTGCCAGCCGGACCTCGGATCACCGTCAGCGGTCGCACAAGACCAGCCCCCAACGCCTGAACTAGCCCATCCCGCGGAACAAGCTCGCGAGGCAAAGGAGGCTCAAGCTTCGTCCCCAGAAGCAGGAGCCTGGATTCCCCGATCGCGGAGGTCACAACCGAATTATCGGGTCGGGACGTCTCTGCGTTATCCAGCCCGCCTGATCGCGCTCGCCTGAGCGAAGTCTGCGACCAAATCAGCGAGCTGGTCGCATCGATCGACCATTCAGAACCCGAAACGGCAGAGCGTCGTTGATCCGCTCCAGGACTCCCACGGTCCGACCCGGCCGCCGGGTCGGGAGGGCTCGCGAACCGAGAGCCGTTGGTACGCCATCGGTCCGTGGGCGGTGCAGCGGCCCTTGTGGTAGGCGTGAAGTTGGATCGTCACGAGCTCGCTGTAGTAGCCGCCCGTCGGTTTGAAGATCGCGTTCAACCCATGGCCGCTGGCCGTACGCCCGCCCCAGCTGCTCCAGTGAATGTGGGTGACAAGACCGCTGGGATCGCCACCGTTGAAGATCTCTGACGGGTGCTGATTACCCCAGCCGACACCGATAGAGCCCGCGTACACGGTCGAGCCGAGAACCACCTCGCTCGAGCCAGAGGCCAGGGCGCTGCCGACCACCACTGTGAGCAATGCTGCCGCCAGCGCGGTCGACATCGGGAACCGCTTCAAACTGTGTCTGGCCATCGCTCGTGCAACAGGCGCGATCCCACGGCACAACCGTACTCTCAACTGGGCTGGGCCGACCGCATCTCGTGGGTTATCTGGCCGCCGGTGGTCGGGTCGGGAAAGGTCGGGAACCCAGGGGTGCGTATGCAGCGAGCGAAGGAGATCCCCTCCGCGACGCGGGTGCGCGTCTGCTGGGCCGTGGTCTGCGGCGCCAGGCCGCTGACGGGCATCAGGTGCTCGCAATCGTTCGAAGCCGTGACGAGCTGGGGGCTGCCGATCGGGATCTCGTCCTTCGGGATCCCTTCGCTGCTGGTGGGGTCTGGGAAGTTCGGCACCCCGTGGGAGCGCATGCAGTGGGAGTAGGCAACCAGTCCGTTCTGCGGCGTCGTGGCGGCAGCGGTGGAGGAGCCACCGCCGCAGCCGGCGGTGAGCAACGATGCGGCGGCAACCGCGACAACGGTTGTGGGGATGAGTGTCCGGGAACGCATGAAGGCTGGGTTCCTTTCAATCGAGAGCGGCGAGAGCCACGCTGAGTCCGAGGAAGAACGGCTGAGAGCGTGCGCCACGGCGGGTCACAGCCCAGTTACCGTGTTATCTCGCTGTAACCCGCCCCACGGCATCGTCAGTGCCGTGAAGCTCAGCCGAACGCCTGACCAGCCCATCTTGCGAGCACTCTTTCCCCGCCCTACGCTCCGCTGGCGGCTGACGCTGCTCTACAGCGTCCTGTTTCTGATCTGCGGCGCGGCGCTGCTCGCGATCACGTACGAGTTCTTCATCAAATTCGCGTTCTCTTACCCGCCGAAGGCAGGCGGGCCCGGCGGGAGTCCGGCGAATTCGAGCCTCGCGGCGCTGGACGTAGCGCTCAGCAGGGTACGCGCCGCGTACCTGCACCGCCTCTGGTCGGGTCGGGGATCGCCCTCGGGATCATGGCGCTCGTGTCAGGCGTGCCTGGGTGGGTAGTGGCCGGGGGCGTGCTGGCGCCGTTGCGGACGATCACCGCGACCGCCGAGCGGATCTCGGATACGAATCTGCACGAGCGCCTCGCGCTGTCCGGCCCGCGGGATGAGCTGCGCCTCCTTGCCGACACGATCGACCGACTGCTGGCACGGTTGGAGGCCGCCTTTGACGCGCAACAACGTTTCGTTGCGAACGCCTCCCATGAGCTGCGCACTCCCTTGGCGATGATGCGCACTACCCTCGACTTCGCGATCGCCAAGCCCGGAGGCGTACTGCCCAGGCCCGTGAGCTGGACGCCGAGCTGCGGGTGGACCTCGACCACGCCGACGAGTTGCTGGAGAGCTTCCTCACCCTGGCCCGCGCCCAAGACGGCCAACTCGGCGACAAAGACCGAGTCGCGCTCGAGCCGCTCATCACCTCTGCGTTCACCGATCGCGCCGACCAGATCGTCGGCAAGCGGCTCACCATCGAGACGCATCTAGGCGCTCTCGAGGTCATCGGCAGCCCCACGCTGCTCCGCCGGATGCTCGAGAACGTGATCGAGAACGCCGTGCGCCACAACCAGCCCGGCGGCACGGTCGAGATCGCGATCTCAGCACTCGACGGACGACAGGCGCGAGTAGTCATCGACAGCAGCGGACCAGTGCTCGACCAGGATTCGGTCGCGCAGCTCGCCCAACCGTTCAAACGGCTCAGCCGGGACCGGACGGGTCACAAGACGGGCACGGACTCGGGCTCTCGATCGTCGCTGCGATCGCCGCCGCACACGACGGCCAGCTCGATCTCCACGCCCGCGCCGAAGGCGGGGTGCGTGTGCAGATCACGCTTCCAGCCGTCGCCATCCCGGAGCTCGCGGAGGCCACAGGATGAGGGTTCTAGCCTAGTCGTCGAGGACATCCCCCGCCACGCCAACCGGATCGCCGAAGGACTCCGCGACCAGGGGATCGCCGTCGACGTCGCCTACGACGGCCACGAAGCGATCGCCAAGGTCAACCTCAACCCGTACGACGTCGTGCTTCTCGACCGCGACCTCCCCGGCATCCACGGCGACATGCTCTGCCAGATCATCACTCGCAGCGAAGATCCCCCGATGGTCCTGATGCTCACGGCCGCTGGCGCCCCCGCCGACCGCGTCAAAGGGCTGGCGCTCGGCGCCGACGACTACCTGCCCAAGCCCTTTCACTTCCCCGAGCTCGTGCTGCGCGTCCACGCGCTCGCCCGCCGCAAACCGGCGGCCGGCCCTCCCACCCTTCAAGCGGGCGGAATCGAGCTCGACCCACGCACCGGGACCGTCACCCGCGACGGACGGACGATCGAGCTCTCCAGGAAAGAGCGTGCCGTGCTCCAAGCCCTTCTCAAAGCCAGCCCAGGTGCGCTCAGTACCGAGCGACTCCTCGAGCAGGCCTGGGACGAGAACGCTGACCCGTTCACCAACGTCGTCAAGGTCACCATCGCCCGACTCAGAGGCAAGCTCGGTCAGCCCGGCATCATCCACACCACCTCCGGAGTCGGCTATCGGATCACCGAAGCGCCCTAACCGGCCAGCCGGGGTCAACTTCAACCGTCGGCCTCGCGGTCAAGGCCGGGTTCGTCACTGCTGACGGGCCCACCATCAGGCTGAAGCGCCTGCATAGGTAAGGCAAGGCAGACCAGCGCTCCGCCGAGGTGACGGCGTGCCTACGGCACGTGTGCGACCCGGTTGCGCATCGCGCCCTCGTCTTCGTGCGCCGCCAGGAAGATCTCGAGCGTGCTCACCCAAAGCGGGATGCCGGCTCTCGAGTCGGGCGAACCCTGTTCTTGTGTATCCGGTCTGCGAGACGCGCGGCCGTCCGGCAATGGCGCCGGGCCGCGCCTCACTGGTGGCGGGCGTGTGGCCTACCGCTCAGCGGCGCCGGAGCCACTCGGCGAGCAGCGGGTCGACGAGCGCGCCGCCGCGCGGCGCGCGTACGAGATGCCCTTGGTTGGTGAGCCGGTCGGCGGCGTCGTTGAGGGTACTACGCGCGAGCTGGTGCTCTGCGGCGAGCGCCTCATTGCTCGGTGCGATCCCGTCTGCGACGGCACCGAGGACGACGCGCTCGGTGCGCGGGAGCTGTTGCCAGAGCGCCTGGTGGGTAGGAGCGGTCCGCTTTAGCGCTGCGTCGACCACCTCGCCGGCCGCTCGCGCGTCCCCGGCCGCGCCGTCAGCGAGCCGGTCGGCCAGCAGGTAGGCGAAGAGCATCGTCCGCTGCGGGTGCCCGCCGGCGAACGCGACGAGCTCGGCGAGTGCCTCGCCCGGGTCAAGGCTCTCGGCGCGGAAGCGCGCTTCGAGCTCCTCGAGTGCGTCGGCGAGCGGCAGCGGGTCGAGCGCGATCGGGTCGGCCTGGGCGAAGAACGGCCGCTCGCGGGTCTCGAACAGCTCGCGCATCAGCGACGGCTCAGATCCGGCGTAGACGTAGGCGGCGGCGTCGCCGTGATACTGGATCTTTGAGCGCAGCAGCCCGTCGAGGTCCTGGCGGGCGACGAGCAGGTCCTGGAACTCGTCGAACACCACGAGCGTCGGCGTCGCGTCCTCTCGCCACAGCGTCAACGGCAGGTCGAGCATCCGGTGCAGCACCGTCTCGGCCGCCGCGCCGTCGGGCGACTGCGGCCGGGGTGCGAGCGTGAGCCCGGGCCCGGACGACGAGAGCGAGACCCCGAGCCGGGCGAGCAGCCCCTGCAGGTGCGAACGCACCCAGGAGACATCGAGGCCCCCGTAGCCGGCCGCCAGCCGGCGGGCGGCGTCGGTGAGGTCGGTGACACGCGAGAAGTCGACATGCGCGGTTCGCCACCCAGTGCGCCGCAGAACGCTCTCGTGGGCGAGCAGGACGCTCGTCTTGCCGTAGCGGCGGGGTGCGACCATCCGCACGTTCACCCGATCCGCGGCCCGGCGGGCGAGCAGCTCGAGCTCCCGATCGCGGTCGATCAGCAACGAGGGCGGTACCGGCCCCTCGAACGGGAACGGCGTTCCCTGCCTCGCGTGTCCGGCATCTCCGGTCATTGTTATAGTGTCATCACGGTCAAGATTGTAGTGCCAAACAATTCAGAAGGCCGAGAAGCGCGCGGGCCGTGCCTCGGTGGGAAGGTCCCTGATGACTACTGCTTCGAGGCGGCCGACCGCATTGGTGAGGAGGTCAGATTCTCCGAGTCTTCTCCCAGGGAACACGGGCAGCGCGGCGGACAGTTTGTTGGAGGTGTCGATGTTGACCGCGGTCGTGCCGGCCGTCGTCATGCGGCGGCGTTTCCGAGGTCGTCGGAGCGGCCGGCTTCCAAGCGCGACCACTGGGAGGTGGGACGTCCGTTTGTACGGTACGGATGCTCACCGGTGCCCTTCCCCCACCTCTGCGGCCAGCCGGGGGGCGAGTCCTCCCATGTCTCTTGGCGTCCGTACACGGTGAGGTCCATGAGCGCGTAGCTGTAGTCCATTGTCTCTACGCCGCGGATGGTGGTCCAGTAGGTCTCGAACACCCGGTCGCCCTGGCGCAGATAGCTGACCAGGTGCATCCTCCCGATCCGGCGGCCGCTCAGCAGCGTATCGAGCGAGTTCTGGGGTGAGTACCAGGGGATCTCCCAACCCATGAAGTCTCGGTAGCGCAGGCTCTCGTCGTACGGTCCCTGGCAGAGGGTGGCGTAGGTGACGTCGCGCGAGTGCAGGTGGGAGAGCTCGCGGACCTGCGTCGTGTAGAACGTGCAACCCTCGCACTGCTCGGCCGCGGGTCGCCCGGCGTGCCACATGAAGTAGTAGGCGATCAGTTGTCGACGCCCCTCGAATACGTCCAACAGCGTGACCGGACCGTGCGGACCGATCAGCGGGAGCGTCGAGTCCACCTCGACCATCGGCAGGCGGCGGCGTGCCGCGGCGATTGCGTCACCTTCGTGGGTGTGCGCCTTCTCCCGGACTCGCAGGGCGTCGAGCTCGGCTTGAAATGTCGCCCGGTCGACCAGGGCAGGGGCCGCCGTTGCGCCGGTGACGTCAGCTCCAGCCGTGCTGAGGTTCTTCGGCTTGTTGTTCATGGCTACCTCGATTCGCGTCTTGTCGTTGGCTAACGGCTTGTGTACGTCAGTTGCCCGACCGGCAGCCGGGACGACCTCGCGCCCGGCCGGTGATCATTGGCCCGCGGGTACGGCGTTCAGCGCGTCCTGCGACTCTCTGATGAGTGGCGGGCAGTCTTGCTCACGGTCTCGTTGACCCAGCGCTCGAACGCGATTCTGAAGACCGCGACAGCGCGTCCACGCCGGCGCGCCACCCACAGGCAAGGATCGCCGCCGGCACAGCAGGACGCGACCCTCAACGGACGACTGCCCTTCTCCTCGCCTGCGAACATCACCTACGGCACGGCTTTGTCCGCAACGACCTGTCGAGCAGCGCCAGCGCCGGGCCGTAGAGTGCGTCCCGTAGCTGGCTCGGGCGTTGCCTTTCGCCCTCGGAGCGAGGGCGGGAAGGCTTCGAGAACCTGATCGCGAAGCTGCAGCTGGTCTTCAACCGGGAGCGCCGGGTGCCCGAAGACGCGCTGATTCAGTTCGCCGGGTCGACGAGTTCCACGGCGCCCATGCGCGAGCGCGAGGTTGTCAAAGATGAGCAGTTCGCCGGGACGTAGGCAGACCTCGATCTGAACGGAGTCCAGATGCAGGTCCCGGTGCGCGAAGAATTCGGCCTCCGCGGCAAGGCTCGTGAATTCGGTACCGCAGAGGAACTCTGGGTGTGTCTTCACGCTCGGCAGAACGGGGGGCTCTCCGAGCGCAGCCTCGATGATCCGCGCGAAGCTGCCCTCAACGTAGCCGGCCGAATTGTCCCAGGCGCCGTGGCTGCACCCGTAGCTGGCGAACCGGCGAAGCAGCTCGTCGCGGTCCGCCCATCTGCGGCGAGCCACGAGCGCACGGATCGGTACGAGGCGCGTGACCGCGTCGCTCGGCGCAGTGTCGGCCGTGGCGTAGAGGGCGGTGAACCGCGCCACCTCGGCCGGCACCACGGGGACCAGCGGTAGACCGAAGTCGAGATGCAGGGTCTGAAACTCGCGGCTCGGGGGCCCATTCAGGGGCGGGATCACGAAGTCGCCGATGACCGCAAGCCTGGGCCCGACGCTGGCCTGCTCGAGGACCGCCCGCGCCGCGTTCCAAGCATCCTCGCGGGCGAAGAACGGACCACGCATTCGGACGAAGCCGACGTTGCGCAGCGGATCCTCCATCAAGCTCACAATACGTCACGACTCGAGGCAGGAGGCGACATTCCTGATTCTCACGGCGCCGGCGTCCGGCAGTCCGGCGCAGTGGCACGCCGGGGTGCATGCCCATATCCTGCCTGTCGAGGTCGGCGCGCCGATCGTCGCGGTTCTTGGGGCTGGCGCGGGCGAACGGCCGCGGGTCGGCCACAGCGATGGCCAACCGCTCGGGGTGGTGACGTAACCGTCGGCGCTGATGCTGGACCGCGTGCGAATCTCCACTGGGGTCCCTTCGCTCTTGAGCGTGCCTTCACGCAGCCGTCTACCGAAAGGGCATGGTTCGGCGAGAACGGAACATAGACACGATCACACTCAGTGAACAGCGTGCGGACCCGATCCGTAGGGACGTTCCAACGCGTCAAACCACCACAAGCCGGATACGGCGCCAGCAGATGTTGAGGGCGCGAGCAGCAGCCGGAGTCCGGGCCGCCAGGCTTCCGGCTCGCCCGGCTCGTCGCAGACCATGATTCACTGGCCACACCGTCCTCGAGCATCTGGAGCGCCCGACCCCGACGAGGAGGCGGAGAGACGAGGCCTGATATGACGGACAACGCCGAACCCAACCGGTGGGCAGTGCTCGCGCTGCTCAGCGTCGCGCAGCTCATGGTGGTGCTCGACGCCACGATCGTGAACATCGCGCTGCCTTCGGCGCAGCGGGCGCTGCATTTCTCCAGCAGCGACCGGGAGTGGATCGTCACCGCCTACGCGCTGGCGTTCGGCAGCTTGCTCCTGCTGGGCGGCAAGCTCGGGGACCTGTTCGGGCGCAAGTGGACGTTCATCGCGGGACTCTGCGGCTTTGCCATCGTCTCGGCGATCGGCGGGCTGGCGCAATCCTTCGGCATGCTCGTAGCCGCCCGCGCGCTGCAGGGAATGTTCGGCGCTTTGCTCGCGCCGTCGGCGCTCGGGCTGCTGACCGTCACCTTCGCCGGCAGCTCAGCGCGAGCGAAGGCGTTCGGGATCTTTGGGGCGATCGCCGGTGGCGGCGCGTCGGTCGGGCTGCTGCTCGGCGGGGCGCTGACCCAAATCCTGTCCTGGCGCTGGTGCCTGTACGTCAACCTGGTGATCGCCGTGCCCACGGCGATCTTTGCGCTGCGTCTGCTCGTCAACCACAGCGACCCCGACCGGGCGGGTATCGACCTTCCGGGCCTGCTGGCCGCATCCGCCGGACTGTTCGCGCTCGTCTACGGGTTCTCCAACGCCGAGACCCAATCATGGACGGCGACCGACACGATCGTCGCGCTGGCTGCCAGCCCGGTGCTGCTGATCACCTTCGTGCTGATCGAGCGCCGCGCCGAGCATCCGCTGCTGCCGCTGCACATCGTGCGCGATCGCAATCGCGGCGGGGCGTACCTCTCGATCCTTCTCGCCGCCGCGGGAATATTCGGCGTGTTCTTCTTCCTCACGTACTACATGCAGGAGAATCTCGGCTTCTCACCGCTGACCACTGGCCTGGCGTTCCTGCCGATGACCGCCGTCCTCGTGGCCACATCGACGACCGTGCAGACGCGGGTGCTGCCTCGCACGGGCGCCAAGCCGCTGATGGTCACCGGCATGGCACTCGGCGCGATCGCGATGATCCTGTTCACCCGCCTGACCCCCGACGGCACGTACGCAAGCCACATCCTCCCCGGGCTTCTCGTCGTCGGCCTCGGACTGGGGTGCATCTTCGCCCCCGCGATCGGAACGGCAACCCTCGGCGTCGATATGAACGAAACCGGTGTCGCCTCCGCGATGGTCAACACCTGCCAACAGATCGGCGGCTCCGTCGGTCTCGCGCTCCTGAGCACGCTGTCCGCCAGCGCCGCCGCCAGCTATGCCGTGCGCCACGCGGATCTTCCCGGACTGGCGGCCGCCGCCGCGGTCCACGGCTACACCACGGCGTTCGGGTGGGGGGCCGGGATCTTCGCTCTCGGCTTCCTCCTCGCGCTGGTCGTTCTGCCTTCGAAGATCAAGCCTCGCGCGTGCACGCTCAAGGCCGCGCTCGCGCGCGGGATCTCCTACGCACACCACGTCGACGCTGCGGAGGCCCCCACGACCACCCACGCCCTGCGGAGGATCGACGGAAGCCCTTCCACGAGATCGGAGAGCGGCTGATGACGAGCCCACGTCCCGATCGCCCCCGCCGCCCGATCTTGCGCACCTGAGATGCGTGGCGGGCCGGGGATCTTGACCAGGTAGCAGGGAGGTTGAGCATGCTCTTGGTCACGGGCGCCAGCGGCAACGTCGGCACAGAGCTCATTCGCGCACTGCTCAGCGACGACGAGAACGTGCGTGCGCTCACACGCGGCACCCACCCGCCCGCGTTGCCGGCCGGGGTGCAAGCGGTCGCGGGCGATCTCAATCGGCCCGACAGCCTCACGGCGGCGCTGGCGGGCGTGCACGGAGTGTTTCTGCTCAGCGGATACGCGGACATGCCCGCGCTGCTCTCGGCGATCCGCGACGCCGGGGTTCAGCGCGTCGTGCTGCTGTCCTCCGGGGCGGTCATCGGTGGTGACGTCAGCAACGCGGTGGTGCACTACAACGTGCTCTCCGAAGCGGCGGTACGCGAGTCGGGGGTGCTCTGGACGATCTTGCGGCCAAGCGGGTTTTACTCAAACGCGCTGCAATGGGTGACACAGCTGCGCGACGGAGACGTCGTACGCGAGCCGTTCGCTGATGTCCCGATCGCGGCGATCGATCCCTTCGACATCGCGGCCGTAGCCGCCCTGGCGCTGACCAGGCCGGGCCACGAAGGCGCCAGCTACCGGCTGACCGGTCCCGAGCCGATCCTGCCCGCCGACCGCGTCCGCATTCTCGCCGACGTGCTCGACCGAGAGCTGCGACTGGAGGCTCAGACCGATGCGCAGGCGCGAGCCGCGATGAGCGCCAGCATGCCGGCCGAATATGTCGACGCGTTCTTCAGCTTCTTTGTCGATGGCACCTACGACGACTCACACGTGCACCCCACCGTCAAGGAGCTCACCGGACGAGCCCCGCGCACGTTCGAGCAATGGGCAACGGTGCACGCGGACGCGTTCGGATGAGCTCGAGCAACGACGTGGGCACATGCTCACTGGTGATACGTCACTCTGAGGGCAGGCGGAGCCGCGCTGGAGCCCGGTACCCTCGTTTGATCTGACCCGACGGGAGGAGTGCTGATGGCGATCCTGACCGCGGAGGCCCGAGCGCTGCTCGAATCCGACGCGCTTGTGCACCTGGTGACTTTGAACGCGGACGGCAGTCCGCAGCTGAGCTGCGTCTGGGTCGGGGTGGACGGCGAGGAGATCCTCAGCGGGCACATGCTGCGCCGCCAAAAGGTGCGCAACGTCGAGCGCGATGAACGGGTCGTGTTGTCGGTCGAGGGGCCGGGCGTCAACGAGCGAGGTCTGCGTGAATATCTCGTCGTGCACGGGCGTGCGCGCGTGGAGGAGGGCGGGGCCGCCGCGCTGCTGCAGGAGCTGGCCCACGTCTATATAGGTCCGGACGTGGTATTTCCGCCGCCTGGGTTCGACGCTCCGGGGTACGTTCTGCGGATCACGCCCGAGCGCCTGGGCGGCGTCGGACCGTGGACGAGCGGCCAAAGCTGACAACCCCGCGAGAGCCCTCGGGCCGAGGACGCACGCGACCGTCACCAGTGCCGTCCAACGGTCCGATGCGCCCCTAAGCGCCGCGCGAGCCAGTCGTCGAAGTCCGTGGCAACGATGCGCTCGCCGTGGACGCTGTCGGCCTCGGGTGAGGCTAGCCAGACGATGGGGGGGCCCATGATCGCCGGGTCCAAGAGCTTCGCGCGAAGCTCATCCGGGACGTCGTCGGGGACCATGCCCGTCTCGGTGGCGCCGCCGGGAAGCAGGATGTTCACGGTGACCGATGTGCCGGCGAGGTCCGCGACCATGACGCGCGCCATCGCCTCGACTCCCGCGCCCGCCGGGCCATAAGGCACGAAGCCCGCGCGGACCATCGTTTCCTGGTTCATCGAGATCATGACGATTCGTCCGCCGCGTGCCGCGAGCATTCGCGGGCTCACTGCCCGGGCGACGAGGAACGAGCCGGCGATCTTCGTCTCGATGACGTCGCGGAAGCCACGCGGCGAAACCTCCCAGAAGGGCTGCGCGTGAGTGAGGAATCGCGGGTTCACCGTGCGCATGCCGATGCCGGCGTTGTTGACCAGCAGATCCACTGCGCCCAGCTGCTCGTACGCTTCGTCCACCCCGGACTGCACCGAGCCTGCGTCGCGGACGTCGAGCTCGATCCCGACGGCTCCGCCCCCGAGCTCCGCCGCCACGGCTTCGGCCCGCGAGCGGTCGCGGCTCGTGACCGCGACGAGGGCGCCAGCCTCGACGAGCGCCGTGGCCATCGCCCGTCCGAGCCCGCTCGTCGCCCCGGTGATGACGGCGCGAGTGCCGCTGAGGTCCGCCATGCGAGCAAGCGTAAACACTCGACAGCCGGAAGGACGCGGGGCTTGGCGCCACGCCCGAGGCGTCGCGATGCAAGATGGCGAGCGTCGGACGGGTGCGCCAGGCATTCGACGTCGGGTCTCACAGCTTGACCGCAAGGAGGCCGGCGGCGAGCACGACGACGGCCATCCAGAGCGCGGAAAGCGCGCCTTCAAGCGGGGCGGCCAGGCGTGCTTCGGTCAGCTCCAGGGCGGTCCCATCGGTGAGCCGCTGCTCTCCAGTGACCGCTGTTGTGCGCCGTCGGAGCTCGCGCACGGGGGTGCTCAGCCGGCGCTGGGCCAAGCTCAGCAGGCAGCACCCGATCGCCACGAGCACGCCCGCGGGACGTATCGTGAGCGTTTGGGCGAAGTAGCCGGTGAACGCCGGGAATCCACCCCAAGCGATGGCGAACCAGGCGTCGGTGTGTAATCGGCCACGGGCTAGCTCGAGGTTGTACGCGGGCACGAGCACCGCGCCAAGCACCACCAGCGGCACGAGCACCGGCGAAACCGCGATCGCGCCGGCGACGCCAATCGCGACCGCGCCTGCGAGACCCACCGCGGCCAGTCCGATCAGCGTGCGCCGGCGCAGCGTGGTTCGCAGCGGGCGTCCGTTCAGCTCGTCGAGCGCATGAGCGCTGACCCCGACCGCTAGGAAGAACGCGCCGAGCGTCGCGCCGAGGCGGTCGCCGTGAAGCGTTGGCGCCGCGGCCGCGCCGAGCACCACGTAGCTCAGGTGCCAGGCCGTGTACGGCGGATGAAGGAGAGTGACGAGATCGCGCCAGCCGCCGCTCGAGAGGGCGTAGAAGGCGGGGCGATCGAGGCTACGGTGCTCGGTCGACATCTCGCACGCCAGACATCACGAGGCCCGCGCCGAAGCTCGGCCGTCGGAGGTTCACGTCTCGGATCCCGGCTGCCTCCCAAAGGCTGGGCAGGTCCGGCTCGAGCACGTGTAGTTCCTCGATGCTCGGCCCGAGGAATCGCCCGACCTCGAGCCATGCCTGGGAGACGAGTCGACCAAGTAGCGGCAGCCCGACGCGCGTGTGGACGCGCCACAGCCCGCGCAACGGGCGTATGCGCGGGACCCCGAATTCGACCATTCCGATACGACCGCCTGGCTTGACCACCCGTGCGAGCTCACGCATCGTCGTCGCCCGATCGTCGACATAGCGCAACAAGTAGGTGAACGTGAGCCCGTCGAACTCGGCATCGGCGAACGGGAGGCGCTCGGCCTCGCCACGTACGAAGCTGATCTGCTGAGCGAGGCGAGAATCCCTCAGGACGCGCGCGCGGGCCGCGGCCAGCATCGCCTCGCTCTGGTCGAGCGCGACGACCTCGCACGCCGAACGACGCGCCAGCGCCACCGCCACCATGCCGGTGCCGGTCGCGACGTCGAGCACACGCTCGCCGGGCTGAGGGTCGACCGCGCGCACCAACGCGCGGCGCCAGCGCGGATCCTGGCCCAAGCTGAGCAATGCGCCCATGCGGTCGTAATGCCGCGGCAGGCCCTGGAACAGCGCGAGCGCGTAGCGCTTCCTAGGGGTGGCGTCGGCCGTCATTCGATGATTGTGGCGCTGCCCGACGCCCGGCGGGGCCCAAGCCCATCCACGACCGGTCAAGACCAGGAGCGCATCGGCCAGCCATGACCCCCCGACCGCTCAGGCGAGGCGTCGACGTGGTGGTTGGGATTCGCTGCGATGAGTTTGGGCCGATGGCAGGTCTAAACATGAGAGATCCGCAATCGTGCGAAAGGAGCGACGGATGACCGACACCGCACACACGACACGTATCAGCCAGGTTGGGACCGTGTTCGTCCCGGTCGCTGACCAGGACCGAGCGCTCGAGTTCTACCTCGACAAGCTCGGGTTCGAGAAGCGCGCCGACTTCCCCTATGACGGGGACAGCCGCTGGATCGAGGTGACGCCGCCGGGCGCGGCGAACACGATCGCGCTGGTCCCGCCGACCGAGGGTGAGTCCGCAGGCGGCGACGAGACCCATTGCGCGTTCGCGACGGAGGACATCGAGGCTGACCATGCAGTCCTCCGCGCCAGAGGCGTTGACGTGGACGCGGAGATCGCGCGCACAGGGAAGCGCAGGTCGGGGATTGTCTCGATCGAGGTCACCGTTGGGGATCCTGTGCCGCCGCAGTTCTTCTTCCGCGACACCGACGGGAACCGCTTCCTCATCGTCGAGCCGGACTGACCCGGTTCTCTCCCTCAGGGAATTCCTCGGCCCGATCGACGATTGCCGATCGGCAGGCGTCGGGGTTGACTGCTCGGTGGCGATCGGAGAGCATCACGCGATGTCCGAGCTCGCGCATCCACGGGGCAGGGCCGGCCGATAGCGCGACTGGCCGGAAAAGCCGCGTTGATCACCGGCGGTGCTGGGAGCATCGGGCTGGCGACGGCGCGAGCGTTCGTCACGGAGGGGGCGAAGGTTATGATCGTCGATCTCAACGAGGACGACCTCGCGCGCGCCGCCGCCGGCGTCGACGCGGAGGGGGTCGTGTGGAAAGCCGCCGACGTGACGAGCTCGGACCAGGTCGACGCGGCCGTTCGTGAAGCGCTCGAGCAGTTTGGGCGGCTCGACGTCGCGTTCGCCAACGCAGGCATCTTCGGCGTCGTCGCGCCCGTCACCGATTACCCGGTCGACGTGTTCGAGCGGGTGATGGCCGTCAATGTGCTCGGCAGCTTCCTCCTTGCCAAGCACGCGCTCCGGGTGATGGAGTCGGGTGGCAGCCTGATCATCAATTCAAGCGTCGTGGGTCTGACCTCAGACAGAGCGATCAGTGCCTACGCGACGTCGAAGCACGCCCTCGTCGGCCTGATGCGCACGGCCGCCAAGGAGGTGGCCGGGAAGGGAATCCGGGTCAACGCGCTCCATCCCGGGCCGACCGACAACGACTTCCAGCACGCGATCGAGATCGAGGCCATCGGCGCGTCGCGCGAGGAATCATCGAAGGCGTTCGAGCAGATGATCCCGCTCGCCCGTCACGCGACGTCTGAGGAGATTGCCCAAGCGGTCGTCTTCCTCGCGAGCGACGAGAGCTCGTTCATGACCGGCGCATCGCTTGTGGTCGACGGCGGGCTGAGCATCTAGGTGACGTGCCTCGGGAGCTTCCGAACGTGAGGTAGTGCTGTCCGGGCTGAGACGGAGAGTTGTGGTCCTTCCACGGATCACGTCTCTCGGAGGTCTCAGCCCGGATGCAGGAGAAGCGTAGGTGGCTGCCCGGTTGGTAGCGTCAAGAGTTGGTGTCGTTGTGCTTGGAGCAGGGGTTCACGCGTCGCCAGGCCGCGGCCTGGCGACGCGTGAGCGTGTCGACGGTGCAGTACTGGGTCGCTCGATGGCAGTAGGCCAGCGAGGAGGAACGGCGGGGCGGCCAGTGGGCGAAGGACCGTCCTTCCACCCCGCACCGCCAGCCCGCCCGGGTCAGCGACGAGGTCCATGACCGGGTCTGCGAAGCGCGGCAGCGCACCGGGTGGGGGCCCAGGCTGATCGCGTCCGAGCTCGGGATGGCGCACGCTACGGTCAGCCGCTGCCTGCAGCGGCGTGGGCTCTCGAGGATGCCCGCGGCCGCCCGAGACGAGGTACGGCGGTTCGAGTGGCCTTGTCCCGGCGATCTGCTGCAAATGGACACCAAACGCCTAGCGAGGTTCCCGCCCCGGCCATCGCGTGACCGGCGTCCGGGACCGCACCGGTGCCGAGCAGCGCTCCGGAGTGGGCTGGGAGTTCTGCTACTCGATCATTGATGACCACACCCGGATCGCCTACACCGAGATCCATCCCGACGAACTCGCCGAGACCGTCACCGCGTTCACCGCCCGCGCGCTCGCGTTCTACGACCGTCTCGGGATCACCCCCAAACGCTTGCAGACCGACACGCGTGGGCTTACGTGAAGAACAACACGCTCCGAGAACTACTCGAGCTCCACCACATCCAGCACCGCCGGATCCCGCCCCACACCCCAAACGCAACGGCAAGATCGAGCGCTACCAACAAACCCTCGCCCGCGAACGGGCCTACGGACAGCGCTACCGCACCTCAGACGCCCGCGCGGCAGCGCTCCCGTTCTAGCTCAAGCACTACAACTACACCCGCAACCACAGCTCACTCTCAAACCGGCCACCCATCAGCCGCGTTCGGAACAACCCGAAGCACAAC
>PMOY01000123.1 GCA_003165655.1 Solirubrobacterales bacterium
CGTGCTCTACGCGATCGAGAACGGCGGCTTCTCGGGCGCGACGATGCCCCAGAACATCGTCGTCGGCAAGCAGGCGCAGGAGGTCGCGCTGTTCGTGTCCGAATACGCGGGCCGACAGGGCAACGAAGGCATCGGTCAGCCCACATGCGCCTCGCGCCCGATCGGGACGATCCCGCTGGCGACGACGACGACGACGGCCGCGCCGACGACGACGACGCCGCCGACGACGACGACGCCCGCGAAACCGAAGAAGGCGAAGGCGCCGGCCAAGACGACGCCAAAGGTTGTGGCGGCGAACGGACCGAAGATCGCCACCGCGATGATCTCTGGCCTAGGCCCTGTGCTGGTCAACGCTCAAGGACACACGCTCTACATCTTCGCGCCGGACAATGACAAGAAGGTCACCTGCGTGGGCGGATGCGCGGCGGTATGGCCCCCGGCCTCGCTGCCGACCGGCGAGAAGGCCGTGGCTTCGGGCGCGGTCAAGCAGTCGCTGCTCGGAAGCGACCCCAACCCGTCGGGCGGTCAGGTGATCACCTACGCGGGCTGGCCGCTGTACACGTACGTGGCCGACACCGCCACCGGAACGGCGACCGGAGAGGCAGTCAATCTCAATGGTGGCCTCTGGTACGTGATCTCCCCGTCTGGCACAGTCATCAAGGCGAAGTCCTAGCTTGCAAAGTGGTGGCAGCGGCTAGCGACCCCGGCGGAGGCGCCGCGTTCTCGACATCAGACTGATCCGACGCGACTCCGAAGCGGTCAGGGAAGCGCTCGCCCGGCGTGACCCGGGGTTGGCCGAGGCGGTCGATCGCGTGCTTGAGCTTGACGATCGATGGCGCGCGATCACCGCCGAGCTCGAGGAGCTCCGAGCCGAGCAGAATCGCGCGAGTCGAGGTCGTCGCGGAGCCCCGACGTCCGAGGAGCGCGAACAGCTCGCCCAGCTCGCGGCGCGAGGTCGCGAACTGAGCGATCGCGAGGTGGCCTTGCGCAGCGGGCGTGATGGCGCCCTCGCCGCCCTCCCCAACCTCCCCGCGCCGGACGCTCCCGATCGGGACGAGGTGCTGCGCGAGGTCGGAGAGGCGGGAGCCACCGGCCGCGACCATCTCGAGCTCGCCGGCCCCCGAATCGACATGGAGCGGGCGGCGCGCGTGTCGGGATCGCGTTTCGCCTATCTCCTCGGCGACCTGGCGATGCTCGAGCTGACCCTCGTCCGTTACGTCCTCGAGAAGCTGCGCCCCGAGGGCTTCGAGCCGGTCATCCCCCCGGTGCTGGTGCGCGAGGAGGCGCTATACGGGACCGGCTTCCTGCCTGACACCGAGCAACAGATCTATCGGCTCGCCGACGACGAGCTCTATCTCGTCGGCACCTCGGAGGTGCCCCTGGCCTCGCTGCATCGCGATGAGGTGCTGGCGCTGGACGAGCTGCCCGCGCGCTACGCGGGGTTCTCGTCCTGTTTTCGCCGTGAGGCCGGCGCCGCCGGTAAGGACACGCGGGGAATCTTCCGCGTGCACCAGTTCGAGAAGGTCGAGATGTTCTCCTTCGTCGCGCGGGAGGACTCGGCTGCCGAGCACGAGCGCCTGCTGAGCATCGAGGAGTCGATCCTCTCCGAGCTCGAGATTCCCTACCGGGTGGTCGCGATCGCGGTCAACGATCTCGGCGCCTCGGCCGCGAAGAAGTACGACTGCGAGGCGTGGCTCCCCGGCCAGGGCCGCTACCGCGAGCTCACGTCGTGCTCGAACACCACCGACTTCCAGGCCCGGCGGCTCGATATCCGCTACCGCTCCGCAGACGGGAAGCTCGCCCACGTGCACACGCTCAACGGGACGGCGGTCGCCGTCGGGAGGACGATCGTGGCGTTACTGGAGAACGGCCAGCGGGACAACGGCACGATCGTCCTCCCGCCGGCGCTCGTTGCCTGCGGCGCGCCGCCGGCACTGCCCGCCGCGTGACGGGGTTGCCCGCGACCGCCGCGGCCGACCCTGGCCGACCCTAATCGTCGCTGACGACGCGCAAGCCGGATCGCGGGGCTTGTCTTCCGAGCACGACGAGAGCGGCGCGCGGCGGTCCGCACGGGGCGATCCGGGCGACGATGCGGACGCCGAACGCATTGCGTGGGCGCACGAACACCGAGTGGAGCTCGTCGGCGCCCGTGCTCGCGCGGTGGAGCAGGTAGAGGAACTCTTCCGGCTCGCGGGCCTCGGCATCGGCAGCACCGAGGAACTGCGTCACGGGCCCGTCGACCATCTCGTCCTCGTTGATGCCGAGCAGCCTCTCGGCATCCCGCGAGACGGCCTGTACGGTCAGCCGCGAGTCGATCACGAGAAAGGCGTCATCGCTACCGGGCGCGGCATCGGATCTCGTCTCGAGCAGCAGCCCCATCCCGCACGATCCGCATACGCGCGTGAGCGGAGACACCAGCTGCCTGCTCGGCGCCGCCGCGCAGTGGCCGCAGAACCAGGACCAGCCGGGCGCCTCGTCGAGCGTGCCCTTGATCAGCCGCAGTGCCGGCCGTGGCGCTGGGGGGCTCATGGCGTCACAGCACGCCGCCTGGCTGCCACGGCATTCCTGCCCCGCGCAAACCGAAGACCCCTGTCGCTGATCGTGCTTCCCGCTCGCATCACCTATCGAAACGTACAGCACCCGAGCGACTCGGTGTGGATGGAACCGCCCCGGTCTCGATGGAGTTGACGACTCGCGCTGAGCTGGGCCGAAACGGAGAGGGAGGGATTCGAACCCTCGAACGAGGTCAACCCCCGTTACGCGATTTCCAGTCGCGCCCGTTCAACCGCTCCGGCACCTCTCCGGGTGTGGCAAGCGTAGGGCACCGCTGCGCCCGATGCCCGCGCGGGGCTCGACTCAGATCTGCCAGGTGCCCTGTCGCAGCAGGGGCACGGTTTCGCCGGCCGTGGTCATCCCCGTGACGGCGACGTCGTCGCCGCCGATCATGAAGTCGACGTGAATCTGGCTGGTGTTGATTGCGTCCCGGTCGGCGTCGTCGATGAGGAACCCGAAGCCCTGCCCGAGGGCGATGTGGCTGGCGGCGTTCTCGTCGAGCAGCGTGTCGTAGAAGACCGTGTCCAGCGGTCCGATCCGTCCCTCGCGGTCGACGAGCGCCACCTCGCCCAGTCGTCCAGCGCCTTCATCGCGGGCGGCGAGCGCGCGCGCGATGTCAGCGCCCTGGTCGGCGTCGATCTGGACCGCGCGCCCGCCCTCGAAGCGGAGCCGCAGCCTTTCGATCAGGGCGCCCGCGACGAACAGTGGCTTGGTGGCGCGCACGACGCCGTCGACCCGTGTCGGATCGGGCGTGGTGAACACCTCCTCGGTGGGAATGTTCGGGACGTGCACGATCCCGTCTACCGTCGAGAAGCGGGCGCCGCGCCAGTTCCCCCCCGGCAGCAGCCCGACCGTGAGGTCGGTGCCCGGTCCCTCGAAGTGGATCGCCGCGAATCGACGCTCGCTGAGCTTCGCGGCTGACGCCTCGAGCGCGTCGAGGCGGCTGGTCCACGCGGCGACCGGATCGGCCTCGTCCAGGCGGCAGACACGGGCGATCTGTTCCCACAGAAGCTCGAGCGCCTGCTCCCCGTCGGCGCGCGGGTGGACCAGGGCGGCCCATTCCTTCGTCGGGCTCGGAGAGACCGTCCAATTCGTCGATCGGGCGTTGAGGAGCTCCATCCCCTCGCGGGTCGCCGGCAGGATGTCGCGACCGACTCGTGCGGGATCGAGGCCCTCCAAGGCGTGCGGTGCCGCGACCCCCGATAACGTGATCCGGGCGCAGCGATGCTCGCCGAGCGCTCGCATCCGCTCGCCGTACCACGGAGGCACGAAGTCGAGCGTCGCCTCGTCTGCGTGGAGCACGCGCGAGCGCTTCAGGTACACGTCGAAGACATCGAGGTCGACGAACCTCGCCTGCTCCTGGTAGGCAACGTCCGCGACGGCGCGGGCGAGATCCTCCTTGCCGGGCTCGCTGTTGATCGTCACGATCTGCCCAGGCTGGACGTTGGCGCCGAAGCGCACTATCAGCTCGGCTAACCGTTGGATGGTCTCTGGATCAGGCATGGAGATCGGTCCGCCGCGAGGCGCGGCGACCGTGGCAGACGGACCGCCGGCAGGACACTAACCGGTATCCCCGCGCGTCGGTCAGCCACACCTCTCTGACCGCGGTCCCGAACAGGACGCGAGGGGAGCTGCGGGTTCCGTATCATGGCCGCCTGCCATCAACAGGGCCGAGAGGAGCGCAATTCGTGGCATTTGAGGTTGGAGATCACGTAGTCGCCGAGAAGAGTGGCCGTCGCGCGCGGTCTCAGACGGGCGGGCTACGCCGACCCCGCCACGGCGTCATCGAAGAGGTGGTGCGCGGCGATCCGAACCCGAGGTATCGCATCCGTTGGGATGTCGGCGAGGTCAGCATCTTCTCGCCCGCGAACAGCGGCCTGCACCCGGATCCCGAATACGCGCCGACGGCGGCTCGTCAGAAGTCCTGACGCGGCGCGAGAAGCTATAGCCTTCGGCGCGAGCTGAAACCGGTCGCGCTCACATCACTGTCGCACGGCGCCGGGTGCGGATGCAAGCTCCCAGCCGCCGACCTGTTGCCGATCCTGCGCGGACTGCCCGTCGTGCGCGACCCGCGGCTCCTGGTCGGGTCGGCGAGCGGGGACGACGCCGCCGTGTTCCAGCTCCGACCGGACCTCGCGCTCGTGCAGACCGTCGACTTCTTTACGCCGATCGTCGATGACCCGTTCGACTTCGGGCGGATTGCCGCGGCAAACGCGCTCTCTGACGTCTACGCAATGGGTGGCTTGCCGCTGACCGCGCTCAATCTCGTCGCCTTCCCGCTCGAGCAGCTCGGCGGCGACGTACTGCGCCGGATCCTCGAAGGCGGTCTCTCGGTGGCCGAAGCGGCCGGCTGCTCGATCGTCGGTGGACACTCGATCGACGACCCCGAGCCCAAGTACGGCCTTGCCGTGACCGGCACGGTCGACCCCGCGGCGATGCTCACGAACGCTTCCGCGCGGGCCGGGGACGCGCTCGTGCTGACCAAGCCACTCGGCGTCGGCGCGATCACCACGGCACACAAGCGCGGCGCCGCCGACCCCGCTCAGCTCGCCGAGGCGGTTGCGGTGATGGTCGCGCTGAACGCCGACGCGAGCCGGCGAGCGCTGGCCGCCGGGGCGCACGCCGCAACCGACGTCACGGGCTTCGGGCTGCTCGGGCACCTGCACGGGTTGGGGCGCGAGAGCGGGCTCGCCGCGGAGGTGGCCGCCGCGGACGTGCCGTCGATGCCGGGCGCCCTGGCGCTGCTCGAGGACGGCGCGGGCATCTCCGGCGGCGGACGGCGCAACCGCTCCTACGCCGACTCGTTCACGACCTTCGCCCCGGAGGTGCCCGAGTCGCGCCGGCGGCTGGTGTGCGACCCGA
>PMOY01000148.1 GCA_003165655.1 Solirubrobacterales bacterium
AAGGCGATCTCCTCGCGATGAAGCTGCCGATCGAGAACCCCAGGAGATCAACCTCGGTGATCTCGAGCGCGTCGACGAACGCGAGCGCGTCGACAGCCATCTCCGCAAAAGTCCGTGGCGTGCTCCCAGTCGAGCTCGCGACGCCACGGTTGTTGAACGTCACGACGCGCCGGCCTGCGGCAAGGGCTTCGACAAGGGCCGGATCCCATCTGTCCAAATTCCCGCGGAAGTGATGCAGCGCGATGAGCGGCACCTCGCCAGCCGCGCCGATGTCCCTGTAGGCGTATTCAATCCCGTCACTTGCGCTCAAAACCTCGTTGGGCGCGTTCACGTACGACGTGGTCCTCGCTGGCTCCGACATCTTGCCTCCGGCGGTGGTTGGCGAACCACACTCTGACCAGCCAGGATTCAGCTTCCATCACCTGATCAAGTGACGCGGAGTTACCCTCATTCGCTTCGCGGGCGTCCCATTTTGGGACGGCTTCGAGCGCCGACGACGCTGCGGTGCCCGGTTGAGGCGGCACGAAGGCAGTCCAGCTTTCTGGTGGCGACGAGCACGTCGCTCGCGCCTGGGTCTGACGTGCAATGCGCGGATGGCAGGGAAGCTGCTGAGTCGGCGGCCCTCCGCTTTCGCGCCCGCGTCAGCGAACTGCGGAAGGCACCACCGGTGGGCGCTTGTGATGACGATCGAGCACGCGGTAGACCGTGGCGCGGCTGACGCTGAACAGCTCGGCGAGCTCGGGGACCGTCTTGTCGTCGGTGTCGTAGAGCTTGAGCAGGTGCTGCTGCTGGCTCGCTGACAATTTCGGTGGCTTGCCCTTGAGCCGACCTCGAGCGCTCGCGACTGCCATTCCCTCGCGGGTGCGCATGCTGAGGAGATCCGCCTCGAACTCTGCGAACGTCGCGAGTACGTTGAAGAACATCCGGCCTATCGGGTCGCGTGGGTCGTACACCGAGGCGCCGAGCTGCAGCCGCACCTCGCGCTGCTCGAGCTCGTCGGCGATGGCCCGTGCGTCAGGCACCGACCGGGCGAGCCGGTCGAGCTTCGGGACGACCAGTGTGTCGCCTTCCCTGACGGCGGCAAGCGCCAGCTGCAGCCCAGGACGTTCCCGGTTACGACCCGTGAGCCCGTGGTCGATGTAGATGCGCGGCTCGTCGACGCCGAGATCGCGTAACACCTGGCGCTGGGCGGTCAGGTCCTGGCCGGCCGTCGAGCAGCGCGCGTACCCGATCAGCTCGCTCATTGGTTCCGCACCGTAGACGCCCGCTCGGACAGTTCGTTTAGCAACCGCTCACTGCGAATCTCAACGGACGGGCTATCTGAGACAGGAGATCGCCCGTACTGGCTTGGCTGCGCGACAGCATGCGCGGTTGTTCGCTGAGCGAACGCTAAACGGACGGGCGTTGGCCCAGCCGGCGGATCGGACGAACCTTCGTTTCAGGCGAAGCCGTGGTCCTGGAACGACGCATCGACTTCTCGGTCGGCGGCCCGAGCGGCCCGCTAAGGTCGACGCACTCTCGACCTATGGCCACCGATCCGAAACAGCCGCTCACACTCAAGGCCCTCGAGGATCACCTCTGGGAGAGCGCGGACCTGTTCCGCAACAAGATCTCGAACCAGAAGGACTACGTCCTGCCGTTGCTGTTCTTCAAGCGTGCCTCCGATCGCTTCCACGAGGAGCGCGCCAACGCTCTCGAGAATGATCTCGCCGGCGTCCCCGCTGATGCGGCGGTCCAGATCATCGAGGCCAATCCCGCCATGTACCACAGCGTCATCGTCCCGTCCGGGCACTTCTTTGACGACGTCCGCGGCGCCGACAAGGAGACACAGGGCAAAGCACTGAATGATGCGCTGCGCGAAATCGGCCGCGCCAACCCAAAGCAGCTCTCTGGGGTGTTCGAGAACATCGACTTCAACAATAAGACCGCGCTGCCAGCTGACGACTTGCACGGCATTCTCGATCACTTCCACGCGCTTGGGCCGCTCACCAACAAGCGTGTCACGCCAGACATGTTGGGCGCTGCGTACGAATGGTTGATCGCGAAGTTCGCCGCGGGCGCCGGGAAGGGCGGCGGAGAGTTCTACACCCCCGCGGCCGTCGGCAAACTGGGTGCTCGCCTGCTCGCCCCGGGGCCGACAGACGAGGCCTACGACCCGACTTGCGGCTCGGGCGGCCTACTGCTTCAGGTGCTCGATGAGGCCCGTCGCCTGCACGGGAACGAGGCCCGAGGGCTTGCGATCTTTGGTCAAGAGATAAACCCCGAGACCTGGGCCATCGCCCGCATGAACATGCTGCTGCACGGAGCGTCCGGCGCCGCGACTGTTGAGCGCGGCGACACGCTGAAGGAGCCGAAATTCATCGGATCGAGCGGCCTGAGGAGATTCGACCTCGTCATTGCTAATCCACCGTTCTCTCCTAAAAACTGGGGGCACGACTGGCTCAAGAAGTCCGGCGACCCGTTCGGGCGCATCATGCACGTCCCGCCGAAGAGCCATGGCGAGATCGCCTTCGTCCAGCACATGGTCGCCTCACTCAACGATCATGGCCGCATGGCAGTGGTCCTACCGAACGGCGTCTTCTTCCGTAAGGGGTCGGAACTCGAGGTCCGCAAGGACCTGGTGAACGCCGACATCGTCGAGGCGGTCATCCAGCTGCCGAAGGACATGTTCTACGGAGCCGGCATTCCCGCCTGCTACCTCGTGGTTAACAAGACCAAACGTGCAGAACTGAAGGAGAAGGTCCTCTTCATCGATGGCAGCGAGTGCTTCGAGCGCACCGACACCAAGAACCACCTCCGCGACAGCGATATCCACCGGATCGTGGAAGCGTTTCGGGCGACCCAGCCGGATGAGGGCTTCTGCGCGGTCGCTTCGAGCGATGAGATCAAGGCGCTCGGCTACAGCCTGACCGTCCGTCGCTACGTGTCGTCCAGCGTCGACGACGGAGTGATCCCCAGCCTCGACGATGCGCTCGCCGCATACCGCTCGGCTGCAGCGCGCCGGAAGGTGGCAGAAGCTGCCGCCGAACGCGTGCTGGATGCCTTGCAGCCGAAGACGGTCTGAAGCTATGACCCCCCAGCACGCTCGCACGGTGCCACTAGGGGAGGTCGTAGCGCTCGACGTCGTGAAGGTCGCTGTCGATCCATCGCAGCGATACCGGATCGCTGGCGTCAAGATCGCTGGAGAGGGCCTTTTCGCACGAGAGGAGCTTCGCGGGGCAGACACGACGTACCCGAAGCTGCATCAACTGCGCGCCGGCCAACTCGTTTACCGCAAGCTCACCGCTTGGGAGGGACCGATCACAGTCGTGCCGCCCAACTTCGACGGCTACTTCGTGTCGCCTGAGTTCCCAACGTTCACTCCGGACAGCCAGCAGATCGACTCTGGCTATCTCGCGCTTCTTTGCCGCGATCCACGTTTCCATCTCGACATGCGAGCGCTGTGCACAGGCACCGCCGAGCGTAGGAACCGGCTGAAGCCCGCAGATCTGCTCACGATCGCCGTCGCGTTGCCCTCGTTGGAAAATCAAAGGGAGATCGTTGCCGCGGGACATGCCCTTGAGCAGCTCGTAGAGGCGACACGCGCGGAAGCCGCCGCCGCGATCGCGCTCTTCGTCGCAGCCCGCGACAGGGTCCTCGACGGGCTCCTGACGGTCGCGCTCAACGACCTGCTGGATGACATCGTCGGTGGCCGCAGCCCACAGGCTGAGCCCGAGCCTCCGGCCCGGGGTGAGCGCGGGGTTCTCAAGGTGAGCTCGATCCGGCCCGGGCATTTCGACGCTCGAGAGTCGAAGGTGCTTCCGCACGGAACGGAGATGCCAGCTCGTGCCGAGGTTCGGAAGGGTGACCTGCTGATCTCTCGTGCCAATACCCCAAAGCTGGTCGGCTCTGTCTGCCGCGTCCGGCAGGAGGTGGCAGGGATCTACTTGTCCGACAAGACCCTTCGGCTGGTACCGAAGCCAGGCGTCGATCCGGATCTGCTTGAGATTGTCCTTGCTGCACCGGACGTGAGGCAACAGATCGAGCTGGCTGCTGGTGGCAGTAGCAGCAGCATGCAGAACATCTCGCAAAGCGAGATTCGTGAGCTTGAGGTTCCATGGCCCGCCACGACCGTTGAGGAGGACGAGCTCCGCGATGAGCTGCTGGCTCTCCTGGAGCTGCGGCGTGCAACCGCCGCGAGCGCGGTCGCCGCATCGGGCCTTGGCGCGGGTGCCGTGGCCTTGCTCATTTCTGGCGCGATCCGCGTGCCCGATGAGGCCGCGGCGTAGGTTGTGACCGATGAGCACGGGCGACGAAGCACTGGTGCAGCAGGAGATTCTCGAGCGTGCTGGCGCGCTCAAGTGGACGGTTAAACCGCGCGAGCAGCTCAACGCCATCCGCGGCACGCAAATGAGCGACGCAGTGGTCGTGCCATATCTCGAGGCCGCAATCCGCAAGCTCAACCCAGCCATCGCCGAAGTCCACGTCGAGGCAGCCGTAGAGCGCGTCCGCTCGGCCACCGACCCCCAGGAGGTCATGGATTGGTTGCGCCATGGGCTGAACGTCAGCGTCGCGGGCCTCCCAAGCGCGGACGTGACGCTCCTCGACCTGGTCGACCCGTCGACCAACGACTACGTCGTGACCGAAGAGATGGTGATCGCGACTGGCGGCGCCCGCGAACCGCGGCTCGACGTCGTCTTCCTCGTCAACGGGCTGCCGCTCGGCATCGTCGAAAACAAGGCGCCGGGCGTGCCGGTCGTCGAAGCCGCACGCGACCTCAAGCGATATTGGGAGGACGCGCCGCAGCTGATCGCGCTCGGGATGATCGCCGGCATTTGCAACGGGACTCACTTCCGCGTCGGCCCGGTCGGTACGCAGGGGCTGTCCGGCTACGCCGAGTGGAAGGACACGCACCCGCACCCGCGTCCCGAGAGCGCCACCGAGATGGACACCGTGCTGCTGGGCGTCTTCTCGCCGCACACCCTCGCCGACCTCGCCGCCAACTATTCGGTCTTTGAGACGCGCGACGGCGTTACCCGCCGCAAGCTCGCGCGCTACCAGCAGTACCGCGCTGCATCGAAGATTGTCAGGCGCGTTCTCGAGGGGGTCCACGACCGCGGCCTCATCTGGCATACCCAGGGCTCGGGCAAGAGCCTCACCATGGTCTTCGCTGCCCGCAAGCTGCTCGCTGCCGGGCTGGACAATCCGACTGTCCTCATCGTCGTTGACCGCACCAATCTGGACGATCAGATCAACGACACGCTGACGGCATGCAACTTCGACGGGGTGATGAGCGCCTCACGCACGAACGAGATGCAGAACGCACTGGCTGCTGACCGCCGTGGCGTCATCGTCACCACCGTGCATAAGTTTCGCGACGCCCAGGCTGACCTGAGCACACGCGACAACGTCATTGTCTTCGTCGACGAGGCGCACCGCAGCCAAGAGGGAGACCTCGGCATCTACATGCGCTCGGCGCTGCCTGAGGCCAAGCTGTTCGCTTTCACCGGTACGCCCATCGAGACCCACGACCACTCCACTAGGCGCTCGTTCTCGCCCGAGATAGATGGCGGGCGCGAGAGCTACCTCGACGCGTATCGCATCAAGGAGGCCATCGACGACGGCGCGACGGTTCCCATCGCGTACGAAGCGCGCATGCCGCAGTGGGCCGTCCGCCTCGAAGATGTCGATGAGACCTTCGAGCACGAGTTCTCGGGGCTCACGGACGAGCAGAAGGCTGAGCTTCGCGCGCGCGCTGTCCGGCTCAACGTCGTCGCCAAGAAACCAGCCCGCGTCACGGCGATCGCCGCCGACGTAGCGGAGTACATGCACAGGCGCACAGCCCCTAACGGCTTCAAGGCCCAGCTGGTCGCCGCCGACCGCGAGGCCTGCGCTCTGTACGCCAACGAGCTCGCCAAACACCTGCAGCCCGACGAGTTCGCCGTGGTTACGTCGCGCGGAAAGAACGACTCGGACTTCATGCGTCGCTGGTACGCCAGCGAGCAGCTCGGGCGGCTCGGCGGCGGCATCGACGAGTCTGATGACGAGGATGGCGAGGAGGCCGCCGAGGGCACAGCGGGAGAGGCCGAGGTCGAAGTAGTCGCCCTGACAATGAGCGAGAAGAAGGCCGTAAAGCGGCTCGCTAAGCGCTTCACCGATCCGACCGACCCGCTCAAGGTCCTCATCGTCAACAACATGCTGCTGACCGGCTTCGACGCTCCAGTCGAGCAGGTGATGTTCCTCGACCGCGGCTTGGCGGGCCACAACCTCCTCCAAGCCGTTGCCCGCACAAACCGGCCGATGCCCGAGCAGCAGAAGGCCTACGGCATCATCGTCGATTACTGGGGGGTCTTCGGTCACCTCGAGAAGGCGCTGGCCGCTTTCAACTCCGACGATGTCGCCCATGCCGCGATCAAGGTCGACGAACTGCGTGAGCGCTTCCCCATCGCTTTAGCTGAGGCCCTTGCGGTCGTCGCTGGCTACCCTCGAGGCTCGTCACCTGACAAGCAGGGCGCGTGGCTGCTCGCTCGCTTGCAGGACGAGGAGCTCGACCAAAAGTTCGACGAGCGCTTCTGGCTGGCCGTGACCATCTACGAGACGCTCGCGCCGGACCCGGGACTACGCGACTACCTCGATGACTACCGCAAGCTCGTCGAAGTCCACGCCCGTCTGCGTGCCGCACGCTACGACACGGTCTTCGATCCGTCAGAGCACATGGCCAAGACGACCGAGATCATCCAGTCGGCTGTCGACGTTGTCGCCCTCAACGCCGAGCGCGCTGTGGTGCTGATCGACGGCACGCTTCTGGACAAGCTCGCGGCAGACGGCTCCCTGACGCCGGAGGAGAAGGCCGCCCAGATCGAGGCTGCCGTCGTGCACGAGATCAAAGCTCGTCCGCACGACCCAGTCATGCAGGCGCTCTCGGAGAAGCTTCGCGACCTGCGTGACCGCAAGGCCGCCGCCGACGCGCAGATCGAGAAGCTTCTTGCCGAGTACGAGCAGCTTGTTCTCGATATGGAGGAGCACCACGCTGCACCGGAAAGGCTTGGGCTAAGCGAGGGCGGTTATGCCCTGCTCAACCTGGTCCGCTTGCGGGCCCCCGGCGCCGGCGAAGCAAGCACGCTCGAGAGCGTGTGTCGCATCGACAGTCGGCTCGGGGAGGTGGCCGGCTTCGCCGGATGGCACACCCGTGACGATGTTCGCCAGGCTGTCGGCAAGATCGTCATTCAGGAGCTTGCTCGGGACGAGGGCACCCGTGGGCTCGTGGTCGGCGGCTTCGCGGACGACGCCGTGGGCACGCTCGTGGCTTTTGCGGAGCAGGTGCAGTGAGCCGCGCGCTCGTCGATCGACCCTCACGACAGCTCGACGTCGACGGCCGACCCGTCGACGTGCGGGTGCGCGAGTCGCCGACCGCGCGTACGACCCGCATCCTGCTTGGCGCTCAGCGGCCGTTGGAGATCATCGTTCCGGCGGACACTGCCGCCGAGGAGATCAACGCCGCCCTGCTGGCGCGCCGTGGCTGGATCGCCGAGAAGCTCAAGCAAGTCGAAGCGGAGCGCGAGCGCCCGTTCGCACTCGGGTTGCAGCGATCAGGGGTCGCGTGGCTGCGCGGGAAGCCCGTCCGCGTCGAGACGGTGATCGGCGACCGTGTCACGGCGTCGGAGCAGGACGGCGTCCTGGTACTCCGCGGCCCCGGCAATGAGGGTCGCCAGGAGGGGTTGGCACGTTGGTACCGCCGTGCCGCCAAGGCCGCTATCAGCGAGGCGACCGAGTCGGAGGCAGCCCGTCTGGGGCTCGAGTTCGGGGCGGTCGCCGTCCGCGACCAACGCACGCGATGGGGATCGTGCTCACCCGGTCGCAACCTTTCGTTCAACTGGCGGCTGGTGCTCGCGCCGGCAGTGGTACTGCGCTACGTGGTCATCCATGAGCTCTGCCACCTCCGGGTGCCCAACCATTCCAGACAGTTCTGGCGCCAGCTTGAGGCCGCCGTGCCCGGCTGGCAGGAGCAGGCAGCCTGGCTCTCCGAGCATGGGGCGGAGTTGCGGGCGTATCGACCAGAGCTGTAGCAGCGGATCAAGCGCGTGCGTGAGAGTCACCGAGGCCGGCGGTGGCGTGGCCGGCGATCGCGGTTGAATGCCAGCAGGTCGGGCGGTCGGGTCACGCGCTTCTCACCGATCCGGGTCGTTGTAGGCCGCTGAGCGGCGCGTACCTCCCCCTGGTTCGTCAGTTCGGTGGCTTGTC
>PMOY01000011.1 GCA_003165655.1 Solirubrobacterales bacterium
CACGCAGGCTCTTCAGGGAGAAGATGAAGTGTGGCCGCCACGGGGAACACGTCCACAGCAGTAGCGTGCCGCAAGCAGCCGAAGAAACCTGCTGCAGGACGAGAGCCCACGGCCCGGCCCCGAGCAGGCCCGCAATCACACCGGTGATGCCGCCCGCGACCACTCCCGCGGCATAGCGGATACTGATCATGCGAAACCGCATGTCACGCTGCATGATCGAGTGCTGCGTCGTTTGGAGCGCGACGAGCACGAAGCTTATTGACACCACGGCGAAGAGAGGACGCACCTCAGGCTGGCCGTAGAAGTCCGCGAGCGGTCCTGAAAGCGCAATTCCGGCGAGGGTCAACACCGTTCCGATGATCGCGCTCGTCCAAAACACGGTGGAGCGATCTGCCTCCGTGATTTGACGCCGCTGGACGAGCGCTGAGCCCATCGAAACGTCCGAGAGCATCAGAACGAGACTCGAAAATACCAACGTCATGCCGGCTAGTCCGTAGTCGTGCGGTGACAGCAGTCGTACGAGCACGACGCCGACGACAATCTGCGATACCTGAGCCGCTCCCGTCCCCAACGCATTCCACTTGAAGCCGTTGAGGACGCGACCGCGGACGTTCTCGTCCTCGGATCGCGGCGTCGACAAAACCTCTCCGCCCCCGTCTGGCCTCGTGTCGGTCATTTCTGCGCTCATTCTACCGCCGGGAGCAGCCGCGACGACCGTCCAGCGGGGGGGGAACGCACCCGTGCTGCCTAGCCATTCAGCCAGTCGCGCGATCGCGACCTCGGGCTGATCTCGAAGCCGTGTGGCGGGACCTGCACCACGATCTTCGAACGACTCGCCAGCCTGATCTGTGGCTCAATATTATCGAAAGCTCTCGATAGTTACCTAGTTCGTCTATCGGCCATAAGGCACACGTGCTCATCTCGTGGCCGGGTCAGATTCAACGGCTCCGGCGTCGCGCGGAGCAGCCGTCGGCCGTCGGTGCCCATAGAAGTCCGTGGAGAGGGTGTAGTCGGGACCGCTGGCAGTCACGAAGCCTTGCGCAACCGAGTGCGGAGTGAGCTCGAAATCCCCCGAGTCAGGACTGGCATCGACGTATGGAAGCCGGCTCACACTTATGTCGGTGGAGCCGCAATCGTGTCCTCCCCAGATGTTGTAGGCATAGATGACGCCCCTGATGCAGTTGGCGGCTCCCGAGTCCCCGATGATGTTCCCGACCACTCGGTCGTTCGTCCCGGGCGGGTTATGGCCGTCATCCGTGATCCCCTCATCTGCGGAGAAACTGTTGAAGCGGACGAGCGCATTGTTGATCGCTGTGCTATTCGTCCCGAAGTCAACTGCCGAGTCCCTGGGGATACCTGCGGGATTGGTGTTGCTGCCGCTGTTCTGCGTACGGGAGAACGAGTTGTTCTCGATCAGGAGGTTCGTGAACCCGACGCCGGAATAGGGCTGGATGAAGATCCCGTACAGCTGGCAGTCGTAGAACTTGTTGGAGTTGACAGTGATGTCTGCTCCGCCGTTGAGGAAGATGCACTCGTCGTGGTCGGTTGAGGGATTGGTGTTGTTGTCGATGAAGTCGTGGAATACGTTGTGGAAGAGATCGATGTTGGTCGTGTTGTAAACGGCTCCCGTGGGCTGCTTCCACTGTGGGTCGATCTTGAAGTTGCTCTGGCACGTCACCTCAGGGTCAGGGCCGGGCAGCGTGTTGTAGCACGGGCCGAGGTTCGAGTTCTCAAGCGTGAAGTTTCGCGCGCCGTTGATGTACATGGTGCCGCCCTGGATGTGGTTGATAATGACGTGGTCGGCGGGTGCCATGAGGGTGATGAGCGTTTTCACCGTCACGTCCTTGAGCGTCCAATTCGACGCGCCGGTGGTCCTATCTTGCCCGAGATAGCCTGATCTGATCGTCCCGAAGATGACCGAGGACCGCTTCACCCCGGGTGCAGGCTCGAAGACCACGGGTGACGAGCACGCGTCAAGCGACGGTTCGTTGACGAGGTTCTGCGTCGTCCCGCTGTAATCCCCGGCGTCGATGTCGACCGTGTCCCCACATTGCGCTGCCTGGTACGCAGCGCCCAGAGATTCGCAGTCCCCGGAGGGAATCTCCCTAGCAGGCGTGGGGCGGCGTGTGCAGCTGCCGCCGCCGGAGCCGACCCACAAGTTCGCGGTGCCCGAGCCGACCCTCACTGCAACCTTGGGGGTTCTGAGGGCAACGACCGCTACAACCACAATCGCGACCGCAATCGCCGCGCCGGCGAGCCACCGGATGCGCCGACGCCTCACGCACAGGACCCGTGATCTGATGACGCGAACACACCACGGAAGCTACTGGAGGATCGCTGAATCTTGAGCGGCGCCTAGCCGTCTGGTCAGGACAATCGCTGCCATACACTGGTCCCGAGACGAGTCAATCATTCCATTCTCGCCAGATCGCTCGGCTTAAGCGCTAATCCGGGCTAGGTTATGCGGATGGCGAGTAGCCCCCTCGGCCGCGCGGTCCCGTCTTCGAACGGTCGGTATGCGGCACCCAAGATCCGCGCGACTTACTGATCGCGCGGGCTCCGTGGAGGCTGATCGCGCGGGCTCCATGGAGGCTGATCGCGCGGGCTCCGTGGTGGCCGCGCCCGCGCCGGATGTCGTCTTCACGTTCGCCTTCACCTCGTGGAGCGGAGCGGCCGCCCGTGGCTTCTCGTTTCCCGAGGATCGCCTCGCCAGTGCTCTGCCAGGCCACCCTCGGGTGGGCCGCGTCCTCGTGTGCGATCCATTCCGGGGCGCACCGCGCAAGCTCGCTCGTGCCGCTCTCCGCCGCCCCGACACACCATTCCCGACGAGCCCAACGGCCTCTCATCACGCTCCGCTCCGCCTGCGGCGCGACGATCCCGTTGACCTGAAGGCGGTCGAGCGCGCATACGCCGCCTACGAGCGCGGCATCCACCGCGAAGCCGTTCACCGAGGACTCACGCGAGCGGCTGTCGTGACGGCCAATCCACTGCTCGCGGGCTTCGGCGACTTCCGCTGGGCGGCGTCCGTGACCTATTACGCCTGGGATGATTGGGCGGCGGCCGAACCTCGGAGGCGCTGGTGGCCGGCCTACGCCGAGGCGTTTACGCGACTGCGAGAGACGCAGCGGCGGGTCGTCGCAGTCTCAGCCGACATCATCAGCCGAATCGCACCGACCGGAGCCCATACGGTTGTGCCCAACGGGATCGACCCGTCCGAATGGCAGCGCCTTGCGCCGCCGCCCGCCTGGTTTGCGCTGCTCCCCGTGCCGCGGCTGCTCTACGTGGGCAGCCTGCAATCGCGCATCGATATTCGGCAGCTCAGCGGGCTCGCGGCCTCGATCCCGGAGGGCTCGATCACCCTTGTCGGACCGTTGCTTGATCCCGGGCACTTCGCGCCCCTACGCGAACTCGCAAACGTTCACATTCATCCACAGGTTCCGCGTGCCGAGATTCCCGGGCTGATCGCCCACGCGGACGTCGGACTGATCCCACATGTCCGCTCACCCCTGACCGAGGCGATGAGTCCGCTCAAGCTGTACGAGTACCTAGCGGGCGGGCGGCCGGTGGCGGCCGTCGATCTCCCAGGGATCGCGGGCGTCAGCGACCGCGTGGTCCTCGTTCCGCCGGGCGGGGATATCGTGAGCGGGGTAGGTCGCGCGCTCGCGCTCGGACGCGAGCCCGAGAACAAGCGTCTCGCCTTCGTCGCCCAGAACTCCTGGGAGCGGCGCTTCGACGCCTTGCTCGACCTCGCGCTCCCGCGGGACTAGCCCGTTGGTTGCTCGGCCCCCCCGGCCCGCGGGCCGGCGGCGGGGCGTGCGTTCCCATCCAGGTCGTAGTTCAGCTCGTAATCCGGCGCGTTGGGCACGACGAAGTCTGCCGCGATGGAGCCCGGAATCAAGTGGAAGTTCTCAGCACCCACGGCTTGATCGACGTAGGGAAGGGATGAGATGTCTCTATCGCCCGGGCCGCACGTGTGCGAGTAATTCCAGATGTTGTAGGCGTAGGTGACGCCGTTGATGCAGTCGGTTCCCGAGTTTCCGATGATGTTCCCGATTACCGCGTCGTTGGTTCCGGGAGGATTCTCGCCGTCGTCGGTGATTCCCTCGTCCGCGGCAAAGCTGTTGTAGCGGATCAGCACGTTACTGATCGCGGTGCCGTTGGTGCCGAAGTCGACGGCATAGATGCGCGAATTGAACTCTCCGCCCGCTGTCTCAGCGAACCAGTTGTTCTCGATCACGAGGTTCGTGAACCCGACGCCGCTGTAGGGCTGCAGGAAGATTCCGTAGTTCTGGCAGCCCATGAACTTGTTGGAGTCGACCGTCTCGTTCACGCCACCATTCAGGAACATGCACTCGAAGTGGGTCTGGCCGTTGTTGTAGAAGTGGTAGAACTCGTTGCGGAAGATGTCGATGTTCGTCGTGTAGTAGGCGACCCCGCTGACCGTCCACTCCGGGTCGATCTTGAAGTTGCTGGTGCAGTCACCCGTGGCCGGCGTCCCGCTGTAGCACGGACCCCAGTTCGAGTTCTCAACCGTCACATTCTGGGCGCCGTTGATGTACACCGTGCCTCCCTGCACGTCGTTGATAACGACGTGCTGGGCAGGGGCCATGAGGGTGACGACACGTGTCACCGTCACGCCCTGGAGAGTCCAGTGCGACGCGCCGTTGGTCGTCTCCTCCTCATAGTTGCCCGCGTTGATCGTTCCGAAGACGGCTGTGGAGCGGGTCACGCCGGGTCCGGCCTCGAAGACCACGGGGGACGAGCAGGAGTCGAGCGCCGAGCGGTCGACGAGGTTCTGGGTAATCGCACTGTAATTGCCCGCATCGATGTTCACGATGTCTCCGCACTGCGCCGCCTGATAAGCGGCGTTGAGAGATCCACAGTCCTCAGACGGGATCTGGCTACCTGGGGCAGCGCGCCGCGTGCAATTGCCACCGGTCGTGCTTACCCACAGGTTTGCGACACTCGAGAAGGTTGGGAACGGTGTCGTGGTCGTGGTGGGGGCGGTCGTCGTTGGCGCCTTCGCAGGAGGCTTGGTCTTCGTCGGCGACCGACGATGTCGTCGCGGTCGTGGCGCGGCGATATTCAGGGACCGATTGTAGATGCGTGCGTAGGCGATCAGGCCACGGAAGTGCCGGCCCCATACGCTGTCGCCGCCGATCTGCAGCGGGCCCCCCGAGGTGCTCAGTCTTCCCGACGCCCGCCTGGAGCCGACCTGGTGACCGTCGACATACAGTCGCACCCTCCGCCCGTCGTATGAGACAGCGACCAAGGACCAGGTGTGCAGCCGCAGCTTCGACGACGCTCTGACCGTCACGAACTTACCCCCGATTGTCACGTACGCATCCAGTACACCGTTCGTCAGCTCGAGTCCGTATGGGAAGCGGGCTCGCCTTCGCGTCTTGACGATGATGTCCCTTCGACCGCGCAGAATCGACGACGGCAGCACCCGGGCATCCAGGGTCATGGCGTGCGACAGCTTGAGGTCCGCTGTATGCCGCATCGTGACCAGGGAGCTCTTCCCATTGAAGGCAGCCACGCCGGCCTTCCCCACGGGCGTGAAAGTGGCGATGGGGACGGGCGCTGCGCCCGCCGTGTCGGCGAATCCGCTGGCCGCTGCCACGGCCGCGACGAGCATGACGATGAGTTTGCGAGCTTGCATGCAGAAATCTCCCTGCCCGTGGTAGTAAGCGCTTACGCGCACACTGCGGTCTGACCATCACGTCCGTGCAGATGCCGGGCAGCATCGACGTTCTCCCAGCGGAGTTCTACCACGTTTACAGCAGCGACGACACGTTCACTCTGAGTGCTTCTTCGAATTGGTGCCACGAACGAAGCGATCCGGCGCCACAGTTTCATGGCCCGCCAGAACAGCACCAAAAGGATCACGGTGAATAAAGTGCCGATTCGCACAACCGCGGTCTGGCGAAGACCGCGTCGGGGACGACCGAGAGAAATCGCCTGGACTCAGCCGCACAGTAATAGAGATCATTGGCCGAACCGGTTCTTAGTCCATCGTCCGTGACAGTCGGTAAATGGTGCGGTGTGGGCCGTATCTGACGACGCGCGGCAGGCGCCGGTAGCGCACGACCCCCAACGCATCGCGCTCCCGTTCCGGGAGCGCGATCCAACCGCAACCTTGCCGGTCGAAAGCGTCGGCCTTGGGTCACGCGGTCTCCTCGTCTTCATGGCCTCGGCGGGGGTTGTCCTCCAGCTGCATCGGGGACGGCGCGTGCCGTCATCCCGAGCGCTGGCGTACTGCGACCTCGACCGTCTAGCAGGTGCTCTGTTCTGATCCTGGGGTTCGGGGTCCGGTCGAGGACAGCGCATTCCCATCCAGGTCCTCAGAGATTTGGTAGTCCGCGGTGTTTGGGGTGACGAAGGTGCCGAGGTCGGTGCCGCAGGCGAGGTGATAGTTGTTGACACCAGACGGTGTTTCGGTGGGGTTGATGTAGGGGGATGTGGTGATTGTGGTGTCGCCGGTGCCGCAGGTTGGTTGGTTGATCATGAGGTTGTAGCCGTAGGTGACGCCGGTGTCGCAGCTTCCGTTTCCGAGGATGTTCGCGATGATTCTGTCGTTTGCGTCGTTGCTGTTCCCGAATGATGATTGGGTGATGCCTTCGTCGGCGGCGAAGCTGTTGAAGCGGATCAGTGCGCCGTCGATCCCGATCGGGCCGTTGGATCCGAGCTCGACCGCGGTGTTGCGCGGGGTGCCGTATTCGTCTGCGTTGCTGCCGCCGTTTTCGGTGCCGGAGAACCAGTTGTTCTGGATCACGAGGTTCGTGAACGGGACACCGCTGTAGGGCTGCAGGAAGATCGCGTAGAGCTGGCAGACCGAGAACTTCGAGTTCTCGATCGTTTCGTTCACGCCACCGTTGAGGAAGATGCACTCGTCGTGATCGGTCGCGCTGTTGGTGTTGTTATCGATGAAGTCATGGAAGTAGTCGTGATTGAGAGTGATGTTCTCGGTCGTCTGCCCGCCGTAGGACACGTCGGATGGGTCGACCTTGAAGTTGCTCTGGCACGTGATCGCGGGGTTCGGACCGGGGAGCGTGTTGTAACACGGACCCATGTTCGAGTTCTCCAGCGTGAAGTTCCGGGCGCCGTTGATATACATCGTGCCGCCCTGAATGTCGTTCAGGGTGTCGTTATCGGAATCGCCCTGGACGTTCATCACCGCCGCGATCGTGATGTCCTGAATGAACCAGTTCGATGACCCCTCCACGGGATCCTGCCCGAGATACCCAGAATCGACCTGCCCGAAGATCACCGAGGACCGAGTCGCGCCCGGTCCCGGCTCGATCACCACCGGCGAGGAACACGTCCCCCGCAACGCAGCGTTGGTATCGAACAACGTGACCGGAGCCGCCGGATCCCCCCCGTAATTCCCCGAATCGATATTGATCGTATCCCCACACTGCGCCGCATCCCACGCAGCCTGCAGCGTCCCACAATCCCCAGAAGACACCTCCGCACCCTTCGTGCTCTGCCGCGCACACGACCCACCCGACAAACTCACCCACAAATTCGCCGACGCCGACAACACCGGCGCTGTGGTCGTCGGGGGCGGGGGCGTCGTCGTCGGAGTCGTCGTAGGCGGCTTGACTGGCGCCGGCTTGGCCGGCTTCGGCGTCGGCTTGATCGGCTTCGGCTTGATCGGCGTCGGCTTGGTTGGCCGATGGTGTCGTCGTCGGGGCTTGCTAACAGTGCTCGACGGGGTCACAGTGCTACTCGGTGCTCTGACGGTTGGAGACGTCGTGACCGGAGGGGATGCTGCCAACGCCGTACCGACGAATTCACCGAACGCTGCCAGGGTGGCGACAAGCGTGACTACGAGGATGCGAGCAGGCATGCGGGAAATCTCCTAACTCCCGCCCCCAGTAGTAGGAAGATGCTTTTTGCGCCGACATCGTTGTATCGGCGCCGTGGCACCAATACTGGAGCATCAATGCTGGAGTTACGTCGACATCAGTATGCGGCCCCCGGGTACACCCTCAGCATTGACCATTGACGAATGTGGCGGGACTCGGCGAAATATCAAACCAACAAGCCAGCTGTGCCATCAGACGAAGACTCAGGTCGCTGCTGGCGTGGTGGCACCAACGATCTATTCGCGCGGACCAGCTCGCCTTGCGGCCGACCGATCAGGAGACGCCGGCGGCATTGGGATTCCAGACCCCGCCTTCAGGCGCCACAGGGCGCTCAGCAGTAGCACCAGCCCACCAAGCGCCGCGCCCTCTTTGATTCCCACCACGGCTTGGTAGGCCCAGCTGTAGTAGCCCCATCCGATCACCAGCGAGAGAACGAAGACGTGCGTCAGGTATGAGACCAAGAGGGTCAGGAGACCAACGAGCAAGAGCGACACCTGGTCGGTGCCGGCGGCGAGCCGACAGATCGATATCACCAGGACGAGAAGCAGCGGCGCGTACAGCAGCTTGCCGTAGCTGATCCGATCGAAGCGCGTGAGCTGATCGATGTGCGCGTGCAGCGAGGAAACCTCGTCGAAGAGGAATAAGGCCAGGATCACCGCGACGGAGATCCACAGTCGTCGCCGTGTCGTCGAGCGCCGGGCGCCGAACAGGGCGAGCACCGCTCCCGCCGCGAGCATCGCGGCGTCCGCGCGGTGGGACCAGCTCGATGCCGAGTTCGCGTTGAGCAGGCGAATCCCCAGACCGTCGAAATGTAGGTCGACCAGATTGGTGAGGATCACCGAGGCCACGGCGAGCCCAGCGAGGAGGAACGGTCCGTGGCTGCGACTAAGCTGAGTCCGCCACTCGTGCCGCGCGACCGGCGCGGCGGTCGTCGATTCGTAGATCGACACGTTGAGGACTCTAGTGCGATTGTCGTCACGCGGCTGGTCAAACGTCCAGGGGACGCCCCACTCCCAGGTCCTGTCTTCTCGTCCTGGTCTACACGAGCGCGGCCCATAGGTGCATGCTTGCGTCGATGCTGCATTCAGTAACGCGAATCGGAGCGAGGCGGGGATCCAGCCCCCCCGCCGTCCCGGATCAGCTCAACGCGGTGCCCCTCGAGGCGATCGACGTCGTCGCGGCGGTCGATGACCACACGCGCGAGCTGCTCCAGCGCAAGCCCATGGCACGGCGTCGCTGGCTCGTTCCGCGCGCCCTGATGATCGCCGACCTGACGGGTCTGACCGTCGCGTATCTGGTCGCGATGCTCCTGTGGGGTGCCCGCACCGGACCCCAGCGCCTCGGTTCGCCGCGAGAGCTTGCGCTGTTCGCGCTCACGCTCCCGTGCTGGGTGATCGTCGCCAGCGTCCACAATCTGTATCACCGCGATGAGGAGCGCGTAGACCACTCGACCACCGATGATGTGGTCGGCATCTTTCACCTCGTCACGATCGGCGCGTGGCTCCTGCTCGTGGCCTCGCGGCTAGACGGCCTCGCGGACCCCGATGTGTACAGGCTGATCGGCTTCTGGGCGCTCGCCGCGTGCCTCGTCCCCGTCGCGCGCACGGTCGCACGCCAGGCATGCCGGCGTCGGCCCACCTACCAGCAGAATACGGTCATCGTCGGCGCCGGCGATGTGGGCCAGCTGGTCGCGCGCAAGCTCATCAAGCACCCCGAGTACGGCATCAACGTGGTCGGATTCGTCGACCGAGAGCCACGGACGCGTCGCGCGGACCTCCCCGAGCACCTCACGATCCTGGGCGGGCCCGACCGCCTGCCCGAGATCGTCGAGCGCCTCGACATCGAGCGCGTGGTCATCGCGTTTTCGAGCGAACCTCTGCCCGATCTGCTTGCCGTGCTGCGCCGCCTGCGTAGCACCGGGGTACAGATCGACCTGGTGCCCCGCCTATTCGAGCTCGTCGGTCCGCGTGTCGACCTGCATGCGATCGAGGGTCTCGCGGTGCTCGGACTGCCGCGTGCGCGCCCGACGACCATCGCGCGCAGCCTGAAGCGGACCATCGACATCGTTGGGGCGAGCGTCGGACTGATCGCGTCAGCGCCGCTGTTCGCCTTCATCGCGCTGCGGATCCGACTCGACTCTCCCGGGCCGGTGCTCTTCCGACAGACGCGGCTCGCCGCCGGAATGAAGAAGTTCACTACGCTCAAGTTCCGCACGATGAAGGTCGACACCGACACCACCGCCCACGAGGCGTACGTCCGCGAGACGATGTCGTCGATGGCCGAGAACACGGGCGCGATGGGCATCTATAAGTTGGACCGCTCCGATGCGATCACCGACTTCGGGCGCTGGCTGAGGAAGACGAGCCTCGATGAGCTGCCGCAGCTCATCAACGTGCTCCGCGGCGATATGTCACTGGTCGGTCCCAGGCCCTGCATCCCGTACGAGACCGAGAACTTTGCGCCGCATCACCTCGAGCGGTTCCAGATGCCGCAAGGCTTGACGGGGCTCTGGCAGGTGACCGCGAGGGCGAACTCCACGTATGGCGAGGCACTCGACATGGATGTCGCGTACGTACGCGGGTGGTCGCTGGGGCTCGATCTGCGGCTGCTGCTGCGCACACCGCTGCAAGTACTTCGCCAGCGGTCGAGGACAGCTTGAGCGGACAAATGTACAAAATCAAGATGACACGCACCGGGGGCACGGCATGAACAGCAATGGAAATGGTGGACGCCGCAGGCGCCAGAGCGACGCTCTGAACGTCGCCGTGGTCGGGCTCGGCTACTGGGGCCCGAACCTGATCCGCAACCTTCAGGAGCTTCCCCTGGTGGAAGGGCTGATGGCGTGCGACATGCGCGCCGATCGTCTCGCGGCGATCCAGCGCCGCTTCCCTGCGGTCCGTACGACGACGAGCTACGACGAGGTCCTCGCGGACCCCTCGATCGATGCCGTACTGATTGCGACGCCAATCTCGACCCACTACCCACTGTCCGCCGCGGCCCTGCGCGCCGGCAAGCACGTATTCGTAGAGAAGCCGCTCGCGGCTTCGTCCGAGCAGGCGATCTCAATGATCGGGCTCGCCGATGACGCCGGCCTGGTCCTGATGCCCGGTCACACCTTCCTGTACAGCCCGCCGGTGGTGATGATCAAGTCGCTACTGGACGAGGACGAGCTGGGAGAGATCTACTTCATCTCGACCAGCCGCGTGAATCTCGGCCTACACCAGTCCGACGTCAGCGTGACGTGGGACCTTGGTCCGCACGACTTCTCGATCCTGCGCTACTGGCTCGACGAGATGCCCGCGCGCGTCAACGCGCTCGCGCGCGGTTGCATCATCCCGAGCATCCCAGACGTGGCGTTCATCGATCTCGAGTACGGGTCGGGCACCGTCGCCCACGCCGAGCTGTCCTGGCTGGCGCCGAGCAAGCTCCGCCGTACGACGATCGTCGGCTCACGCAAGATGATCGTCTACGACGACACCTCCGGCGAGCCAGTCCGGGTGTTCGACTCCGGGGTTGCGCTGCACGACCCGGAGACGTTCGGGGAGTACAACCTCACCTACCGCACTGGCGACATCCTCTCGCCCCACGTCGAGGTCGCCGAGCC
>PMOY01000067.1 GCA_003165655.1 Solirubrobacterales bacterium
CCGTCAAGGAAGCGGCCGGCAAGGTTACCGGTAACGTCGGCCTGCAGGTCAAGGGCATCGCCCAGAAGACCACCGGCAAGGTGCAGAGCGCCGCCGGCAAGGCCGAGGACAAGCTGAAGAAGTAGCCGCCCCGCGCCGGACCACTCAACCGCGGTTCGACAGCCCTCCCCCGCTTCGAGCCGCCGCCAGGCCCCGGTCGCGAGACCGGGGCCTGTTGCTTATCCGGAGCCGCCGCCATGAGCCTGACGCCCGCCATTTTCATCCAGGTCGTGGGCTTGGGCGCCGCGCTCTGCTCGACGGCGAGCTTCGTTCCCCAGCTCGCCAAACTGTGGCGCGAAAAGACCGCCGAGTACGGCGTCCTGCTGGCCAGCTGGCCGCTGGCGGTGTCGAACCTGATCAGCCTAGCGCTGTCGGCCGCCATCCTGGCGCTGAAGCTGCGCTACCGGGACCGGAGCGAAGCTCGTACGCCCCAGCCGAATCGATCGCGTCAGGACGCGGCGAGCGCGCGGCGAACCTAGGCGCCGCCGGCGTCTGTCGCTCGGAAACGGGCCGCTCGGACGCGGCTTCCAGCGCGGCGACGAACCGGTCGCGCCAGGTGCGGACATCGTCGCGCACCACCCCGTCCATCATCGCCTCCCATCGCCGCACCCGCTCGGCCAGCGGCATGGCGAGCGCCGCGTGCAACGCGTCGGCCAGCTCCTCGGGGGCGTAGGGATTGACGATCAGCGCGTCGGTCATCTGCCGCGCCGCGCCGGCGAAGCGCGACAGCACCAGCACGCCGGGGTCGGCCGGATCCTGGGCGGCGACATATTCCTTGGCGACCAGGTTCATCCCGTCGCGCAGCGGCGTCACCAGCCCGATCCGCGCGGCGCGGTAGATGCCGGCGAGTTCGGCGCGGGAATAGTTGCGGTTCACGCACAGCATCGGCGCGTGGTCCATCTCGGCCCAGGCGGCGTTGATGCGGCCACCCAGCGCCAGCACATTGGCCCGCAGCGTCTGGTAGGCCTCGACCCCCTCGCGCGACGACGGGGCGATCTGCAGGTAGAGCACCTTGCGGACCATCTCCGGATGATCCTGCAGGTAGCGCTCGAAGCCGAGCAGGCGCTCAGGGAGTCCCTTGGAATAGTCGAGCCGGTCGACGCCGACGATCAGCTGGCGGAAGACGCCGTGGGCGCGCATCCGGTCGCAGGCGCGCTCGGCGTCGGGCGAGCGGCCGAGCGCCAGGAAGTCCGGCGTGTCGAGGCCGATCGGGAAGGCGTCGGCGCGCAGGCTGCGGCCGAAGGCGCTGAGCCGCGCGCCGTCGCGCCGGCCGCCGGCTTCGTCCAGCACATAGGCCTCGAACGCCGCCACGCATTCGGCGGTCTGGAAGCCGACTAGGTCGTAGTCGAACATCGCCGCGACGAGTTGCTGGTGCCGCGGCAGGGTGGTGAACAGCTGCGGCGCCGGCCAGGGGATGTGGAGGAAGAAGCCGATCGGGTTGGTGACACCCTGGCGACGCAGCTCCCGGCCGAGCGGGATCAGGTGATAGTCGTGAATCCAGACGAGATCGTCCGGCTGGATCAGCGGGGCGAGGGTCTCGGCGAAGCGGCGGTTCACCCGCTCGTAGCCCTCGCCATACGACCGGTCGTCGGCGGTCAGGTCGATGCGATAGTGAAACAGCGGCCACAGCGCAGCGTTGGCGTAGCCGTTGTAGTATTCCTGGAAGTCGGCCTCCTCGAGGTCGATGGTCATCACCGTGACGTCGTCGGCGAGGCGGCGCTCGATCTCGCCGGTGAAGGTCTCGGTGGTGCGGCCGCTCCAGCCGAACCAGAAGCCGGAGTACTCGCGCAGGGCGGCGCTGCCCGCCACCGCCAAGCCGCCCGCCGGCCCGCGGGTCCGGCTCTCCGGCGCCGTGACGCGGTTCGAGACGACGATCAGGCGACTCATCGCACCGAACTCCAGGGACGCGACAACAGGACGGCGCAGTTGATCAATCCAACAAGCGAGTAGGTCTGCGGATAGTTCCCCCACAGCGCGCCGTCGCTGAGCCCCGAGTCCTCCGAAAGCAGGCCGGCGTGGTTGCGCTTGGCGAGCATGGCCTCGAAAAGGCCGCGCGCCTCGTCGACCTCGCCGGCCAGGTAGAGGGCCTCGATGAACCAGAAGGTGCAGAAATTGAACGCCGTTTCGGGCACGCCGAAGTCGTCGGCGCCATCGTAGCGCAGGAAATTCGAGCCGCGGCGCAGACGCGACTCGAGGGCTCGGAGGGTCGCCAGATGGCGCGGATCGTCGGGGCTGAGAAAGCGCAGGTCGGCGAGCTGGGTGAGGCTGGCGTCGAGGTCGGGGGCGTCGAACACCGAGGTGAAGTGCCCGTCCGCCTCGCTCCAGGCGTGGGTCTCGATGGCGGCGCGGATGATCTTGGCCCGCTCGTTCCACAGGTGGGCGCGGTCGTTGAGGCCGAGCTTTTCGGCGATGTTGCCGAGCCGGTCACAGGCCGCCCAGCACATGGCGGCCGAATAGGTGTGCACGGCGGTCCGGGTGCGCAGCTCCCACAGTCCGGCGTCGGGCTTGTCGTAGACCGCGAAAGCGCGCTCGCCCTGGCGCTCAAGCGCCGCGAACTCGTCGCGACCCGGCGGCCGCAGCAGGCGCTCGTCGAAGAAAGCGTGAGCGGTGGAGAGCACGATCTGGCCATAGACGTCGTGCTGGATCTGCTCGTGAGCCTGGTTGCCGACCCGCACCGGACCCATGCCGCGATATCCGGCGAGGTCGGGCGCGATGCGCTCGCCCAGGATCGGCTCGTAGCCCACGCCGTAGACTGGCTGGACGTGATCGCCGACCGCCTGGTCCATGATGTTGCGCAGGAACGCGAGGTAGTTCTCGAGGATGTCGACCGCGCCGAGGCGGTTGAGGGCCTGGACCACGTAGTAGGCGTCGCGCAGCCAGCAGTAGCGGTAGTCCCAGTTGCGCTCGCCGCCGGGCGTCTCCGGCAACGAGGTCGTGGCCGCGGCGGAAATCGCGCCCGTCGGCGCCCACGTGAGCCCCTTCAGCGTCAGCGCCGATCGCTGCAGCACGGCGCGCCACGGGTGATCGGGGAAGCGTCCCCGGTTCAGCCAGTGCTGCCAATGGTGCGCCGTCCACGTCATCCGCTCGCGGGCCTCGCCGATCGAGTGCGGCGGTGCGTGCTCGCTCCAGGACAGGGCGACGAACCGCCATTCGCCGGCCTTGACGAGCGTGCGAGCCGTGGCCGACGGGCCCTCGAAGCCGATGTTGAGGTCGCTCGTCAGGCGAAGCTCGAGGTCAGATCCGGCCCCTGTGGCGATCGCGTCGTGGTAGCCGGTTCCCGAGTAGCTCCATTCCGCGGGTCCCCGTCCGTAGTCGAACACCGGCGAGCAGTCCATGCGAACCTGGACCTCGCCATTAACGCAGCGCACCGTGCGGAGCAGCACATGGTCGGCGTCGTAGTCCGTCGGCGCCCTGCGATGCGACGTCGAGCGCTCAGTCTCGTGATGCCAGTTTCCGATCAACAGGCCATCACGGACGATCAGCCAGCCGCCGGGCGTCCACCAGCTCGTCTCGAGCAACAGCGTTCCGGGAATGTACCGGCGGGCGGCCGGTACCTCGACGCCCGCGGGGCCGATCCGGAAGGTGCCGGCGTCGCGATCGAGCGTGGCGCCGAACACACTCGGCGAGTCCATCCGGGGCAGGCACATCCACTCCACGCTTCCGCCCGGGGAGACGAGCGCGGTGACCTCGCAGTCCGACAGGAAGCCGTAATCGGCGATCGGTGGGAACGGCGACGCTCCGGCACCATTGGTCGGTAACAGATCAGCCATGCTCGGCCCCTTACTCGGTGATCATCGGCGCGATCGTCTCACGTCTTGAGGCCGGTGAGTATGCCGACACCGGTCCGCACGGGTCGCCAGCCCGTCGCGGATTCGCTATGAGCCCGGGACGCCGAACGAGTTCAGGACCTGGCGAGCGAGCTTGCGGGCGCGATCGGTGCCTCGCCGCCCGGCCCATGGATGCGGCCCCATCGCCCACGGATGCCACCCCAGCGTCCCATATTGCTCGCGCAGCTCCGCCTTGAGCTCGCCGCGATGATCGCCGCACGAGTACCGCGTTCGTCCGTACATGCCGCGACCATGCCACGTCAGCCAGTGCCCGGGATCTGCGTCGACGTACTCGCCGTGGCGCAGATCGAGCAACTGCCGCTCGAGCGCAGTCTGGGTCTCCGCATCTGGTCGCGCATCGCAGTACTCGCACCTGAAGATGCAGGCGATCGGCATGTAGGAGAAAGGTACCGCCGATATTCCGACACGCAAGCGACGATGTCGGGATCACTGGATTCATGTGCAGTGAGTGCCCCCACAGTGACCGAGGACCGCGGCCGGCGGAGCGTCGTGTGTGGCCGGAGCTTCGGGCCCCGGGCCGGGGCCGCCCTCAGCCCTCAGGTCCGGTGACGGGCAGGCGGCCGAGCACGGCTTCCCTCGTCGGCCACGGGGGGTCGGGCTCGCCGGTGAACCAGTAGGCGCCGTCGCGTAGGCGCTCGAGCAGGCCCCGCGTCCAGTTCGCCTCCCCATCGAGCCGCGCCTGGGTGAGGAGCAGGTGCTCGGCGACGATCTCGGGCGGGTCGTGGGATCGCCGCATGTGATCGATCGCGAACTCGGTTGATTTTCCGTGGGCGTCGATCTGCTCGATGCGCGGACGTTCCAGCGCGAATCGGAGTGAGCGGGCGCCGAGCTGGTATCGTCAGCGTGCCGAATTCCCGTCAGATGCAGCGGGAAGCGGGGGAACCACGTGCTTTACCCCCGGGGCGAATCGCCGTCTGATGGCGGCGTAGCGCGCGATGCGCGAGCCCGACAGCTAACCCCGTAGGCGCGCTCGATGAGATTCCGATTAAGCCACGTCCCTGTCAGGGTGACGCTCGCCGTGTCGGCCGCGATGGCGCTGCTCGGCGTCTCGGCCGCCGTGCCGCTGGCCTGGTCGGCGTCGCCGAGCGCCCAGTCGCTGCAGTCCAACCTGAACCAGCAGCAGGCGCGGGCACGGAGCCTGTCCGCCAGCACCGGGCAGGCGTCGCGGCTGATCGACCAGCTCGACGGTCAGATCTCGCTGGTCACCCAGCGCGAGGCGGCGGTGCAGACCCGGCTGACGGCGGCACGTACCGCGCTCGGCGCCGCGCAGATCGCCGTGGTCCACGAGCGCGAGCTCTTGACCGTGCTGGAGAGCCGGCTCGCTCGCGCGCGTCAGGCGCTCTCGCGCCAGCTCGTCAGCGAATACGAGTCGGGATCGCAGAGCATCGTGACGGTAGTGCTCCAGGCACGCGGCTTTGCGGACCTGCTCGATCGGCTCCACTACCTCCACATGGCCGAGGGGGAGCAGAAGACGATCGTCCACGCGACCACGGTGGCCAAAGCGCGGGCCGAGAGCGCGGCGGCGCGCCTCGGCCAGCTCGAGGACCGCGACCAGAGCACCGCCGACGCGGTGGCGACGGAGGCCCGCGCGATCGCCGGGATGAACGCGCTGCTGCAATCCAAGCGCTCGGCGCTCCAGCGCGTGCGGGCGATCCAGGTTGCGGAGCTCGCTGCGACCCGCTCGCGGCAGAGCCAGCTTTCGCATGAGCTGACGGTGGTCGAGGCGCAGCAGGCGGCCGCCTCGGTGACCACCTCGGGGAGTCCGATTCCCTACGGGGGTGCCGGCGCCTCGGGCGGGTGGGCGATTCCCTACGCGATCGTCCTGTGCGAGTCCGGCGGCCAGAACCTGACGCCCAACAGCGCCGGCGCGTCCGGTTACTACCAGATCCTTCCGAGCACGTGGCGGGGAGCGGGCGGCACCGGACCCGCCGCCTACCTGGCGCCGAAGTCCGAGCAGGACCGGATCGCATCGATCCTCTGGAACAACGGCGCGGGCGCGTCGAACTGGGTGTGTGCCGGCATCGTCGGGATCCACTAGGCTGCCCGCCGCGTGACCTCGCTACTGAGCGCCGAGCGGCTGGCCAAGGGCTCCCCGTCCGGACTGCTCGTGCTCCACCACGGGCGCGGGACCGACGAGCACGACCTGCTTGCGCTCGCCGACGCGCTCGATCCCGATCGGCGGCTCCACGTCGTCTCGCCGCGAGCGCCGCTGACGCTGCCCGGCTGGCCGGGCTACCACTGGTATCGGGTGCCGCGCGTCGGCTACCCCGACCCCGACAGCTTCCATGCCGCCTACGCCGCCCTCGCCAGTCTCCACGAGGAGCTGTGGCGGCGCACCGGGCTCGGGCCCGAGGACACGATCCTCGGCGGCTTCTCGATGGGGACGGTGATGAGCTACGCGCTCGGTCTCGGCGCCGACCGCCCGCCGCCGGCGGGGATCCTGGCCTTCTCGGGCTTTATCGCTACCGTCGAGGGCTGGCAGCCGGATCTGGGCAGCCGCGAGCAGCTCCGTGTCTTTGTCGCGCACGGCCGTCACGACTCGGTGATCGACGTCGCGTTCGCGCGGCGGGCCCGCGATCTGCTCGCCGGCGCCGGGCTCGAGGTCGAGTACCACGAGTCGGCCGTCTCTCACCAGATCGACCCGTCGCACCTGCCCCTCGCCCGGAGCTGGCTGGCCCACACGCTCGAGTGCGCGCGCACGCTCGGGCTCGCACCGGACCGGGAGCTCGGGTCACCGTAGAACGAGGGGGAGGAATACTCAGGTGACGATCGGGAGGGATCCGTGGCGACGCCCGGTTCTCGTCTGACGAAGGTGGGAGTCGGGCGGCTCCACGCCGCGGCCGAGCAGCACGTCGGCGATAACCGGGTGCCCGGCCTGGTGGCGCTCGTGGCCCGGGGCGGCGAGGTGCACGTCGAGGCGGTCGGGACCCTCGCCGTCGGCGGCCGACCCCGGGGAGCGTTGGCTGTACAACACCGGCGCTTCGGTCCTTGGTGTGCTCCTCGCTCGCGCGACCGGCGAGCCGTTCGCGGACGTGCTGCGAACGCGCGTGTTCGAACCGCTGGGCATGATTGACACGGGCTTGTGGACGACGCACACCGACCGTCTCGCCACGGCCTACCGTCCCACGCCCGACGGGCTCCTCGCCTGGGACGAGCCCGAGGGCACCTGGAGCCGCCCGCCGGCGTTCGGCGACGGCGCGAGCGGCCTCGTGTCGACCGTCGACGACCTGCTCGCGTTCGCGAGGATGCTCCTCGGGGGCGGCGCTCCTGTGCTGTCCCCCGACGCTGCGCGCGCGATGACCAGCGACCAACTCTCCGAAGCGCAGAAGGCGCGCGGCGGATTGGGCCATGACTTCTTCGTGGGCCGTTCGTGGGCTTTCTGCCAATCGGTGCTGGACAGCGGCGCGTTCGGCTGGGATGGCGGCTTCGGCTCATCGTGGCTCGTGGATCCCGCGCATGACCTGACCGTGATCGTGCTCACGCAGCGCATGTGGGAGTCGCCCGATCCGCCGCAGGTGCACCGCGATCTACAAGCGGCGGCATACAGCGCGCTCGCCTGAGCCGCCTCTCCTAGAGGATCTTCTTGTCCCTGGGCCCGGACCGGTAGGAGACGCCGCAGAAGCCGCTGCCGCGGTAGATGACGCCCGGGGCGCTGATCAGTCGTCGGACGTTCTGTCCCGTCTCCGGGTCCGTCTCGAGCGGCGCATCGGCGAAAGCCTGGCGGACTTCGATGCGCTCGCCGTCGGCGCGCTCGTATTCGTAGATCGGCATCTCCGCACCAATGTACTGGTATCCACGCACGCGCGTCAGGCTCCACTGGAGCCCATCAGCGCCGTCGAAGCGACCGGAACTCGTCGAGGGTCTCCTGCTCTTGGACGCGACCGTGATCGAGATGCGCAACCGAGAGGTCATGAGCGGCGTCACGACACCAGAACCCGGGGTGGCGGCGCAGCCACCGCGCGGCGTCGCGCTGGGCCATCTCGATCAGCGCCTCGGTGAACTCGTTATCGAACATCAAGAACGACAGCAGCTCGCCGCGTGATCGCGTGCGCCCGCCGAGCACGCGCGACATCAGCAGGTAATCGGGGTCGCGCAGCGCCCGAAGGCCACCGAAGCGACGCTCGAAGATCACGTCCGCGAGGCGGCCGATATCGCCCCGCCGGCGGGGCGCGACGAGGGCATAGGAGATCGGTCGATAGGGCTTGTGGCCACGGGCAAGCCGGTAGGCCCGCGCCGCTCGTGAGGTCCCTACGGTGGCGTCCTCGGCGAAGAAGGAGTTGATTGCCGCGAGGCGCCGGAGATCGTTCCCGACCTGGTCGACAAGCAGACCGTTGATCACATTGGCGGCAACGTCGGCGATCCGCGGCTCGTGGGTCGTGCTTGCCCGGGGCGTGACGGCCGCGAACGGCTCCAGCCCGACGACGATCACGCGCTCCGCGCCGAGGTGAAGCGCCGGCTTGATCGGGCTGTTGAGCCGGGTGCCGCCGTCGATGTAATGGCCGCGGGCGGCTCGCGGGGTCGTGACCTCGACTGCCGGGAAGAGCAGCGGGATCGCCGCTGACGCTCGGACGTGCTCGCCCCGGAGGCGAGTCTTCACGTAGCGAAGGCCTTCGTCGACGTGCCCCGGCGCTCCCTCGCGGCACGCAACGAAGGCGACGGGACCGCCCGAGGAGAGCGAGGTCGCGACGACGCAGACCGAATCGACGATTCCGCGCTCGACGTTGCGTGACAGCATGCGCCAGTCGGTCCAACCGTCGAGGCTCGCCGCCAGCGGGGTCGGATCGAGCAGGCTCGCGAGGCTGACTCGGTAAACACCGAGCGTGTGTGCGAGCAGCCGCAGCAGCGTCCGCGCGCCCCCGCCGCCCACGATCCGGGCGATCACGTCCTGCTTGCGCATGTCGCGCCAGCGCGCGAGGGCTTGCTCGACCTGCTCCGCGACGGGCAGATGTGCCAGCGAAGCGAGCGTGGTCGCGTTGATCGCACCAACACTCGTGCCACAGAACACGGAGACCCGTTCACCGCGAGCCGCCAGCGCCGGCAACAGCACCGACAGCGCCCCGATCTCATAGGCCCCGCGCGCGCCGCCGCCGGGCAGCACGACCGCGACCGTCGGGCTTACGCCGCTGCCGTTGGCGTTGATCGAGCCGGCGAGCACGAGGACCCGCCCGGGTCAGCCGATCTGCTCAGCCGCCACGCGGGCGGCGTCGAGCTCCACGGTTCCGTCTCGCGGTTCGATGATCGAGCACCCGCCGACGACGATGTGGGCGGCCTCTGACCCGACCCCAAGGCAACACAATTCGATGGCGAACAGACGCGTCATCCGGCCATGCTGAACGCGGTGCGCACGCGAGTCTATGGCCGGGTGGCCAAGAGGCCCGCCCGATCAGCCGGGACCCGCGACGGTGCGGAGCGCTTCGCATCCGTGAGAGCCGAATACCCTTGAGTAACCTGATTGGTGTGAAGAAAACGGATCTTCGATGAGCGCGTTCCGCGGCCAGGGCCTCGGGTCTACGCACGGTGCCGCCCCGGGCAGCGTCCGGCGGGCGTTCGGCTCCAAAGACAAGCCACCGCCGCTGATGGATCCGACCCGGGAGCGCGACCGCGGGCGCATCCTCCGGCTATTCGCGCCTTACCGGTGGCGGCTGGCGGCCGTGCTCGCGCTGATCGTCGTCGGGGCCGGGCTCAGCATGGTCTCGCCGTTCCTGCTTCGGACCGCGCTCGACGACGGGATCTTCAAGCACGAGACGACGCTCCTGACCGAAGTGGTGCTGGGGATGATCGGGATCGCGATCGTGACCGCCGCGCTTAGCGTGTGGCAGACCTACGTCTCGAACGTCGTCGGCCAGCGCGTGATGCACGACCTCCGCGCGGCCGTCTATCAGCGCCTGCAGCGCATGTCGCTGGCCTTCTTCACGCGCACGCGCACGGGAGAGGTGCAGTCGCGGATCGCCAACGACATCGGTGGCCTCGACAACGTCGTCACCACGACGGCCACGACGATCGCGCAGAACGCGACCACGGTGATCGCTGCGCTGGTCGCGATGTGCCTGCTCGACTGGCGCCTGGCGGTGATCTCGCTCGTGTTCGTGCCGCTGTTCGTATGGCTGACGCGACGTGTCGGCAAGGTCCGGCGCAAGATCACGACCGAGCAGCAGCGGCGGCTCGCCGATCTGTCCGCGCTCGTCTCCGAGTCGCTGTCGGTGTCGGGCATCATGCTCGGTAAGACGATGGGTCGCAGCCGCGACCTGGCGGAGCGTTTCACCGGCGAGTCGCAGGGAATCGCCGACCTCGAGGTCCGCTCGCGGATGGCGGGCCGCTGGGTGATGTCCTCGATCCAGATGACCTTCGCCATCCAGCCGGCGATCATCTACTGGCTCGCGGGCCAGAGCTTCATCGGAGGCACGATCTCGATCGGGACGGTGGTTGCGTTCACGACATTGCAGACCCGGCTGCTGTTCCCGATCCAGTCGCTGCTCGGGGTGGGCGCCGACATGGAGGCGTCGCTCGCGCTGTTCGACCGGATCTTCGAGTACCTCGACCTACCGATCGACATCGTCGAGGCCGAGCACCCGGTCGAGCTGCCCGCCGACGAGATGCTCGGCGAGGTGCGTTTCGACGCGGTCTCATTCAAATACAACGACCAGCAGGCGGACTGGACCCTCGCGGACGTCGACCTGGTCGTGCCGGCGGGGACGCGCACGGCCGTCGTGGGCGAGACCGGCGCCGGCAAGACGACGCTCGGCTACCTCGTGGCGCGCCTGTACGAGCCCCAGCGGGGTCGGGTGACGATCGACGGCGTGGACATCAGGAACGCGAGCCTCGCATCGCTCGCGGCGACCGTGGGGGTGGTCTCCCAGGAGACGTATCTGTTCCATTCGAGCGTGCGCGAGAACCTGCGCTTCGCTCGCCCCGACGCGACCGACGAGGAGATCGAGGACGCGGCCCGTGCCGCGCGGATCCACGACCTGATTGCGTCGCTCCCCGACGGATACGACACCGTCGTCGGCGAGCGCGGCTACCGCTTCTCCGGCGGTGAGAAGCAGCGGATGGCGATCGCCCGGACCGTTCTGCGCAATCCACCGGTGCTCGTGCTCGACGAGGCGACGAGCTCGCTCGACACCCAGACCGAGTACGCCGTGCAGGAGGCGCTCGAGCGATTGGCCGAAGGGCGCACGACGATCACGATCGCGCACCGGCTGTCGACCGTCCGCGAGGCCAGCCAGATCCTCGTCATCGAGGCCGGCCAGGTCGTCGAGCGCGGCACCCACGAGGAGCTGCTGGCGGCGGGCGGCCTGTACGCCGACCTCTACGAGACCCAGTTCAAGCACCAGGAAAATCAAGATCCGAATCTGGATGTCGAACGGACCCGGGCGCCGCGCTAACGGCTGACTGGCACCCGGCTCATTTGTAGCCCAGCCGCCGCAGCTCCGAGCCCGCGACCTTCTCGACCTCGGCCAGCTGGCCATAGGAGAGCGACCGGCGCCAGGCGTTCTGCTCGGTCTTGGCGCGCTTGGTGGTCGCGGTGACCGGCGCGGCGATCTTCGTGCCGATGAAGTGGGTCAGCGCCGCTGCCGCCCCGCCCGGATCGCGGGCCATGTCCTCGTAGCTCAGCGTCTTGAGCTGGTTATCGGCCAGCGCCAGGCGCAACCGGGCCGCCAGCCTGATCGCGCCCCGCCAGCGCATCGCGCACTTGCCGGTGGGGGAGAGGCCCGGCCAGGCCTGCCGGTCGGACT
>PMOY01000097.1 GCA_003165655.1 Solirubrobacterales bacterium
CGGCGGTGAAGGTCGCGGTGGTGCCGGAGGGAACCGTCTGCGAAGCGGGATCGGCGACGATCTCCGGGTCAGGGATCAGGCCCTCAGGATTCGCGATATCGGGACCGCTGATCGTCGCGGTCGGCGCCACGTCGCCGTTCGAGCCCGGCGCAAATTCCGTCACGGTGTTCGTAGCAGCGTTGGCGACAAGCACGTCATCCGCCGCGTCGACATCGAGGTCAGTAGGCAAGTCAAGGCCCGTGGTCGTGCCCGCGATCTTCCTGATCGGCGCGACGTCGCCGGTCGCGCCGGGCGCGTACTCGGTGACCGTCCTGCCTCCCTCGTTGGCCACGAACAGGTTTCCCGCCGGGTCGGCCGCCACGCCGTCGGGCAATCCGAGGCCCGTGCTGGCGCCGAGGATCGCCACCACGGGAGCGACGTTCCCGGTGGAGCCAGGCGGATAGGCGGTCACCTCGTTCCCGGCACTGTCAGCGACGAGCACGTCGCCACCGGCGCCGACGGCCAACGACACCGAGCCGGCTCTGTCGAAGTCGAGGCCCGTGCCCGAGCCGGAGATGGTCGCGATCGGAGCAGCGTCGCCGGTCGCGCTGGGCGCGTACTCGGTCACCGAGGGCGTTCCGCTCTCGTTGCTGACGTAGATGTCACCCGCGGTATCGACGCGGAGCGCGCCGGGCCCGCTCAAGCCGGTGCTGGCCCCCGCGATCGTCGCGGTCGGCGCGACGTTGCCGCTCGCGCCGGGCGCGTACACGGTGATCGAGTTGCCGACGGAGTTGACGACCAGTACGTCCCCGTTGGGACCGAAGGCGACGCCAGTGGGTGCGTCGAGCCCCGTCGCAGGACCCGCGATCGTGTTGATCGGCGCCGGGCTCCCGTTCGCCCCTGGTGCGTACTCCGTGATCGCGTTGCTGTTTCGGTTAGCGAGCCAGATGGCCGACGGGGACGCGCCCGGGCTCGCGAGCGCCGCACCGGCGAGAGCCACTTGCGCGCACTCCAGGCCACCGACCATCCCCACCACAACGATGGTGACGGGGCACACCCGCCTGAGCATCGTCCGGAAGCGCCGGCCGCGGCCCGGCGCTGAGCGTCCGCAGGTATCCGATACGGGGCGATCCGTGGGTCGGCGCCATGCGGCCGCCCAGTTGCATCCGTGCTTCGCCTGAAGCCTCAATGTCTCGTACCTCCCGCCGCCTCTGCGGCTTCTTCGTCCCCGAATGGCAGCCGCCACCCGCCCAATGCCATCGCTCCCTGCCCCGGCCAGGGCTTCATGTGCAAGCAAGGCTAGCACGCGATCGGCACCGGCGCGTCCGGCCGAAGCGAGGCGTCGAGCTCGGCCCCAGTCGCGCGCGCCGTGGTCGATCAGCGCGGTGGACGGTCAGCGCTCGCTCGGGGCCGGCAGGTAGATCGACTGCAACTGCTGGTAGGCGGCGAGTCCCTCCGGCCCGAGCTCGCGGCCGAGGCCCGATCCCTTGACGCCACCGAACGGCGCCACCGGATCGGGCACGTAGTGGTTCACGCCGATGGTGCCGGTCTGAATCCGCCGGGCCACGTCGGTGCCGTGATCGGCGTCGGACGTCCAGACGCTGCCACCGAGCCCATATTCGGAGTCGTTGGCGATCCTCACAGCGTCCTCCTCGCCGTCGTACGCAATGACCGAGAGCACCGGCCCGAAGACCTCTTCGCGGGCGATCGTCTGGTCGTTGCTGACGTCGGCAAAGACGGTGGGCTCGATGAACCAGCCGCGCCCCGCGGGCCGCCCGCCCCCGGTGACGAGACGGGCGCCCTCCTCCTGCGCGGTGCGGATGTAGCCCTCGACCCGGTCGCGATGCCGCGAGGACGCCATCGGCCCGATCATCGTCGCCGGGTCAAGCGCGTCGCCGACCGCCATTCCCGTGGCGATGGCCGCGAACGTATCGACGACCTCGTCGTAGCGGGACCGCGGCGCGAGGACGCGCGTCCCCAGGTAACACGTCTGGCCGTTATTGAGCAGCGTGGCGCCAAACAACGCCTCGCCCGCCTGCGAGAGGTCGGCATCCTCGAGGACGATGGCTGCCGACTTGCCTCCGAGCTCGAGTGACACGGGACGCAGCAGGCGCCCGCAGACCTCGGCGATCGAGCGTCCCGCGGCCGTCGAGCCGGTGAACGCGACCTTGTCCACCCCCGGGTGGGCGACAAGGTAGGCGCCGACGTCGCGGCCCGCAGGCACGATGTTGAGCACTCCGGCGGGAACGCCCGCCTCCTCGGCGGCCTCGGCGAGCAACAGCGAGTCAAGGACCGTCTCCGGGCTCGGCTTCATCACCACCGTGCAACCCATCGCCATCGCCGGAGCGAGCTTGAACATGGCGAGCGTCTGGGGATAATTCCACGGCACGATCGCCGCGATCACACCGACAGGCTTGCGAGCGACCCGGATCATGCCGCCGAGGAGACCGGCGCGCTCTTCCTCGAGCGTGGTCGAGCGGATCATGCCCGCGTAGTAGCGCGCAACGATCGCCGGGAAGACGGCCTCGAGCTGCAGCGCGATGGTAATCGGCATTCCGTTCTGCATCGAGACACGGTGAGCCGTCTCCCCACCGCGTGCCTCGAGAGCCTGGGCCAGACGCTCGAGCACGTCGGCGCGGTCCGCCGGGCTCCAGGACGACCAGCCCGTCGGGTCCTCGAAGGTGCGGCGCGCCGCGGCGACCGCGACATCCATGTCGGCTTTGGTGCCGTCGGGAACGGAGCCAACATGCTCCTCGGTGCTCGGCGAAACGACGTCGATGCGCCCTGTTCCTCGCGACGGCACCCAGTCACCGCCGATAAATAGCGTGTCGGTGTCCAGCGAAACCTCTTGCGTGCTCACGCGAACCTTCCTCCGATGAGAGTGGTGGTCAAACGCTGACTCGTGCGGAGTCTGACTCGCCATTGGCCTGAGCGCAATCGACCCCCGGCGTTGCAGAACTCGAAGACGGCATCCGCCGGCTCGCGGGCACGCTCGACACCCTCGCCCCGACGCGCCGGTCATTTGACCGCCTTGCCGGCCGCATTGACCGCATACCACCGGCCGCCGTATTCGTTTGTGCCGACGTAGAACGTCGACGTCGGGTCAAAATCGAGCACGTAGGTGTACAGCGGGTGACCGGCGTACGTGACCTGCCTGACGGCGCCGCGGAGCTTGATCGTGCCGAGCAGCGAGGACCTGACGTTCGTGCCGGCAACCGGCCTATGCGCAGTCGTCAACGCCGGCCAGACCATGAGGCATCCGGACACGTTCGCGCATCTGTCCTTGTTGCGCCTGTCTCGGGTGAACAGATAGAGCAGCGACCCGGACCCGTCGACGAGGATCGTGCCGACGCTTGTCCGCTCGAGCCTCACCGTCGGGGCATGCGCGGCGGCTGGCGTGGCGGCGCCTGCCGTGGCGGCACCGCTCGGCACGGCGCCCGCCGCAGCAGCGAAAGCGAAGCCTCCGAGCGCACATGCGACGGCAGCCACAGGGATGCGGACGCGTTTCAGGACATCTCCTCAGGTCGGCGTCAAGCTCCAGAGCATACGGCTAGGGGGCTCATGGATCAGGACTCACCGCGTGCAGCGCTCTCCGGAGGGAATACCCCGCTGGGCTCCTTGAGAAACGGGCGCGCTCACGTTGATCCTGTGGGCCCCGGCTGATAGCGTCGCGCCCAGATTCTGCATGGGGCGCGAGGGTGAAAATGGAGGGCGATCGCTAAGCCGCCGGGGGTTCCTGGTCGGCACCTCGGCCCTCGCCGCCGGCGGCGTTGCCGCGGGCATCAGAGCGCGCCCGGTGCTCGCCACGAGCGGTGTGCCGTTGGTGGCGCTCGGCGCCCAGCCGGCGGGGCTGCCGGCGCGCCAGCACGCCTGGGTNNTGGAGGCGGCGCTGCGCACGCTCGAGCGCCGCTACCGCTGGGGTCCTGCCGGGTTGCTGTTCACGGCGGGCTGGGGTCCGACGTACTTCACGCGCGTGCTCGGCGTCAGCTCGCCGATTCCCACCGCGACCGGGCTGTCCAACTTCGAGTCACCGGCGATCGACCACTACCACCTGTGCCTACACCTTGCCTGCGATGACGATGAGCGCCTCGCCGGGATCGAGGCGGCGCTCGTCCGCGGCGCGAGTCTGCCCGGGGCGGACGGGACGCTCGCGATATCACCGGCGCTCATCTGGCGCGAGACCCGGACCGGTTTCGTCGGGAAAGGGCTGCCGGCCGCGCATCAGAACGTCCGCGGCATCCCGCCGGGTCACCCGGTCTCGCCGCAGTCGCCTCTGTTCATGGGCTTCAAGTCGGGCCTGCGCAAGAACCAAGCCACGGAGGACTCCGTGACGCTCGCGGACGGTCCGTTCGCCGAGGGTACGACGATGCAGGTCAGCTACATGCGCCTGCGGCTCGACAGCTGGTACGGGATGCTCGACGAGCGCGAGCGCGTGGCCCGCATGTACTCGCCAGAAACGACGCCCGAGCAGGTTCGTCACTTCACGACCGATGCCGAGAGTGAACCGAACCTCATCAACCAGGCGATTCGCCGCTACGGCGTCATCGGCCACTCCCAGACCTCGGCCCTCGCGCGCCGGCACGGCAAGCCGCTGATCATCCGCCGCGACTTCAACACGGTCGATGGTGGCCACTCCGGGCTGCACTTCGTCTCCGTGCAGCGCTCGATCGATGATTTCATCATCACCCGCAACGCGATGAACGCAACCGGCGCACACCTCGAGAACCGTGCGATCACCGATACCGTCAACAACGGGATCAACGAGTTCATGTTCGTTCTCAAGCGCGCCAACTACATCCTGCCATCGCGGTCGGACCGTTCGTTTCCGCTGCTGCCCGGACGCGCGGCGGTGATCGCCTGACGCGGTGCAGACGCGGACGTAGCAACAACGTCCATACGAGCTGGCCGTCAGCTCACTCTGTCGGCTCGAGCACGAACACCGGGATTTCCCGGTCGGTCTTGGTCTGATACTCGGCGTAGTCGGGCCAGACCTGCACGGCGCGTTTCCACCACGTCGTACGTTCGTCGCCGGCAGCCTGGCGGACGGTGTAATCGCCCTTGCTGCCTTCGTCCTGCAGTTCCACGAGCGGGTGCTCGACGAAATTGCGGTACCAGGACGGGTTCTCCGGAGCCCCGCCCTTGGAGGCGACCGCCGCATATACGCCGTCGTGCTCCACTCGCATCACAGGGTTCTTGCGCAGCTTGCCCGAGCTGGCGCCGACCGACGTGACCACGACCACCGGGACGTCGCGCAGCGTCGTTCCCTTGGTCCCGCCGGAGCTCTCGTACTCTTCGACTTGGTCGCGGACCCACTGCGACGCGCTTGGCTCGTATTCACCCTGTAACGGCATCGTGTCTCCTTTGAGCTGGTTCGCCAAGGAGATTAGAGACCAGTAGCCGCGGGTCGAAGCTAGACTGACGCGCCACGTGGGCGATACGCGGATCGAGGTCGCGCGCGCCGGGCCTGATCGCGCGGGCCGACGGAGTCGGCGCGTTCCTCTCGACCGGCACTTCGCGCAACGTGTCGATTTACGGGCGCTGCGGCTTCCGCGTCGGTCGAGGACGTCGACGCGCCCGGCGGAGGCCCCCACATCTGGTTCATGCGCTGCGGCCCGTGAAGCTCGGCGCTCAGGTGGCGCATCAGATCTCGGCCGATGAGTTTCGCGGGATCCCACGGTCTCAGCCGTTGTCACCCATAACCCAAGGAGGATGTTGTGCCCGGCACCAAGACTCGCATCGACAAGATCGGCACGGTCGTCGTCCCCGTCTCGGATCAGGACCGCGCCGTTGAGTTCTACGTGGACACGCTCGGCTTCGAGAAGCGCGTCGATGTGGCCTTCGCCAACGGCTATCGCTGGGTTGAGGTAGCGCCAGCCGACGCGGTGACCACGATCGCCATTGTCCCGCCGCCTCCCGGCAAGCCCACAGGCAATGTCGACACCGGCATCGGCCTTCACACCCATGACATCGACGCCGACCACGCGGACCTGAAGGCCCTTGGGGTTGACGTCGATCCCGAGGTCAGCCGCATGGGCGACCCAGTCCCGCCGCTGTTCTGGTTCCGCGATCCGGACGCCAACACGCTGATGATCGTCGAGAGCCGCTGAGCTGCTGCGGACACCGGCGCTATCGCCTGGGGCGAGGAGAGAACCTGCGCCTGGGCCGGCATCTGGTGGTCCGTTGCTCGAGGGTTGGTAGGGCTAGCTGTACCACGCCGGATTCCGGTTGTCCGGCTGGTCAGGACGGTGCGCGGCGTTCACACTCACGTCTGTGTTCAAGCGTCTGTCATCGATCTCGATCGGGTTGCGGTACGAGAATGCGCCGGGCGCATTCGGGCTCATACCCCAGGGAACGCGGAAGTCAGCCGCGCCGGTCCAGACAGCCGCCAACGGCGCCCATGAGCAGGGGAACGAGATGAACCACATCGATCGGGAAACAGCATCGCCGGCTGCCCGCGCCGTCGACCTGACGAAGACCTATGGGAAGGGCGACGCCGTCGTCCGGGCGCTGGACGGCGTCAGCGTCGAGTTCGCGCGCGGCCGCTTCACCGCCGTCATGGGGCCGTCTGGGTCGGGGAAGTCGACGCTGATGCACTGCATGGCGGGGCTGGATGTCCCGACGTCGGGCCGGGCGTTCGTGGGGGACCAGGAGATCGAGCGGCTCGATGATGCGGGGCTGACCGACCTTCGTCGAGACCGGATCGGGTTCGTGTTCCAGTCGTTCAACCTGGTCCCTACGCTGACCGCAGGGGAGAACATCACCCTGCCCATCGACCTCGCCGGAGCCGAGATCGACCAGGCGTGGTTCGACTATCTCGTCGAAGCGCTGGGGATTGCTGACCGGCTATCGCATCGCCCGAGCGAGATGTCAGGTGGCCAGCAGCAAGGTGTCGCCTGTGCTCGGGCCCTCATCCGCCGGCCCGAGCTTATCTTCGCCGACGAGCCCACCGGCAACCTCGACTCGAGCTCGTCCGCCGAGGTGCTGGCGTTCCTGCGACGTTCGGTCACCGAGCACGACCAGTCGATCGTCATGGTCACCCACGACCCCCGGGGTGCAGCCTACGCCGACCGGGTCGTCTTCCTGGCCGACGGCAAGGTGGTGGGAGAGCTCCTCTCACCGACAGCAGACTCGGTGCTGGAGCAGCTGATGAAGCTCGGGAGCTAAGAGATGGGGAAGGTGACGGTCAAGGGTCTGCTCGCCCGCAAGCTGCGCCTGGCCCTCACCGCGCTGGCGATCGTGCTCGGGGTGACCTTCGTCACGGGAACACTGGTCCTGACCGACACCCTGAACCGTACGTTCGACTCGCTGATCGGCAACGCCTATCAGCACATCAGCTTCCAGATCCGGAGTGAGACGCCGTTCAGCAGCACCGCGGCCGCTCTCAGCAGGGGGGATCGCAGGCCGATCCCGGAGTCGATCGCGGCGGCGGTTCGCCGCGTGCCCGGAGTCGCGTACGCGGACGGGTCGGTCGAAGGCTATGCCCAGTTCGTCGCCAACGGGAACGCGGTCGGGAGCGCCGGCTCGGCGCTGGGGTTCTCGTTCGACCCCAATCGGCAGCTGTCGTCCGTGCGGCTGGTGGAGGGCCGGCCACCCACTACCGCCGACGCGGTGGTGATGGATAAGGCGACGGCGAGCAAATACCACCTCGGGGTCGGCGACCACGTTCGCGTGTTGCTGGACTCCTCACCCCGGATCTTCACGATCTCGGGGATCGTGACCTTCGGCAGCGACGACAACCTCGCGGGAGCGACGCTGGCCGGCTTTGACCTGGCCACGGCGCAGGATCTGTTCAACTCGCGCGGCTACTACGACACGATCGACGTGCTGGCCAAGCCGGGGGCGGATAATGTCGCCCTGCAGCGAGCGATCGCCACGGTGCTCCCGCCGGGTGTGCAGGTGGTCAGCGGTCAAACGGTCGCCAGCGAGCTCTCGAGCGCCGTCGGCGACGCGCTTTCCTTCCTCTCGACGGCGCTGCTGGTGTTCGCTTTGATCTCCCTGTTCGTCGGCGCGTTCACCATCTTCAACACGTTCTCGATTACGGTCGGCCAGCGGACTCGGGAGCTCGCGCTGCTGCGGATCGTGGGAGCAAGCCGGCGGCAGGTGTTCCGGTCGGTGTTGGGCGAGGCCGCGCTCGTGGGGTTGGCCGCTTCGGTGGTCGGCCTGGGGCTCGGGGTCCTGGCGGCGGCGGGCCTGAAGGCCCTGCTGAAGGCGTTCGGGATCACGCTGCCGCCGGCGCCGCTGGTGTTCGAGGCTCGCACCGCCGTAGTCGCGATCGCGGTGGGCGTCGGGGTAACCGTGATCTCGGCGATCGCGCCAGCGCGGCGCGCGGTGCGGATCGCCCCCGTGGCCGCGCTGGTCGAGAACCGCGAAGACGAGGGCGAGGTGTCGTTGCGACGTCGGATCAGGAGCGGCAGCATCGTCGGGCTCGCCGGGGTCGCGGCGCTGCTCGCGGGGTTGACCGCGCCGGCGATCGCCCTGGTCGGGGCCGGAGCAGTGGCCCTGTTCATCGGCGCCGGCATGCTCGCTCCGGTCGTGGCCCGGCCGATGTCCGGCGTGCTCGGGTGGCCGCTGGCCAAGCTGCTCGGCACCCCGGGCCGGCTCGGGAGGGAGAACTCGATGCGCAGCCCGCGCCGCACCGCGCAGACCGCTGCCGCCCTGATGGTCGGGCTGGCGCTCGTGTCGGCGATCGCGGTGCTCGGCGCGTCGCTGTCCAAGTCGGCGAAAAGCGAAGTCGACGGCGCCATCCGCGCCGACTACATCATCACCGGCCCCAACTCCGGGTTCAGCAAGACGGTAGCCCCCGCGGTCTCCCGGATCCCGGGAGTCGGGGTGGTGAGCACCGCTTACAAAGGGCCGTTCGAGCTCCGCGGCTCGCAACAGAGCCTGGTCGGGGTGACCACGCCCGGTCTCCCACAAACGGTCAACCTGGCCATCACCGCCGGGCGCGGGGCCCCCGCCCTGGCCGCCGGGCAGCTGCTGATCGACACCACCACCGCGAGCGCCAAGCATCTCTCGGTCGGCTCGGTGGTGCCGGTCACCTTCGCCCAGACCGGCACATCGATGATCCGGGTCGGCGGGATCTTTAAGGCCAACCCGCTGATCGGCAGCTACGTGGTCGGCGCCGGCTACTTCCTTGCCCACTTCAACAACCCGCTGCCCATCGTCGTCCTGGCCAGCACGCGCCCCGGCGCGCGCCACGTCGGCCGGGCCATCAACAGCTACCTGAACATTTACCCGAACGTGGGAGTCCAGACGCGGGCGCAGTTCGAACAGTCTCAACAGAACTCGATCAACCAGGAGCTCGGACTCGTCTACGTCCTTCTCGCCCTGGCCATCGTCGTCGCCCTGATCGGGATCGTCAACACCCTGATGCTGTCGGTGTTCGAGCGTACCCACGAGCTCGGTTTGCTTCGTGCGGTCGGGATGAAGCGCCGGCAGGTCAAGGCGATGATCCGCTCCGAAGCCGTCATCATCGCCCTGTTCGGCGCCGTCATCGGGGTCGTCATCGGGACCGCACTGGGCGTCGCCTTCGCGGCATCGCTCAAGCAGCAGGGCATCACCGAGATCGCGATCCCGTTCGCCGATCTGGTCGGGTTCCTGATCCTCTCCACCCTGCTCGGCCTCGGCGCCGCCAGCTGGCCGGCGCGGCGGGCCGCCAAGCTCGACGTGTTGGCCGCGATCGCGGCCGACTGACCCGGAATGGCCAGCGTCAGGGCCTTGGATGGGGGCCGGGGGCGCGCCGTCGCTTTCGCTGTGCTCGGTCGGTTCGGTCGATTGACGCCACAATCCCCTCCCATGAAGGCCAAGCTGTCGGTGCTCGCTGGTGCCGGGACGCTCGTGGGCGGCGGCGCGGTCTGGCTGGCGGCTCACCAGCCACCTGGCCGCCCGACCGAGCCCGGACCTGTGCTCACGCTGCTGGTAGGCGCCTCGCTGCTGGGTTGCGGGCTTGCCTCGTGGCGAGCACGACCGGAGAACCGGCTCGGTCAGATCATGGTGCTGACCGGCTTTGCCTGGTTTGCCGCGCAGCTGATCGAGGCCTCGGCACCGTGGCTGAACACGATCGGATTGGCCGTTCAATCGGTGTGGATCATCGGGTTGGTCTATCTGCTCCTCTCATTTCCGTCCGGGCGGTTGCGGGATCGACTCGATCGCGTTCTGATCACGAGCGGGGTCGCCCTGGGGGTCGGTCTCCAGCTGCTGGCGATGCTGTACGGCAACAAGGCCGGGCTGCACTGCCCGGGCTGTGCCAACAACCTCCTGCAGGTGGTCAATGACAATCACAAGGCCCGAGGCTGGATCAACCTCCGCAATCTGCTGGCCATCCCCCTCATCGTGACCGTGATCGCGGTGCTCATCCGGCGCTGGCTCCAGGCCAGCGCGGCGCAACAGCGCGCGGTCGCGCCGGTGCTGGTGGCAGGGTGCGCCACGCTCGCGGCACTCACCTCGACTGTCGTCCTTGACCTGTTCGGGGACCCGCTCGGCGCGCTCCCGGCGAACGTGTACCTCACGCTGATGGCGACCGTGCCGGTCGCGGTGCTGTTCGTGTTCCTGCAGCGGCGGCTGGCGCGGGGCATGGTCGCGGGGCTCGTGGTCGAGCTCGGCGGGCCGAGCTCCTCCACCGATCTGCGCGAGGCGCTCGCCCGGGCGCTCGGCGATCCGTCGCTCGAGCTCGCCTTCTGGTTTCCCGCCGAGGAGTGCTACGTCGACGGCGACGGCGGGGTGGTCAAGCTCCCGGACGAGGACAGCGGGCGGCGCTCGACGCTCGTCGAGCGCGACGGACAGCCGATCGCCGCGCTCCTGCACGATCCGGTGCTCGAGCACAATGCCGAGCTCGTGAGCTCGGTGTGCGCGGCCGCGAGCCTCGCGCTGGAGAATGAGCGTTTGCAGGCCGAGTTGCGCGCCCGGCTGGTCGAGCTCCAGGCCTCGCGCGCGCGCCTGGTGGAGGCGACCGATACCGAGCGGCGGCGGATCGAGCGCGACCTCCACGACGGCACCCAGCAGCGGCTCGTCTCGATCGCGATGTCCCTCGGCCTGCTGGAGACCAAGCTCCCCGGTCAGGCAGAGGCAGCGCGGCCGCTCGTGCGCGAGACTCGCGAAGCGCTCGCCCTCGCGCTCGCGGAGCTGCGCGAGCTGACCCACGGCATCAATCCTCCGCTCCTCGCCGAGCGTGGGCTCCCGGCGGCGCTCGACGAGCTGTGCCGCCGTGCGGCGCTCCCGACACATCTTGACCTCGCGCTCGACCGGCGCCTCCCCGATCAGATCGAGAGCGCCGCCTACTTCACGGCCAGCGAGGCACTGACGAACGCCGCCAAGCACTCCCACGGCAGCGAGGTCCGAGTGGTCGCCTCCTACGACGGCCACAACCTGACCGTCAAGGTCGCCGACGACGGCATCGGTGGCGCCACCACCGCCGCCGGCTCCGGGCTACGCGGGCTCGCCGATCGGGTCGAGGCGCTCGGCGGCCGGTTCACGGTCTCGAGCCCGCCCGGCCGGGGCACGACCCTACGAGCGGAAATCCCATGCGCGTAGCTCTGGCCGACGACGCGGTGATCCTGCGCGAAGGCCTCTCCCGCCTGCTCGAAGAAGCAGGCTTTGACGTCGTCGGACTCGCCGCGGACGCCGAGGCTCTCCTCGAGCTGGTCGAGTGCACACGCCCCGACGTCGCGATCATCGACATCCGAATGCCACCGACGCACACCGACGAGGGACTGCGGGCGGCGAAGGTCATCCGCGAGCGCTGGCCCGCGATCGGAATCCTCGTCCTCTCCCAGCACGTGAACGC
>PMOY01000109.1 GCA_003165655.1 Solirubrobacterales bacterium
GCCGAGCAGGCCGCGCGCGAGGCCCACGGCGACCTGGCGATCATCCGGCCCTGGGAGATCGCGGGCCACGGAAGTAACGCAACATGGAGCCAGCGCTCATAACGGCGCTGGCGGACATCACCGAGATCGGCGCCCGACGCCAGGGGCAACGGCTAGCGCGGCCGCTGGCTCGCCAGAAGCGGGCGTGCGCAGATACAGCGAATGCGTCAGAGGCAGACCGGAAGATCCGCACACGAAGTGAAATAGTTGGAACCGTGAGACGCGGCGACACCGAACGAGCTTGTGCCCGCCGGCAGCGCTGATCGCAACCGCTCCGAAGTCGTCACCGTCCAGACGCCGCGCGGCGTCGTCGACGTGATGCGTCAAGAGAACCGGGGCATCGGGAAACGCAGCGGCTGGCAGAAATTCTGGCTCGCACGACTCACCGGCAAGCCCGGCTGGGCGCAAGCCACCACCCCGCGCGAAGCGATCCGCCGCGCAACGCTCCTACCGGCCGGCAAGACCCCCGGCTGGCTCAAGGTCGCAGCCGCCGAAGCCGAACGGAAGCTCGACCCACCCGAGCCCGTGGTGGGGCGTGAGCCGGAAGAAATCTGACGCCGCTGGCTCCGAGACGTGAAGGTCACGCCTCCGACGAGAGTCCGTCGGGTACACAATCGCGCGCGCGCAGCGCGGAGAACGACCAGATCGAAGTCGCCTCCAGGAGGCTCGCGCTCGAACCAGGCGTCAGCGCAGTCCGCTGGCACCCACTCGAGGCTGGCGAACAGGACAGACTGCTCATGTTGGTAGATGGAAGGGGACGATTGTGATCACGATCCCGTCGTAGGCGATCAGTGCCGCGCGGAGGCGCATGGAGATCCGGTTGTGGAGGATCCGCTGCCAGCCTCGGGCCACGACGATCTCGGGCACCACGAGCGTGAGCGTCACGTCGGGTCGCTGGTTGTGCAAGGCGGCGATGTAGTTCGCCAGCGGCGCGACGGTCGCGCGGTAGGGGGAGACGACGAGCTCAAGCGGTAGATGGTCTCCCCAGGCGGTCCACGCTTGCCGGAAGCGCTTGGCCTCCTCGTCGGTCGGGCTGATGTGGACCGCCAGCACAGGCTGGCCGAGCGAGACGGCGTATGCGAGTGCGTGCAGGGCCGCGAGGTCGAGCACGGCGACCGGGACGACAGCGAAGCTGTGGACCTGGTTGGGCTCGTCCTGCGCCTCGGCCAGGCGCTGCGAGACGCCCGGCGCGAGCTGGGGCGGTGCGATCCTGACTCGCGGCGTCGGCCCGGAGCCGTCGGGGCGCGGGGTGAGCGCTTCGCGGGCGCGCTCGTAGTGCGCGTGGACGCGCCGGAAGCCCAGGACGAGCAAAGGGACGAGCAGGACGACGATCCAGGCGCCCTGGGTGAACTTCGTCACCGCCGCGATCACCACGACCAGCCCGGAGAGGCCCGCGCCGACCAGGTTGGTGGCCAGCGCCGGGCGCCAGCCCCGTTCTCGGTGGCGCCACCAGTACGCGACCATCGCGCTCTGCGCGAGCGTGAACGCGAGGAACACCCCGATCGCGAACAGCGGAATCAGCGGGCTGGTCTGACCGCCGAACGCTGCGTAGATCACCGCCGCCGGGACGGCCAGGACGAGGATCCCGGTGGTGAACGCCAGACGGTCACCCATCCGCAGGAATACTCGGGGGGCGAACCCGTCACGCGCGATGAAGTACAACAGCCGTGGAAAGCCGTTGAACGCCGAGTTGGCCGCCACGAGCAAGACGAGCGTGGTCGTCAGCTGCACGAAACCGTACGCGACCCCGCCGCCGACGCTGCGATGCGCGATCTCGGAGAGGACCGTCTGGTTCCCGACCGGGCTGGCGCCGTCGAAATGAGCCACGAGCACGACGCCGACGAACATCGCGATCAGCAGCCCGATCATCACCCCGAGCGTCTGGCGCGCGTGTGGTTCCTCAGGCGGCTGGAATACCGGGACGGCGTTGGAGATCACCTCGATCCCCGTCATCGCGGTCGCCCCCGACGCGAACGCGCGCAGAACCAGGAGCACCCCGAGCGACTCGGTTGCCCGATGCGGTGCCGGTGGCACAGAGTGGAAGCCGTGGGAGGCCGCCTTGATCAGGCCGGCGATCACGATCACGGCGATCGCGATAACGAACAGGTACGTCGGCGCGGCAAAGGCCGCGCCAGCCTCCCGCGCCCCGCGCAGGTTGCCCGCGACGAGGAGCACGATCACGACTAGCCCGATCGGCACCGTCGCCGAGGAGACTGAGGGAATCGCCGAGGTGATCGCTGCCACGCCTGAAGCAACCGAAATCGCCACCGTCAGGATGTAGTCGGTGATCAGCCCTGCGCCGGCGAGCAGTCCCCACAGCCGTCCGAGGCTGTCGCTGGCCACGATGTAGGACCCGCCGCCGTGGGGATAGGCGCGGATGACTTGGCGGTAGCCGAGCCCCACCGAAAGCATCAGGACCGCCAGCGCCGCGCCGATCGGTAGCGAGAGCTTCAGCTCGCCGGCGCCAGCGAGCACCAGGATCGCCATCATCGCCTGCGGGCCATACGCGACCGAGGACAGCGCGTCCGGCGACAGGACCCCGAGCGCCATCAAGCGGCCGAGCCGCTCCTCGGCGATCGCCGTGCTGCGCAGCGCCGGACCGATCAGCACGCGGCGCAGCGCATAAGTGACCCGGCCCGACCGCGAGTCGCCCTCTCCCGCCCGAGCTGTCGCCTCGAGCTCGTCGCCGTCGTAGTCGCCGTCGCCGCCCCGCGCTGCCCCGCTGTGGATGCGGACAAACCGACCCGCCCCGCTGCGCCGCGGGGAGGCAAATTTCAGGCTGTAATCGACCGGCAGCGCGCGCTCCCACAGCTCGCGCGCAGGCATCGACCTGCTCCAGCCACGACCGACCTCTGCGAGCCCGCGGAGCGCCGCCTGATCAAGCTCAGGCAACTGCGCGTTCGGTGTCACCGTCGCATCCGGCCCACCCTCGGGGGCGGGCGCGCCGGCCGCTGGGGGCGGCGAGCCCGGAACGGGCACGCCGTCCCGGTTCACGGCAGCATCCCCGGAACCCTCAGCCGGTGACTCAGCCACGCCCGCCCCCGAGCATCAGGCACGCCTGACAGCCCGAAACTGCGACTGTCGGCGGCATAACCGCTTGCAGCGACATATGCGACTGCCGGGTGACCAGATCCGCGAGGGTTTCTGATGTTCGATCTGACCGCGTCAGCTGGGTATGCCTGGCAGCTGGCCGAGATTGCGGATGCTCTCGGTCGCCAGATCGACCACCTGGTCGGCGTGGCCGTGCCAGACGAGCTTCGCGGTCGACTTGCCGAAGCCCTTCGTCTGCTTCCAGGTCGGGTACTGCGGCATGCCTGTCGCTAGCCCGGCGGTCTTGATCGACACGAGTGCTGGGCCGTCGTGCTCGAACGCTTTCGTGATCGCTGCCGGTACGTCGTCGTGGCGGTCGACGCTGATCCCGAGGATTCCGTAGGCCTCGGCGAGCTTCGCGAAGTCGGGGTTGTGCAGGTCGGTCTCGTAGGGCTCGACGCCCTCGGCCATCATCTCCCAGTGGACCATGTCGAGTAGGCCGTTGTCGAACACGACGAGCTTGATCGGCAACTCGTAGGTAGCGATCGTGCTGAGGTCTCCGAGCAGCATCGTCAGACCCCCGTCGCCGCACATCGCGACGACCTGGCGGCCGGGATAAGCGAGCTGGGCGCCGATCGCTTGGGGCATCGCGTTGGCCATCGAGCCGTGGTTGAACGAGCCGATCAGCCGCCGGCCGGCGGTCATCCGCAGGTAGCGGCACGCCCACACCGTCGCCATCCCCGTATCTGTGGTGAAGATCGCATCCGGTGCGGCGAGACGGTCGATTGTCGCGGCGGCGAACTCGGGGTGGACCGGCGACTGAGGACCGCTGTGACGGACGTAGATGTTGAGCTTGCGCCGGGCCTGCTCATGCAGCTTGAGTGCTGCGGCCAGGTGGGCGTCGTCGTGCTTCTCGGCGACGCGCTCGGTCAGCCCCTGGAGCGTCAGTGCGGCATCGGCCGCGACGCCATAGTCGAGCCGGAACCGGCGACCGAGCTGCTCTGGGCGGGAATCGATCTGCACGATCGTCGCTCCCTCGGGGATGAACTCGCGATAGGGGAAGTCGGTGCCGACCATGAGCAATAGGTCCGCTTCGCGCAGGGCGTGCGTGCAGCCACCGAAGCCGATCAGGCCGGTGAGCCCTATGGCGTAGGGGTTGTCGTGCTCGATCCACTCCTTGCCGCGCAGCGTGTAGCCGACCGGAGCCTTTATCTGCTGCGCCAGCTCGAGCACCTCGGAGTGGGCGTGACGGACCCCGGATCCACAGTAGATCGTCACCTTCGGGTGGCGATCGATCAGCGCTGCGATCGCATCCAGGTCACCGGCCGCGGGCAACAGGGTCGGGCGCTCGTGCTTGAAGCTGTGCGGCGCCAGCGCGGTCAGGCCGGTGTCTTGCTGGGCGATGTCGCCTGAGAGCCTGACCACGGCGACGCCCTCCTGCGCGATTGCGTGCTGGAAGCCCATCTCAAAGACCCGCGGCGCCTGAGCGTGTGTCGAGCAGCTCTCGTTGTAGAGACTGCATCCGTCGAACACGCCGTCGGGGTCGGTCTCCTGGAAGAACGACCCGCCGATTTCGGCGCTGACGATCACCGACGCGAGCCCAAGCACCGGCGCGCGCGACTTGTGCGCGTCATAGAGGCCGTTGAGGAGGTGGAGGTGCCCGGGTCCAGCCGAGCCGGCGCACATCGTCGCCTTGCCGGTCAGCTGAGCCTCGGCACCGGCCGCGAACGCGGCGGCCTCTTCGTGGCGGACATGAACCCAGCGCAGCCTCCCGTCGCGACGGATCGCGTCACCGACCGGGTTGAGGCTGTCGCCGATCACGCCGTAGACGCGCTCGACGCCGGCGCGGACCGCCGTCTCGACCAGCGCGTCGGCAACGTTCAGAGTCATCAGGGCTCCCTGGTCATGCGTTCAGGCGAGCAGTTTGCGGATCGGCGAGATCGCCTGGACCCATGCCGCTCGATGCTTGGCGTCAGTTACGGATGGGGGCGTCACGCGCTCGTGAGATTGAAGCAAGCAAACCCGAACGCTCTTGCAGTCCGAGCCCTTGCCTTGTGGGTGTCGAGATCGGGCTGGCGGGGGGTCACCTCGTCTCTCGCCGGTTGGTGGTGACGATTGCCAAGGCTGCCAGGCTAGTCAGGAACACCGAGGAGTCGCATCTGTCGATGACCTGTCAAGCCGACCAGTCGATGGCTCCGAAATGATGCCGCGTTGCGCGCCCAGTGGACGAACGCGCCGCCAATGTCGACGCTGTTCTACGTGGCGCGTCGGTGCTCGGCGGCGATCCGTCCGAGTTCGACGCGCGAGTTGATGCCCAGCTTCTCAAACGCGTGCCGCAGGTGCATGTTCACCGTGTGCGGCGAGAGAAAGAGATGTCCTGCGGCCTCCCGGTTGGTCATTCCGCTGGTGATGGCCTCGACGACAGCCACCTCGCTTTCGGTCAAGGCGGCCCAACCTCGATCGGTCCGCTCCGGCCTGGTCAGGCGCCGGCGGATGCCGAGATCACGCAAGCGGCGACGCAGACGGCTAGCGTCCCAGGTCGCCCCCATCCTGCCGGCTAGCTCGAGCGCGCGCCCGAGCAGCTCGATCGCCTCTTCTCGAGGCGAGAGAACGCCAAGGTCCTCAAGCGCGGAGGCGAGGGCCGGCCAGCGCGGCGAGCGCTCGAAATGCTCGATCGCGCCGCGCAGGGCCTTCCGGTCGGTGTGCAGCAAGCCGTCGGCGTGCAGCGCAGCCCCATTGACGGTGTCGAGGGATGGATTTTTCTCGGCACGGTCTTTTGCGAGCGCCAAGGTGCGTTCCGCGAGCGTTCGGTCACCTCCGGCAAGCGCTATCCGAACGAGGTGCGGCTGATCGAGGACGTCAAGCGGGAACAGAGGCAGAAGCGGCTCCTCGGACGGCAGCTCGCGCTCCAGCTCAGCCATGATCTGCAGACCGGCTCCCGGGTCGCCTGACGCCGCGGCCTGCTGCGCCAGAATCCACGCCGCGTGGCGCTTGAGCTCCGGAGTTCCGTTCGCCCGCACTACCGCCGCGAACTCGGCGCATCCACGACCGATGACCCGGTCGCCGACGCGAATCGCCGAGCCAGCGAGCGCGCTGATTGCGGCGGCGTCGTTTGAGCCAAAGCTCGGCTGTGCTTCCTCGGGCCGAAGCATTCCTTCAAGCGCCGCGATCGCGTCTGAGAACTCGCCGAGCTGGAAGTGCTGGCGACCGCGCCATTGCTCCCAGAGATGAACGGCCCAAGCCTGTGAGTCGCGCTGCGCCGATTCGAGCCCGCGGATCGCCAACGGGATCGCCTCATCGAAGCGATCGACGGTGGCGAGAACCTCTGTGCGCCACTGCTGTGCGAGCCGCGCCCGCGCCTCCTCACCCTCAACCGAACCGGCGCGCACCGCCGCTTCGATTCGCTCAAGCGCGCCACCGAAGTCGCCCTCGGTGTACAGCAGTCCGCCGGTCGCGAGCCCGAGCGAGAAGACTGACGATTCGTCGCCGTGCGCTTCGATGTCGTCCTTCGCTTCGTCGAGCAGCTCCTCGGCCTCGGTGCGGCGGCCTGCCGCGATGGTGTTGTGAACGAGGCGTGCGAGATGCCGCGCGCGGTCGGCGGGCGCCAGGTCGGGCAGGGCGAGCGCCTTGCGGCCGGCCTCCGCTCGCACGTCCGGTGACAAACTGAACATGCCGGCGATGCCGTAGCGCACTTCGGATTCCTGCTCGGGCGGTAGCAGCTCGCTCAGCGCGACGTCGGCGAATAATGTGGCTTCCTCCGGACGCCCGGCGGCGTGGAGCAGGACTGCCACGTCAGCGACGAGCGGGCCTCGGCGCGGGTCTTCACGCGGGATGAGCTCGAGTGTGCGCTGGCCTAGCTCGGCCGCCGCGGGGGGGTCAGATGCACCCAGCGCCTTCGCGGCGCGAGTAAGGATGTCGATCGCCTCGGAGTCGCCGGGCTGGGCACTCTCGGCGAGCTGCTCGGCGACCTCGACCGGAGGCACACCGGAGCGCAGCAGCTCGGTGACCGCCTGCCGTTCGAGCGCTCGCCGCGCAGACGTCGGCATGCTCTCCAGGACGGCCTCCCGGAGGATGTCGTGGCGGAAAGTGAGCGCCTCGCCGTCCTCCACGAAGAAGTCAGCGCGGATCAGCTCCGCGACTGGGTCGAGCAGCTCCGACGGGGCAGCGCCCAGCATGTCGGTGATAGTGGCGAACGTGAAACGGCGACCAAGCGCGGCAGCGACGGTCACGACGTCGCGCTCCGGTCGAGACATTCTCGTCAGACGATCGCGCATCGTCACACGCATCCGTGTCGGCAGCCGAGTCGCCCGGGTCATCGCCTGACTGTCCCGCACCTCGAGCAGCCCGTCCTCGCGGAGACCGAGCAGCAGTTCGGTCAGCCAAAACGGGGCTCCGCCAGCGCTAGCGGCCAGCTTGAGCAGCGACTCATCAGGCGTTGCGCCTGCGAGATCGGCGATCAGCTGACCGACGGCCGCCTCAGGCAGGGGACCAAGCTCTACCCGGAGACCGCCTGCCGCGTAAAGCCTTGCCAGCATGGCGCGAAGGTCCGCAGACGACTCGGTGGTCCGCACGGCTCCGAGCCATCCAATCGGCAGCGATGCTAGACGGAGTGTCGGCGCCTCGAGGGCGGCCACCGAGCTGGCGTCCGCCCATTGCAGATCGTCGACGGCGACGACGATTGCGTGGTCGCTAGCCAGCCGCTCGAGCATCTCCTCGATCTCCTGAGTCAGCCAGTACCGCAGCTCGGGGAGCGTTCTCAGATCCAGGAACGACGCCGGATCTAAAAAAGGCTCTGTCCCTCCTACCAGCGAGTTGAGCAGAGCTCCCATCGGGACGACTCGGTCACCGCGGGCCGCGCCTCCTGAGGCGACGAGAATCCCACCTCCCCGCGCGATCTCGATCGCCTCGGCGAGCAAGCGAGTCTTACCGGAACCCGGTGGGCCCTCGATCACCGTCACCGAGCCTCTTCCTTGACCTAGGACCAGTACCTGTGAGCGGATGAGGTCAAGCTCGTCCTCTCGGCCCCTGAGTGGCGTCGGAACCGAAGAAGCAGGCCCCTTGTCGGTATGCATCAGATCGGTCCCACAAGCATCGAAGGTCCCGCGAGCGATTTTCGCGGCGCCGCGATGGCCGGACTCTACCCAGGTCATCCACAGCGATCCGGCTGCTTACAGATTGCGTGAATGTGCGTTGCCGGAGGCGCTCGACTCAGCCATGCTCGTCGCCCGAAAATCCTGCAGGAACGACGGCCGGGCGTGCGACCTCCCGATTGGTTTGCCACATGAGCGTTTTGCGGACGGATCAGCCAGCACACCCGTCGTACCAACGTCCGATCCTCTCAACGAGTTCCAGATCAGTGCGCTTGCGTGAATTGACTGTGCCGCTCGAAAACCCGCGGCGCGAGATCTCGGATGGCTCAAGCGGATTGGGTTTGAGCCCCCCGCTGGTCGGGCGTGATGCCGAGACGGATCAAGTCTGTGCCCTTGTCGATCGCGCGCACGACGGGGGTGGGGCACTCGTGGTCTGCGGCGAGCCCGGCATCGGAAAGTCGGCGGTACTCGACCACGCTCGCGCTCGCGCGCGCGAAGTGGGCGCACAGACGCTACTTACCGTCGGCGTCGAGTCCGAGGCGGAGCTGGCCTTCGCCGGCATGCATCAGCTGCTTCGACCGATCATCGGGAAGGCCGAGCTGTTGCCAACCCCGCAGCGCTCCGCGCTGGACGCCGCATTCGGTGTCAGGAGTGATCTCGAGCCCGACCCGTTTCTGGTCGCGCTCGCGGCCTATCAGCTGATCTGCGGCGCCGCCGAGGCGCGCCCGATCGCTCTGATCATCGACGATGCGCAGTGGCTCGACCGATCGACGTTAGGAGTGCTGTCGTTCATCGCCCGCCGGCTGGAGGGCGAGTCAGTGATCCTGATTGTCGCCGTCCGCGATAACTGCGTGAACCCGTTTCGAGAGGCTCGTTTGCCGAGCCTGCGGCTGGAGCGGCTGGACCCGGCGGCCGCGGCCGAGGTATTGGACGGCTACGAGCCGGACCTCCACCCGGTTATCCGAGCCCGGCTGTTGGAACAGGCCGCCGGAAACCCGCTTGCGCTTGTCGAGCTGGCCCGCGCCTTGCCGCCCTCCGCGGGCGCCCGCGAGCGGTTGTCATCGAGACCGGCGACGCTCACCGCGCGCCTGGAGGAGGCGTTCGCAGTCCGACTCGACGCGCTCCCCGCCGAGACCGGAGCGATGCTGCTGGCTGCCGCGCTCGATGCACGCGCCTCCTTGGACGAAGTCGCACGAGCCACCTCGAAGTTTCGCGACCAGGAGACCGCATTTTCCGCGCTTGATCCCGCGGTCGAGGGTGACCTGATCACAGTCGTCGACGGTGAGGTGCGGTTCCGGCACCCACTGATTCGGTCGGCAGTGAGACAGGCCGTCCCCCCGGGGCGGGTCTTGGAGATGTTCAGCGCGCTCGCCGAGGTGGTCGATGATCCCGAGCGCCGGCTCTGGCACCGAGCAATGGCTGCCGTCGGACGCGACGACGAACTCGCGGCAGAGTTGGACGCCCACGCGGCGGCCGCACGACGCAGGGGTGCCGTCGCCGTCGCCGCCGCCGCGCTCGAACGAGCATCCGCGCTCACCTCTCAGCCGGTGCGAAGGGGACAGCGGCTCGTCCGGGCCGCTGAGATCGCCCACGAGCTCGGCCTCATCGAGACTGCCAGGAGCCTGCTTGCGCAGGTCGAGCCAGTGGAGGTCGGCTCACTCGAGCTGGCGCGCTCGGCCTGGCTGCGGCACATGATCAGCGGCGACGTGTGGGTGGCGCCGGGCGCGGCAAAGACCTTCGTGACCATCTCGACGCGGATGCTCAGCGGAGGCGACGCGGACATGGCGCTGCGCTCGCTCGTACCGATCGCGCACCGCTGCTGGTGGACCCGCACCCGGGCCCGCACGCGGGAATATGTTGTCAACGCTGCCGAGAGCTGCGGCGTCCCTACCGACGACCCGCGCCTGCTCGCTGTGATCGCGCTCGCGCATCCAGAACTGACAGGACCCAGGGTGCTTGAGCGTCTGTCACCGATGACGCTCGGTGAGATCACCGATCCGGTCGCCGAGACGTATCAGGGGATCGCGGCGGAGAAGTCGGGTGACTTCGTCACCGGGGAGCGATTCCTATCCCGATCGGTCGAGCGCCTTCGGGAGGAAGGGCGAGTCGGCATGCTCACTCAGGCTCTCGTCCACCTGGCATGGACCGCGACATACACCGGCCACTGGGCGAGCGCCGTGGCGGCGGGTGCCGACGGGGCGCGTCTTGCGTGTGACAGCCGCCAGCCGCAGTACGGGCTCATCGGCGAGCTCGTCAGCGCGCTCGCCACGGCGTTCCGCGGCGCGGAGACGGATCTTGAGTCGATGCTCGCCAGGCCGGAGCGGACCCTGCTGGGGATGAACGGTGGGTCGATGCTCGCTCCGGCTCATCTCGCTCGTGGTGCCGCGGCTCTCGGTGAGGGCCGACACGATGATGCCTTCCGCCATCTATGGCGCGTCTTCGATAAGAGCGACCCGGCGTTCCATCGGTTCATGCGCTGGCCGGCGATCCTCGACCTGGTCGAGGCCGGCTGTCACGGCGAGAACGCGGAACTCGTCAACGAGGTGATCGACGAGCTCGAGCAGATCGCGACCGACAGCTCACCTCCGATCCTATGCACCGGCCTGGCGTACGCCCGACCGCTCGTCGCCGCCGACGGTCAGGCAGAGCAGCTCTTTCGGGAGGCGCTGCGACCGGAGCGGGCGGGATACCCGTTCCTCCGTGCCAGAACACTGTTCTCCTTCGGCTGCTGGCTGCGCAGAGACCGCCGGAGTGCCGATGCGCGCACACCATTGCGTGAGGCGATCGACATGTTCGATGCGCTGGGGGCGATCCGCTGGGGCGCGCGCGCGCGACAGGAGTTGCGAGCGGCCGGCGAAATAATCGGGCAGCGAACCACCGACGCGCGCGATCGACTGACGGCTCAGGAGCTTCAGATCGCCCAGCTCGCCGCCCAAGGACTCACGAACCGTGAGATTGGGGAGCGGCTGTTCCTCTCTCACCGCACGATTGGCTCGCATCTGTATCGGATCTTCCCGAAGCTCGACATCACCTCGCGATCGCAGCTACGCGACACGCTTGCGACTGACACGAACGGGACCGACGGAACAGTCGGATGACTCAAGCGAATCCGGAGCCACTGAGCCACGATCGCACTCAAGCGCCCGCGGCGCGTGATGGCCCCGCCCGGCGCGGTCGGATCCGCGACTTCGAACGGGACGGCTGATGGGAGCAACCGCATTGTTATTCGCGAACGCGCCGCTGGGGCCTGCCGACCGGCGCCGCCCGTTAGGTCATCGGCGGGATCACTAGTGTCTCCAATCAGCCGCGGCTTCTTAGGCCACCGTCATTCTGGCGGGGATCCCTCGCGCCTCCCGCCCGGACAGCACTTGACGAATGGCTTCCCGGTGCTGTCAGCTGGTCCGACCCCCCGTACGCCGCTGCCCGAGTGGAGCTTCACGATCGACGGCGTCGTCAAGGAGGCCGTCTCGTGGAGATGGGAGGAATTCCTCGCGCTCCCGGCGGAGCAAATCACTGTCGACATCCACTGCGTCACGAAGTGGACCAAACTCGACACGTCGTGGCGGGGCGTGTCCCTCGACACGCTGCTCCAGAGCGTCGAGACCGACGCTCAATACCTGACCGCATGGTGCGATGGGGGCTACACGACGAACCTGGCGGTCGACGATGTCGCCGACGGTAAGGCGTGGGTCGCGTATGAGTACGACGGTGGACCGGTGCATCCGGAGCACGGCGGTCCTGCGCGGCTGCTGGTCCCTCACCTCTACTTCTGGAAGAGCGCCAAGTGGGTGCGCNNTTCTGGAAGAGCGCGAAGTGGGTCCGCGGTCTGCGGCTGACACCGGTGGACGAGCCTGGGTTCTGGGAGACCTACGGCTACCACAACCACGGCGACCCATGGCTCGAGCAGCGCTACCAGGGCGACTGAACTGGCAGCTCGGTCGGGTCGTCGACACGATCCAACAGACCCACCGGGCAAAGAGCCTCGTACTCGACCTCCCGAACTGGCCAGGTCACCGCGCCGGACAACACGTCGACATCCGCCTCACATCGGACGACGGATATCAGGCTCAGCGCGGCTACTCGATCGCATCCGCACCCGAGGACGACGGAGTCACGCTGACGGTTGACCGGCTCGAGGGAGGCGAAGTCTCGCCGTACCTCACCGATGTGGTCGAGCCCGGCGACGAAATCGAGGTGCGTGGCCCGATCGGCGGCTACTTCGTCTGGGACGGAACCGAGCCGCAGCACCCGCTGCTCCTGCTGGCGGGCGGCTCGGGTGTTGTCCCGTTCCGGTCGATCCTGCGCCACCGGGCCCGCATTGGAAGCACGGTGCCGGTTCGTCTGCTCTACTCGGCGCGGTCTCTGCCAGACGTGATCTACCGGCCGGAACTGGCCGCGTCCGGCGACGGCGTCGACGTGAGTTACACACTCACCCGGCAGCAGCCGCCTGGCTGGACCGGACACTCCGGCCGGGTGACGCCGGACCTGCTGGCCGGCGTCGCCTGGCCTGATGACCTCATGCCGCTCGCGTTCGTCTGCGGGCCGACCGCCTTCGTCGAGACGGTCGCGGGCGCACTAGTCGGCCTCGGCTATCCGGCCGGCCAGGTGAAGACCGAGCGCTACGGCGGAGCGGGGGCATCCTGATGCACGCACTGGACAACACCGCCCTGGACGGCAATGCGATCGGCGGCCTGCTCGGCGAGATCTTCGGCACCGAGATGACAACTGCAGCCGCTACCTGCGCGGCCTGCGGGACAGTCAGCCTGGTCGCCGAGACGATCGTTTACCTCCGGGCGCCCGGCGCGGTGATGCGCTGCCGCGCCTGCACCGCGATCCTGCTGGTCGTGACGCCGCACGGCGAGATGAAGTGCGTTGACCTGCTCGGTCTTAGCGCGCTCGAGCCTGGTTAGCCCGCCGGGCTGAGCGCGGCCACGGCGCGCCCGCACTGGCGCTGCCAGGCGGCCTCTGCGGCGGGCTTCCACTGCGCGTGCTGATGGCGGAACAGCGCGGCAGCGCTGGCGCCGATCCACGGCGCCGGCAGCAGCTCTCCCGGCAGATCCGGGTCCGTCCAGGGAAACCGGCGCCAGGCATGTACTAGCTCGATCGTGCTCGTCAGCGGGTCACCGGTGCTGCCGTCGCTGAATGCGGCGAGAAAGTCCTCGTACTGGCGGGCGACCGCGGTCAGGTCCCAGGCCTGCGCGACCATGCTGGCCAGGTCTCCGGCGGCATGCGTGGCGCTGAACACCTGCGCCTCCTGCGCCAGGCCCGCCTCAGCGAGGATGGTCTCGGCCTCGCCGCCCCGGTCCGCGTGCGTGCTGATCCACACGCCGGGCGCCGGGCTGCCGAAGCCGGCCCAGGTCATCCGGCTGCGCAGCACGTGCCGCGCGGTTCGCTCGGACTCGGCCGCCCTGGCCAGGACCAGCAGCCAGCGGCCGTCCCAGTCGTCGCGGTGCGCCCCGAAGCCGTAGATGCGGTCTGTGCCCTCAGTGAGCAGCCGCACTGCGCTGCCGGTCAGGCTCCACCTGGTCCGGCGGCCGACGCGCTCCGCTGCCAGCCAGCCATCCGCGGCCGTCCGCATCAGGGCCTGCCTGGTGGCCTTCTCCTCGACGCCGAGCCCGCTCATGACCTCGATGAGCGTCGCCGTCCAGGCCTGCCCGCCAGCTGGCAGCACGAACTCGCCGAGAATCGTGAACAGCAGCCCGCGCGCGCTGGGGGCACCGGCAGCATGACGCCGCGACATCGCCGGGCCTGCTGCCAGGCCGGACTCGGGCCGCGGTTCGATTGCGGTCGGCATCGCGCTCCTGTCCTCAGCCGTGGGGGCTGTGCCTGCCTGGACCAGCATGGCCAGCCTGGATCAATATGCTACGTTAATTTGTCGTAGACAGCATCAACTGTAGAACATAGACTGGCGGCACCAGATCACGACAGTCCAGCGGAGACATGACGATGAGTCAGCTGACGGCAGGTCAGAGGGTCGAGTTCCGGGTGCAGCCTGACGCCTACCGGCACTGGGAGCTGCGCATCGACGGCCCGGTCGCCACGCTGACCATGGACGTGGCCGAGGATGGCGGGCTGCTGCCCGGCTACGAGCTCAAGCTCAACTCCTACGACCTCGGCGTCGACATCGAGCTGTATGACGCGGTCCAGCGGCTGCGGTTCGAGCACCCCGAGGT
>PMOY01000286.1 GCA_003165655.1 Solirubrobacterales bacterium
TGAGCCCGCTCGGTGGCGCTCATTCTGGCCCGGTGTGTCGCTTGCGTTCTCGGTGCGAGAAGGTTATCATTATAACGAACGATCAACCGAGGAGGAGAGGCATCATGATCGACCCCGGTACGGCGACTGCGGCCGCCGAGATTGGCAATCGTGAGCGCTACGACGCGTTCATGGATGTCGTGGCGAACCGGATCACGACGCGAGCCTTCCAACCCGACTATGTGGTTCCCCGGGAGCACTTTGAGCTGATCGTGGATGCCGCGCGGCATGGACCGTCGGGGGCCAATGCGCAACCTTGGCACTACATCGTCGTGACCGACTCGGAGATCAAGCTTCAGATCTCGGAGTACTTCGTCTCCGAGCAGGCGCGTCGCGCGCGCTTGGGGATGAAGTTTCCGACACCCAACTATCACGGCATGGGCACGGCGCCCGGGTTCATCGTGGTGGCGACCGACTTCCGGTTCATCCGCGCGTTCCCGGTCCTGCGCGAGGACGATCCGGACTCGGAAGTCAACCGTCCGTACTATGAAAACGCGGAGCGGATCCTGCTTCAGAGTGTGGCCGCGGCAACGATGTCGGCGCATCTGGCGGCTGCGGCGCTGGGATACAACGTGTGGTGGGTGACGGCGATCGGCCAGCAGGACGCGCAGGACGCGATTAAGCCCCTGCTCGACGTCCCCGACGAGATCTCGGTTATCGACATCATGTGCTTCGGACCGCCGGCCAAGCCGATCTATAAGCGCTGGAAGAAGAATCTCTCGGAGATCATGAGCTGGGATCGCTACGACCGCTCGCATCACCTGAGCGACGAGCAACTCGAGCAGTGGATCAAGACGAAGCGCCACCGCGTTATGTACCGCTCGCAGGAGAACGTCGATTGACGTGCTCGTCAAGGCCCCGTGACCAGCGAGCCCTCGAGGACCGCGGAGCACGTTGGGTTCGCGCTCCGGCTCGCCTATCAGAGAGCCAGCGCGAACCTGACCGAGGCCATCGGCGATTCCGGTATCACGCCGATGGAGTTCCAGACGCTCCGGCGCCTGCGCGAGCGGGGACAGATGACGCAGAACGAACTCGGTCGCAGCGTCGGGATGCCACGGGCCAATATCCACCGGACCGTGCGCCGGCTCCTCGCCAGGGAGCTGGTGGCGGTCGGGTCTAGCCCGGAAGACAGGCGCCTGACGCTCGTCAAGCTCACCCACCACGGCGAGCTCACACTTGACCACGTGCTCCCAGCAGCCGACGCGGGCAACGCCCTGACCGTCTCGGTGCTCACCCCCGACGAGCTCGACGCGCTCATGGACGGTCTGTGGAAGCTGGCCTTCGGGACTGCGGTCGATCCTTGCGCGCGACAGGGGCCACGCTAGGGACGGCCGGCTGGGGCGTCTCCGTCACGCAAGGCTGCTCGGGTTCCGAGTGGATCGCGGTCTGCTTCGGTGGCGTCGTCGCGGTCAGTGGAAATACTGAGCTCACGCCATTGGGCGTCTGCTTCGGCGCGGGTTCTCGCCGCGGCGGTGGCGTATGCGTAGGCCTCGCTGCCGAGGATGAGTCGCAGCGGCGGCCGGTCCATGGCGGCGAGCGTGAGGACGACCTGGGCCACCTTGGCCGGGTCGCCGAGCGCGATCGTGCTCGTGTTGTGCAAGCGGGCCATGTCGCCGACGGTGGCCTGATAGGGCGGGCTAATCGGCGGGACGCGCATGGACGCTCCGGCCCAGTCGGTCTGCATTCCGCCCGGCTCGAGGACCGTGACCTTGATGCCCAGAGGCTCGACCTCCTTGGCGAGCACCTCAGAGAAGCCGCCGACCGCCCATTTGGCCGCCTGGTAGGCCGACAGTCCGGCAGTGGCGAGGCGTCCGCCGATGGACGAGATCTGGATGACGTGGCCGGCGCCCTGCCGGCGAAGGATCGGCAGTGCTGCCTTGGTGACGTTCACGACCCCGAACAGGTTGGTGTCGAGCTGGTCGCGGAAGGCCTCGAGAGTCATGTCCTCGACCGAGGCCAGTTCGGCGTGGCCCGCGTTGTTGACGACAACGTCAAGGCGTCCGAACTCATCGACGCCGGCGGCAACGCCATCCTGGGCAGCGGTCGGGTCGGCGACGTCGAGTGCGACGGCGAGGATCTGAGCCCCGTACTGATCTCTGAGGTCGCTGAGGGACTCCGGCCGGCGGGCGGTGGCGATCAGACGATGGCCGGCGGCCAGTGTCGCCTCGGCGATCTGGCGCCCGAGACCGCGGCTACTTCCCGTGAGAAGAAAGACCTTGGACATGGATATCCCTCGTTCCATCGGCATGAGCAGAGAGACCAAGATAACACAACGCCGTTGTGTTATTAGTGCAACGCCGTAGCGCTATACCATGAAGGTCTGTGAGTACCACCGCTGCGACCTTCCAGCGCGCCCGTCGGCCCGAGCAAAAGCAGCAACGGCGCGACGCGATCCTCGACGCCGCGCGGCAGCTGGCCCGTCGGGACGGCGTCCGCAGCGTGCGCCTGAGCGATATCGCTGCCCAGGTCGGCATCCACAAGTCCGCGCTGCTGCGCTACTTCGAGACNNCAGATCTTCCTCGAGCTGACGGCTCAATCGTGGCGGGAATGGGGGGACGGGCTCCACACCGAGCTCGACGCCGCCTCGGTCGCGACAGCCGACCTCGTCGCCGACGCGCTGGCGCGGAGCTTCGCCGAGCGGCCCCTGCTCTGTGACCTGATCGCGCATACCGCTCTGAACCTCGAGCGCAATGTCTCGCCCGAGGCCGTCCGCCGGTATAAGCGGACTTCGCTGGGTGCGATCGAGCGAGCGGCCGGCGCGGTCCACGAGGCTCTGCCCGAGCTGGACGTCGACGAATGCCGCGAGCTCGTGTCCACGATCGCCACCTTGACCGGAACTCTGTGGCAGATCGCCAACCCGCCAGCGGCACTTGCCGAGCTCTACGCCAGCGACCCCCAGCTCGCCCGCGCGTGCGTCGAACTCACCCCCCGCCTGCGAAGGATCGCGACGATACTGCTCGCCGGCTTGATCCCCACCCGGCCGCCGACCCTCCGCCCGGGCGTTGACTCGGCGGGCGGCGGCTGCGACGGTATGCAGGTCTGAAGCGTTCTCCGGGAGATGCGTGCGGGCGTATGCGTGCGGTGCTGATGACGGCTGTTGGTGGCCCTGAGGTCCTCGAGCTCGCGGAGGTGCCTGAACCCGAGATCGCTTCAGAGCACGATGTTCGGGTTCGCCTACGGGCAGCCGGGATCAACCCGGTCGACTACAAGCTNNGCGGCCCGACGACGAAGTCTACTTCTGTGACGGCGGCTTTGGGCCTACGCCCGGTACGTACCAGGAGATGAAGGTCCTCGACGAGCGCTACCTGGCGCACAAGCCGAAGCGGCTCTCGTTCGTCGAGAGCGCGGCGTCGCCGCTCGTCACGATCACCGCGTGGGAAGCCCTGCGCGGCCGCGCCCGCGTCAGCACGGATCAACGCGTGCTCGTGCAAGCCGGCGCTGGTGGTGTCGGGCACATGGCGGTGCAGATCGCGCGATTGGCCGGAGCGCGGGTCGCGACGACGGTCACGCCGGGTCCGAAGGCCGAGCTTGCGTCGGCGCTCGGCGCCGAGCTATGCATCGACTATCGGCGAGAGGATGTCGGGGAGAAGCTGCGTTCCTGGACGGGGATGGACGGCGCCGACGTGGTTCACGACACCGTTGGCGGGGACACGTTCAACGCGAGTTTCTCGCTCGTGCGTCCGTACGGCGACCTGGTGACGAACGTCGAGAGCCGATGGAAGGAGGAAGCGTTCACCGTGATGCACGACCGGAATCTGCGCGTCTCGTTCGCCTGGATGCCGGCACCGTCGGTGTTCGGATGGCCGGAGCATCGAGAGCGCCAGCGGACGATCCTCGAGCGGTCGGCAGTTCACTTCG
>PMOY01000259.1 GCA_003165655.1 Solirubrobacterales bacterium
CGTCGAGCGGGTGTTCGGTGACCTTGATAGCGGTAATGGCGGATACATCATGACGGCGAATCTGGACAACCTGCGCGGAATCACTCGCGATGACACGCTTCGCAGCTTGGCGCTGACAGCGGATGTTCGGGTCGCTGACGGCATGCCGCTGCTATGGGCGAGCAGGCTCCGAGGCACTCCGCTCCCTGACCGGGTGGCCGGTTCGGACCTGATCCTGACCCTGTCGGAGGCGGCCGCGCAGCGGCGGAGATCGGTGTTCCTGCTCGGTGGATCTCCCGGTACGGCGGACCGTGCCGGCGAGGCCCTGTGCAAGATGTTCGCCGGCCTCGAAATCGCGGGGACCTGCTGCCCTGATCTCCGATCTCCGGAACCCGCTGAAGAACTCGAGAGGATTCGAGCCGTGCTCGAGCAGGCGGGGCCCGACATCGTGTTCATCGGGCTCCCTTTTCCAAAAGCCTCCGTGCTCGTCGGCGTTCTCCGCGAGCACATCAGCGCGACCTGGTTTCTCGGGCTCGGAATCAGCTTCAGCTTCATTTGCGGGGACATCCACCGCGCTCCGCGCTGGATGCAGAGCGCCGGGCTCGAGTGGCTTCACCGTCTGATGCAAGAGCCGAGGAGGCTTTTCAAGCGTTACATCATCGAAGGGATGCCGTTCATCGTCACCTTGCTCTCGTCAGCGCTCGCGGATCGCCCGTGGGATGCAGGACCACTGTGCGAGTGTGTTCGGCGCTACTCGAGCTTGCGACCAGGTGATCAAGCATCAGATCGCTTGCACGTCGCGGTTGCGAAGGAGACGGGTGGCGGAGGTGTCGGACCGATTCCTCCGCGGCAGTTCTCCGCTTACAGACGCGCTGTGGCGCGAAGCCCAGCCGCCAAGCCAGACCCAACTGAGCACAGCCAGTGGAGACCGTATCCCAGATTTGCGCCTTCGTTTCCAGGGCGCACAGCGACCACAGCTGCCTTGGTGGCAGCCGCCATGCCTATTGCGAGTGCCGTGAGGGCGGCTGCAAGCTTGCCGTCGCGCTTCGCGTAGAACAGGACCCGACTGCGGTAGAGGTGGTGCACCGCAAGCGGAGCCACCTTCATCGTCGAGGTGCCGCCCGCGTGCCAAACGCCACTTTCAGGAACGAACAACGAGCGTCCGCCGAGCGCACGCACCCTATCTGCCAGTGTTTCCTCTTCCGCGTAGAGAAAAAAGTCCTCGTCGAATCCGCCTGCTCGAGAAAACGTGTCGTGGGTGACTGCGAAGCAGGCTCCTTGCACGTAAGCTACCGGCCCTCCCAGAGTGTAAAGGGGGTCGCTCAAGGGAACGTCGCGCCGGATCTCATTTGGCATCCATCGTTGGGCCGCCGGAAGGAGTTCGAGCACATCCTGCAGGGGCCGAGACCGCCGGCGACAGTTGCCCAAGATGGCGCCATCAGCAGTGACGTACGCCGGTCCGACGATTGCACTGGGCTCGCGGTCGATCGCCTCGAGCATCGCCTCGGCCGCTCCGGGCAGAAGAGCCGCGTCCGGATTCAGAAACAGTAGCCGATCACCGTGTGCGGCTGCAGCTCCCGCGTTGCAGCCCGCGCCAAAGCCACGATTGCGTTCACACATAACCAGCCGCGCATCAACTCGAGCTGAGAGCACCACGTTAGCTCCGTCATCCGTCGAGGCGTTGTCTACGACGACGAGCTCGGCGGGCGGTGGCACCGACGCGATAGCCGTAGCGACGCTGTCGGCAGAGTTGTGTAGCACAATAATGACGCTCAGCACGATGGACTCCGGTGCCGCGTCTCAGCATCCAGTGCGGCGTAGAGAGCGTGGATATACGCGCAACGGGCCGCGGCCCTCATCCGGGTGAGACTACCGGGTGTTAATGGGTCAATACCCTGGACGAACGAGACCGGTGTGAGCCGCATCACGTCTGACGGTTGCTTTCAGCCGCGAAGATGTCAAGTAGCCTGGCGGCTGACGCCCGCCAGCTCATCCTTCGTTCCGCGTCATCGAGCAGGTTCTGCCTCGTTCTGTCGTCATGATCGAGCTTGCCGATGATGGCTCGGGCAAGGGCGTTGGGGTCATTCGGCGGAACGAGGGCCTCTGGGTCTCTCACCAACTCTGGCAGGGCCCCGACCGAGGTGGCGATCACGGGAATGCCACGCTCTAAAGCCCGGCCACCGGGCCCGCTTTGACTCGCCTGGCGATACGGGAGCACTAAGAGCGTCGCCTGTGAGAACACGCCGTCAATGTCTGCTTCCGGAATATAGCCCAGCCGTGCCGTTACGCGGGGATCTGTCGGGATCAGCGACTCGAGCGGTCCGCCACCCGCGATGATCAACCGGACATCCGGTCGCGCTTTCCATACGAGTGGCATGGCCGCAAGCAGGATGTCGATCCCCTTGTATTCATGCAGCCGCCCAAAGAACAGTACCGCGGGCGACAGCGGTAGAGGGTTCGGTTCCGCATGCGGCACGATTCCCAACGGCACTGTTGCCACGCGCATGGCCGGCATTCGCCGAAGCAGCTCTTCTTTCAATGCCTCGCCGTGCACCGTCACCACCGTGGCTCGGCGCGTCCAGGCCGCGCTCACAGGTCGCCGATACCACGTCGGCGCTTTCTCTCCTGGGTGTGGAACAGGATCGTGCACGTTGATCACGGTGGGCCAGGCCCGCGTCATCAGAAGCAGACGCGGATCCCGATTGTCATGCGCGAACACCACGTCGGGCCGCCATCGCGCAACGCGGCGGGAGCTCATCAATGCCTGGAGTTGGGGGGCTAGTTTGCGCATGCTCGGGTCGAGCTCGATAACCGGGATGTCGGCGGCACGGACTGGATCAAGAGCTCTGGCGCGTTCGTCAAAGTCGGCAAACTCTTCGGCGCGCCGCGTGCACAGGAGCGCTACCTCGGCTCCAAGCTTCTTGAGTTCCGGCGCAAGGTGTGCGGTATCCTTTAGGAACCAGTCACAGACAAGGAGCACGCGCAATTGCGGCAAGTGTCTCCTCTAGCTCGTGCGCGTATCGTTGCACCATCACTTCGTGTGTAAAGCGCGAGACATATGAAGCTCGGGCTGCGTCACGCATCTCGGCAGGGTTCGGATGACGGATGACCGAGAAGAGCGCGTCCGCATAAGCTGACGCAGACTGCTCACGCACCAAGACACCATTCACCCCGTCGACCACGACGTCCGGAATTCCGCCGATGGCTGGCGCAACCACGGGCAAGCGGCCAGCAAATGCTTCCAGAATGGCCATCGGGAGCGCTTCGAACTCGCTGGTCATGCACAGCACGTCAGCGGCTGCATAGAGGTCCGCCGTATCCCTGCGCAGCCCGAGCAGCACGACGCCACCACCACGTCGGTTGATCTGCCGCTGGAGCTCGGCTCTATCGGGCCCGTCGCCGGCAATGATGCCGACGAGGGGTATGCCACGGGCATGGAGGTTGCCGACGGCGTCGATGAATCTCGTGAAGCATTTCTCCGAGGAGAGTCGGCCGACGCCCAAGACCACTTGGTGACCGGCAGGAATCCCGAGCAGTGCGCGGGTCGCCGCCGGAGGACGCTGCGGCTGGGGCTCGACAGTTCCGTTGTCGATGACCGTGATGCGATGTGCCGAAAAGCCCAGCTCACGAAGGTGGGGTTCCTGCGAGGCTGACACAGCGATCACTGACGATCCGAGCCAAGCACAGACCCGGACGACGGCTTTGCGGCGAGGTCCGAGCGGCTTGCCCGCTTGCTTGTGCCAGTTCATGATGTGGCGCGCGCCGATGAGCTTCGCACCCACCGCTCCTGCCAGATCTGCGGTGGTACCCATGGTCACCACTAGCCGGGGGCGGCGGCGCAGCTCCAGGACAAGGCCCTGAACGACGGCGCGCGCGTCTTGGTTCCCACGCCCGAGGACCGTGACGGGGACGCCAGCGGCCATGAGTTCTTCGGCGAACGTGCCGCCTCCCTGAAGTGTCACCACACGCGGGGCAAAGCCCCTCTGGGCCAACGCGGGAACCAGGCCGGCCCAATGCCGTTCGGCCCCACCCGCGCCCAGCGTGGGCGCAATGAACAGGACGCCCGACCTTTCGCGCGGCGTCTCGACGTTGCTCATGCCGCGCGAGCTCGAACCCGGCCCGAGGAGGAGTAGGTGGCCAGAGGATCAGCGGCTACGATCCACGCTCCAGACACGCCTGGGTCAGAAGGGATCCGATGAAACCGCCGGCGCGGGTGATGAGCGTGTGCACGGGCGGGCAGGCTAGGCAATCTTCCACTGGGCGGGGGTACCGGCAGTCCGATCACGAACTGTATCGATTGGCAGAGGACATCCAAGGCGTACCCGGGCTCACGCTACCCTACGAGGGGCGCTATGGAGTCTGCGACCGCCAAGAGTGTTGTGAGCCGCGCGCGCGCGCGCGCAACGTAGCGCGGCGGCCCGACCGCTGTTTCGTGCAAAGGCCCCGCTACGCGTGAGCTTCGCCGGTGGAGGCACCGACGTGGCCCCATTTCCTGAGCGCGAGGGCGGTCTCGTGCTGAGCGCCACGATCAACCGCTTCGCCCATGGCACGCTGCGACCGCGTGCTGACGGACGAATTCGCGTCGAATCGCTGGATCTCGGTATGGCTTTGGAGTACGGCGCCGAGGAAGCCGTCGACTACGACGGGAAGCTCGATCTCGTCAAGGCGGCGATCCGACGGGTCGCGCAACTCGAGGAGCCGCGCGGCATCGATCTCTTTCTCCACACCGCCGCTCCGCCAGGGTCTGGCCTGGGCGCTTCCTCAGCCCTGATGGTCAGCCTCATCGGGCTGCTACGCGACTATCACAGGCTTACGCTCGACGACTACGAGCTCGCCGAGTTCGCCTGGCAGGTCGAGCGTGTGGATCTCGGGCTCAAGGGCGGAACGCAGGACCAGTACTCAGCGACGTTCGGTGGGTTTAACTTCATCGAGTTCCACGGCGATCGTGTGATCGTCAACCCGCTGCGCATCCGCGTAGCGACGTTGTTGGAGCTGGAGTCCAACCTTCTGCTGGTCTTCACCGGAGCCACCCGCGCAGGGGACCACATCATCGACGCCCAGACATACCGCTATATGGCC
>PMOY01000325.1 GCA_003165655.1 Solirubrobacterales bacterium
AAGGACGAGTACCCGCAGACGGCAGAGATCGAGGCGCGATGCGTGCGAATCCTCGCCAAGCTGTGGAACTCGCCCGAGAGTGCAGACGCGACCGGATGCTCGACCACCGGTTCGAGCGAGGCGGCGATGCTCGGCGGCATGGCGCTCAAGTGGCGCTGGCGTGAGCGGACGCGGGCCGCGGGCAAGCCGACCGATAAGCCAAACCTGGTCATGGGCGCGAACACCCAGGTGTGCTGGGAGAAGTTCTGCCGCTACTGGGAAGTCGAGCCACGCCAGGTCCCGCTGGAGGCAGACCGTTACCACATGAACGCGCCGGAGGCCGTCGGACAATGCGATGAGAACACGATCGGCGTCGTCGCGATCCTCGGCTCGACGTTCGACGGCAGCTACGAACCCGTCGCCGAGATCGCCGATGCACTCGACGATCTGGAGCAGGACCGTGGCTTCGACGTGCCGATCCACGTGGACGGTGCTTCCGGCGGGTTCGTCGCGCCGTTCATCCAGCCCGATCTCGAGTGGGACTTTCGAATTCCGCGTGTGCAGTCGATCAACGCCTCAGGACACAAGTACGGCCTCGTCTACCCGGGCGTCGGCTGGGCGATCTGGCGCGATCAAGCGGCATTGCCCCGAGAGCTGGTCTTCGACGTGAACTACCTCGGCGGGCACATGCCGACGTTCGCGCTCAACTTCTCGCGTCCCGGCAGCGAGGTCATCGCGCAGTACTTCATGTTCGCGAGCCTCGGGCTCGACGGATACAAGAGGGTGATGCACCGCTGCCAGGAGGTCGCCATGCATCTCTCCGCGAACATCGCAAAGATGGGGCCGTATCAGCTGCTGAGCGACGGATCCGAGCTTCCCGTATTCGCCTTTACGCTGAGGGACAGTGTGAAGAACTACACGGTGTTCGATGTGTCCGATCGGCTGCGCCAGCATGGCTGGCTCGTTCCCGCCTACTCGTTCCCGAAGAACCTGCAGGATCTCTCGGTGCTGCGGATCGTCGTACGCGCCGGGATGAGCCTCGACATGGCGGACATGCTGCTGACCGATCTGCGCCAGCAGACTGATTACCTCGAGTCGCTGGAAAGCCCGTTGCCCGGTCAGGCGCCGGAGATCAGACAGGCGTTCGCCCACTGACAGAAGCGCGCCGCGTACCGGCTCTGGCTGGTCGCAGAACGCCGAGCAGGTCCGGCCTCACGCGGCGCCACGGCGGCGCACGCGGTCCGCTGCGCGGGCGGCGTCCTCGTCCTCGCGGGCAACGGCCCCTGCGAGCTCGGCCGCGACGTCGGCCAGGCCACCGAAGGCAGCCGCGACGTTCTCGGCGCTCGAGCCGGTGATCGCCCGATTGAGCTCCGCGACCGCAGCATCGAACCGCTCCCACAGCTCCTCGGGTCCGCGCCGACCGGTCCCCGGAAGAAGCTCGTACGGCGGCTCGGCAGTCTCGGCGCCCGGTACCGGGCGCCACAGTAGACCTGCGGCGTGCGCGTGCTCCCACGTAACCTGCTCGCGCACGGCCGCTTCGGCAAGGCCACGCAGACGCTCAGCGAACCCGGCGTCCGGTGGCGCGAGCTTGTGCGCACGCATGGCCTGCGCCCAGCCCGCGCTCGCGTCGCGAACGGCGCGCATGACACGCGCACGCTCTTGGTCGAGATCGTCGCCGAAACTCATTGTGTGATGAGTCCTCGGGCGTTAGGTCCGTCTGCCCGTGCCGCTGGCTCGAGTCACGGGGCCGGATTTGCTGACGTGGAACGCGCGGCCGGTTCGGCGACTGCGGCCGGCTCTGCGTGGCCAACCGGCTCACCTCCCCAGAAGTCCTCCGCGCTCGGCCCCGCGTCGGAACCGTCGCCGTGCGATCCAGCGCTGTAGCCCTCGGCGAGCACCCGATCAAGGTCGGACCGCTTGATCCGCACACGGCGCCCCACCCGTAGCGCCGGTAGAGAGCCCTGGTCGATCCAGTTGCGGACGGTCTGCTGGTTGAGCCGCAACATCTCGGCGACCTCCGCCACCGTCAGGTAGTACTCGTCAGCTTGGTCACGATTCAACCTTCGTGCCTCCAATTGAGTCCAAATAAGACGAAGTAGCGCTATAGTAGCGCACCGACCGGAGGCGACCACTTTGGCAGGGAAGGATCAACGAACCGGAGGCAGGACCGGCTCGACGCGGGCGAGCAACGTGGTGCACATGCGTCCACGCCAGTGGCTCGAGACCGACGAGGAGCTCGTGCCGATCGGGCGGGAGCCGAGCGGGCCGGAGCCGAGCGGGCGGGAGCCGAGCGGGAGCGACCTTCATGGCCGCGCGGGCTCGAAACCCCGGGGTGCACCGTGGGCTGCGTCGGACTTCTGGAGCGAGGAGGCCGCATACGTGCAAGACGCACTCGAGGCCCCGGTCCCGGCGCCCGGTCGCGAGGGTACCGCCGCTGAGCGCGAGAACCAACGTACGTCAGGCCCGCAAGGGCCCAGCGGAGGCTCTACACCGCGGGGGCGACGCGCGCATGTGCCACGAGAGCTATTGGCGTTCGTTCACCGGGCGCCTGCCCTTGCCGTCGTGGCGCTCGCGGGAAGCCTTGTCGTCCTGGTCGCGTTCATCGCGTTCTCGGCCCTCGGCGGCGCCCCCGCTGTGCGATCGGCTTCGAGCCGCCGGTCAGCATCAGCGTCGCGCAGCGTCAACCGAAGCGAGGTGAGCCATCACGCCGCACACGCCCCCGCGATCGCGGCGCCGGTTCACACACGGTCGCCGGCCCGGCGTCGAGGGCGTGCGACCACGACGAGTTCGGCCAAGAAGCACGCCGTCGCGGCGCGATCAACCGGAACGCATTTCTACCCAGCTTCTTCGTCGGCAAGCGACGCCTCTACAGCAAAGCAGGCCGTTACGCCGACGTATGCACAGTCCGCAAGCACGAGTCGGAGCTCGCCCGCGCCTAGCAAACCCACAGGACCCTCCGGTCCCATATCGCTCATCGGCGCGGGAACGACCCCGAGCGGGTAGCCACGAGAACAGGGAGGTAGGGGAGGATGAAAACAGTTATCGGCCATATCCGCGCGAATCTGATCGCGTACCTCGCGCTCTTCGTCGCGCTCGGCGGCACCAGCTACGCAGCGATCACCATCCCGCGTAACAGCGTCGGCACCCGACAGCTCCGTAATGGCGCCGTCACCGCCGGGAAGCTCGCGAAGGGCTCGATCACTTCCGCGAAGCTCGACGGGCGGTCGATCGCGGGGTATGTGGCGTTCTGGGCGCGGATCGACCAGGGCGGGCAGATCATCAGTTCCAGCGAACCGGCGCACACCAATGAATGGTCTACCGGTAACGGCACGATCGTCTTTCGCGGTCAGCTTTCGAGTAAGTGTTTCGCGCTCGCTAACGTGACGAATCCCCCGTTTAGGCTCAACGGGTACGTAAACACGTTCTCGAGCACCTCAATTGCCGGAAAAGAGGACCTGGAGGTGTTCATGTCGCCGGCCGGGACAAGCCAACCTGGGCCGCTCCCGGTTGTCGTTGCTGAGATCTGCCCATAGTTGGACTTGCGATGTATCAAGGCTATGTCCGTACTCGCGTCTCCTTCGCAAGCGCGAAGATGCTGTTCTTCTGCGTGCTCGCATTCTCGCTGCTTTTACTGGCGGCATCGGTGCTCGAGACGTGGGCGCCAGGATCCCTTGGGTTGGTCGCCGCGGCACGAGCTAACGAGCCCGTTTACTCCTGCGGTCTTCAAGACGCTGGCGGAGTCGACAACGTCTTCACTGGCTATGAGACCCCCGGCATCGTTGCCGGTAATGACTGCGGCCAAGCTCAGGAAAGCCTCCAGGTCAACAATGACACCAAGAACAAGATACCGCCGGGCAAATCGTCGGGGTTTGTCGCGAGCGCACCAGCAGGCCTTGAGATCGTCAGCGCGAGCGTTCCAAGCATGTACCTATCGCCGACGACCGTCGGCACTGGCTACATAGCGGACTTCTACTGGACGGGTGGCACCCCTCAGCGCGTCGACAATGCCTCGACGTCATACAGCATCAGTGGGCTGAGCGCGGCGGAGTTCGGGTTCGATCTGGAGTGCAGCCCGTCGGGAACCGCCTGCCCTGCGGACGGGGCAGGCTTCGTCGTACCCGACATCCAGCTCGACGTTCAGGAGACGATCAGCCCCGCGATCACTGCGATCGGATCGAACAACCTCTTCTACAAGGGCCCGACCGAGTGGGTGCGTGGTGGTGGTTGGCCGATTTCGTTTGCGGCGAGTGCGCCGTCGGGGATCTATTCGATGTCCGCCTCAGAGAACGGGCAAGCTATCGGTGTCCCGGCACCGCCGAGCTGCGCGCCGGACCACACCGAGTGGCAGCAGTGCCCGAACGGTCAGCCGTGGTCACTGACGGTCGCGCTGAGCGGCACGGGAACCCAGCAACTCGTTCTCGCAGCGACGAGTGCCGCGGGGAACACATCATCGCCTGCCGAGACGATTCACGTCGACTCCGAGCAGCCGACGATCACTCTCTCAGGGCCCACTGACGCCTCGTCTGCCGCCGGGATGCAGTACGTCACGGCGGCGGCGACCGCCGGACCCTCGGGCGTTCAGGGGATCAGCTGCTCGCTGGATAACGCGCCGGCGCAATGGTATGCGGGCTCGAGCGAGCAAATCCCGGTTTCGGGGATTGGGGTCCACCATGTGCAGTGCGAATCTGAGAACAACTCGTACAACGCGAGCGGGCAAGCGAATTGGTCCGCGCCGGCGAACTGGACGTTGAGCATCCGCCAGCCGTCAGAGAGCGCGGTGTCGTTCTCCCGGATCGCTGACACCCTGAAATGCGGCAGAGCGCGCGAGCGTGAGCGGGCGCCCGCCCACTGGGTCACGGTCCGCCGCCACGGCAAGCTCGTGCGGGTCAGGCGGCCAGCGAGGACGGTCGTGCGCAAGGTGGTGCGCTGCGACCCGCGGGTGGCGATCAAGCAGATCTGCCACGCCGGCCACTGCCGCAAGCAGCGGGTCGTGTTGTTGCCGCACACGGTTCAGCAGAGCACCTGGCACGCCCGGTATGGGAACGGCTCGGCTGTGTCCGGATGGCTTGGCACCTCGAGCGGCGCCGCGCTCGCAGGGCAGCAAGTCCAGATCATGACCGCCGCGGACGACGGGCAGGACGCGTGGCGAGTGACCGCGGTCGTCACGACCAGCAGCGACGGCACGTGGAGCGCCCAGCTCCGGGCTGGGCCCTCGAGACTCGTTCAAGCCGTCTATGGCGGCACAGCGACTGTGGAGCCGGCGACCTCGGGGCAGATACAGCTGATCGTGTCGGCGAAGGTCAAGTTGAGCATCCGCCCGCGGCGCACCGCATGGGGTGGCACGATCCACATCGCGGGACGGGTCCGCGGCGGCTACATCCCCACCGGCAAGCTGCTGCGGCTGCGGATCGGCGTGGCAGGCGTGCAGGAGACGGTCGGGATCCCCAACATCCAGCGCGATGGGCGCTTCCAGACCACGTGGAAGTTCGCGCCAGGCAACGGCGTCGTGCGGTACTGGTTTTCGATCTCGACGCTCAGCGAGGCCGACTACCCGTTCGCCCCGGCGAGCTCGCCCCGCGTATATGTGACCGTGGGGCCGGACCGCGCGTAGCAGCCGTACGTGCTCAGCCGCGGCCTCTTTGAACACCGGTGACCCTGGGTTGATCATGTTTGGGACAGCGGGCACGACGCCGCCGCGGTCGTCCAAGATGCTGTAGCCGGCTGGGTTAGACGGCACTGAGAGCGTCGGATCGGGAAATCCGGCGACACCGTGTTGCCGCATTCCGAGATCTTCAACGTCCGCGCGTCCACGTGCGCGCTGGGCGACTGGATGTTGTCGATGGACTTCGACCGGGAGGTCGACTGGGTCTGTGACCAGCCGCTCCGGTTGCGCTACGTGAAGGATGGCCGGTCGGCGAGCGCCGTTGCGAACTTGCTGGTGTGGCGGGCTGGCACGCCCGAGTTGTGCGATGTCAAGATGATGATTCGTGTCGAGAGTCCTGAGTTCCGGGCCCAGGTGCGTGCGACCGGGTTGGCGTGCGCAGAGGCCGGCAAGTCGCCGACCGACAGCAGGCCTAGCAAACTGCCGCTGGCACCAGCCACGACTCACCAGCGCCCAGCCCGCCTGCTCTCGCGCCACCGTTGCGCGCTATGGAAACGAGACATCAGATTGGAGACTCGCCAGAGCGCCTGCAGCAGCTCGTGGCGGGCGCGACCCTCCCCGCCTAACCTCTTCGAAATGCCCGGACCGCGCCAGAATGTTCCCCTGACGGCACCTCTCGCGCCCGCGGGGTCGGTGGACGGTGCCGCCGAGCGGCGCACGGCCATCGAGTCGATCTTCGCCGCGGCGCTGTTGATGGCGCTGACGCTGGGGACTGGCCTCGTGAGCGGCAGTCTCGGTCTGGTGTCCTCTGGGGTCGACTCGAGCGGCGACGTGGTCGCGGCGATCGTCACGTTCTTCGCCGTCCGGCTCGGCGCGCGCCCGGCAGACTCCGATCACCCGTATGGTCACCGCCGCGCCGAGAACCTCTCGGCGCTCGCCGAGGCGACGATCCTGCTCGCCGGAGGCGCGATCGTTGTCGTCGAGGCGATCGTTCGGGTCGCAAGTGGGAGCAGTCCGCTCGCCGCCCGCTGGTACGTCTTCGCGGTGATCCTGGTGGCAATCGCAGTCGATCTCGGCCGAGTGTTTGTCTCGCTTCGGTCAGCCCGCAGGTATCAGTCCGCCGCGCTGCGCTCAAACGCGTTTCACTTCGCCAGCGATACGGCCGGAGCGTTCGCGGTTCTCGCAGGACTGATCGCGGACCGCGAGGGCTTCCCGGATGGTGACGCGATCGCCGCCATGATCGTGGCAATCATCCTCTTCGCGGCCGCGGCCCGGCTGATCTCCGAAAACGCTCGGGTTCTCATGGATACGGCTCCGGCCGCCGCTGAGGAAAGCGCACGCGAGGCGATCGCCGCACTCTCACCGCAGATCGAGCTGCACCGGCTGCGCCTGCGGGAGTCCGCCGGGCGCTACTTCGCTGACGTGGTCGTGTCCGTCCCGCCCGGCCGCGCCGTGATAGCGGGCCACGCCGCGGCCGATGAGGTGGAGCGAGCCGTCGGCGAAGCGCTGCCCAACAGCGACGTCGTTGTCCACGTCGAACCACGGCGACGCGGTCTCGACCTCCGTGATCGTGTGCTCGCAATCGCGCTGAGCGAGCCACTGGTACTCGAGGCGCATGACATCACGATCTTCGAGCACAGCGGTCGGGTCAGCGTGTCGCTGCATCTGAAATTCCTCGCCGACAGTTCCCTTGCCGAGGCCCACGCGATCGCCGAGCGAATCGAGGCCGCGATCGGCGACCTGTCGTCCGTTGCGGATGTTCGGACTCATCTCGAACCGCTGGAGCGGCCGATCGCCCCCGACCCGACCGAGGCCGGAGACGACAGTCGAACTGCCGACAGGATCCGTGCGCTCGTACACAACGAGACCGGCAAGGACGCCCTCGACGTGCGTATCCTCCCGACAGAGCGAGGCATCGTCGTCTTCCTTGACGTCTCAGTCTCCGCAGGCGCGTCGCTCGCCGACGCCCACCAGCAGGCGAGCGAACTCGAGGAAGCGCTGCGTCAGCAGCTGCCCCAGATCGCCGACGTGGTCGTGCATACGGAACCCTGAACGGGTTGCCGTGTGGGGCGCGGCGGAGCCTACCGGCGTAGGGCAGCGACTCTTACCGAGGGCGGCGACTCTTTCCGAGTCGGAGCGACCTTGGCTCCTGTCGGGAAGGAACTGGCACCTCCCGCCGTCATGCAGGGCACACGATCTCGTCCGAAGAAGGAGTTACTCACATGCGCAGGATTCAACTGTTGGCGGCAACAGCAGTCATCGCACTCGTCGCTGCCGGATGTGGCAGCAGCTCGAGCAGCACATCGACCAGCACTCCCCCGCCAGCGTCATCCACCCCCGCCTCCGCCCCCGCAGCCTCAGGCGGGAGCACGGTTTCGATCGCAGCGAATTCGAGCGGAATGCTCATGTTCACGACCAACTCGCTCCGCGCGAAGGCGGGCAAGGTCACGATCGATTTCACCAACTCATCACCGTTGGACCACAACTTCACGCTGGCGACGGCAAGCGGGGCGGTGCTGGGAGCCACGCCGACGTTCAAGGGCGGGACAAAGACCCTCTCGCTCACCCTCAAAGCGGGAACCTACACCTACTACTGCTCGGTTCCTGGCCATCGGATGGCCGGCATGCAGGGAACGCTCGTGGTCTCCTGATCACACCCGATCGCAGGCCCCGCGGAGGCCTGCGATCGGGTCGGGAAGGAACGCGACGGTTTCGGCGTCATCGCACCTAGCGGGGTAGACGACCCTGCTCCATCGACGCCGCGAGCTCGTGCCCCCGGCTCGCCAAAAGAGAGGACGAATCCAGTGTGTAGGAAGAAACTGATCCTGGCAGTCCCGCTGGCCGCGCTCGCGCTATCCGGATGCGGCAGCTCGAGCAGCAGCACCAAGTCCAGCTCGGCTGCGACAAGTACGCCCACCACGAGCACCCCCGTCGCGCCGGCCACCCCGGCCGCGTTCATCGGCCCGCTGACGAAAGTATCGACCGTGGCGTCCACGGTGCCCGTGAGCGGCGATGTCAACCCGTACGGAATCGTTCAACTGTCAACCACGACCGGCAAGCTCCACGCCGGCGACCTGCTGATCAGCAACTTCANNGACAAGGCCAACAACCAGGGGACCGGGACCACGATCGTCGAGATCAACCCAACCGGCAAGCAATCGCTGTTTTCGACCCTCAGCGCGAGCGCGTTGCCAGGCAGCTGCCCCGGAGGTGTTGGACTGACGACCGCTCTGAACGTCCTTCCCGGCGGTTACGTTGTCGTTGGGAGCCTACCCACGACCAACGGCAAGTC
>PMOY01000384.1:0-8814 GCA_003165655.1 Solirubrobacterales bacterium
GACCTGTTCATCGTCAACATCGCGTTCCCGGCGATCGGCCGCAGCTTTCCCGGAGTCTCGGCATCGACGCTCTCGTGGGTGCTCGACGCGTACGCAATCGTCTTCGCCGCCTGTCTCGTTCCCGCCGGGCGCCTGGGCGACCTGGTGGGGCGCAGGCGCGTGTTCGAGCTCGGGCTGGCCGTGTTCGCGCTCGGCTCCGCAGGGTGCGCGGCGGCGCCGAGCGTGGGCGTCCTCGTCGCCGCGCGCGTCATGCAGGCAATCGGGGCCGCGCTCGTGCTGCCCACCTCGCTCGGGCTGATGCTCCACGCGTTCCCGCCGGCCGCCCGCGCCGGCGCAGTCGGCGCATGGGCCTCGGCAGGCGCGGTCGCGGCGGCCAGCGGGCCACCGCTCGGCGGGCTGCTCGTGGGGATCGACTGGCGGCTGATCTTCGTCGTCAATCTCCCGCTCGCACTCGTGGCGATCCTCGCCAGTCGGCGAGTGGTGCCCGAGGTCCGCCACCCGGACGCCGGGGGCCGACCCGACGTGGCCGGGATCGTGCTCCTCGTCGGAGGCATCGGCGGAGTCGTGCTGTGCATCGTCGAGGGCGCACGATGGGGTTGGGGCAGCGCCGCGTTCGTGCTCGGGATCCTCGCGGCGTTCGCGCTCATCGCCGCGTTCCTCTGGCGCTGTGGGCACCATCCCGCTCCCGTGGTCGAGCTCTCGCTACTGCGCCTGCGGCCGTTCGCCGTGGCCAACGCGGCGATGCTCGTCTTCTATGTCGGCTTCGGGGCGATGCTGCTCGAATCCGTGCTCTTCCTCACCGGGGTCTGGCACGTGAGCACGATCGTGGCGGGCCTGGGCATCGCCCCCGGCCCACTGTGCGTGGCGCTGATCTCGTCCCGAGTGAAAAATCTCGTCGGGCGCTTCGGCGCCCGCCCGGTGGCGGTCCTCGGCGGGGTAACGTTCGCCGTCGGAGCCGTGTGGTGGCGGTGGCGAACCGGCGCCCGAGCGGACTACGCGGCCGAGTTCCTCCCCGGAATGATCCTCGCAGGCACCGGCGTCGCGCTGATGCAGGCAACCTTGTACGGCGTCGCGTCAGGCGTGCTCCCCCCGAACCGCTTCGCCACCGGATCCGGGGTGCTGAACATGTCACGCCAGATCGGGCTCGCCCTCGGGGTGGCGATCCTCGTCGCCCTGCTCGGCGTACACCCGGGTCTTGCCGCGTTCCACGCCGGGTTCTGCCTGCCCGCCGCGGGGGGACTCGCCGCAGCCCTGCTCGCGCTCAGCCTTCCGTCGCGGGGCGCTCGAGCTGCGGCGACTACCCTGGACGGGGCGCAGACAGGTCGGGCCGCGGCTGTGACGCGATAGCGCTCGCCCGGGCGTGGCACCACGCGACATTCGTGATGTAGGGCATCGCCAGCTGGTCCTCCACCCACGCCTCCGGATCCTCGGCGACCACCGCTCTCACATCCTCGAGCACGTTGGCGCGCTTCGCCTCGGGCAGGGTGGCGATGAAGCTCACCGACGCGGTCCGTGCGAGCAGGACGTCCAGGCTCCCTGCGACGACGTGCGCGAGCGTCCGGTCGGTAAGCGGCGTGAACAGCTCAGTGGCGGCGAGCTGCTCACGCCACTCGCTCGTCCCGCGCTGAGGCGTGTCGCCGCGGTAAGCCCCAACCAGCTCTTGCATGCGTGCGACCCACTCGACCGAGTCGTCCCAGATGTTCCAGATCACCGCCAGGCGACCGCCAGGATGCAGAACGCGGTGAATCTCGCGCGCGGCCACGGGCGTATCGAACCAATGGAACGCCTGCGCGACGAGCACGGCATCGGCGCTCCCGTCCGCCAGCGGGATCGCCTCCGCCGTCCCGCTCAGGACCTTGGCGGCGGGTACCGCACGCACGAGCTGGGCACGCATTCCCGCCACGGGCTCGACGGCGATCACGTGCGCACCGGTCGGGATCAGCCCGCGCGTCAGCTTTCCCGTCCCCGCCGCGAGGTCGATGACCGTGCTCCCGGGGCCCAGTCGCAGCTCGGACACAAGCAGCTCGATCGCCGCGGACGGATACTCCGGGCGGCCGCGCTCGTACTCCCCGGCGGCGCGGTCGAAGCCACGCGCGGCGCTGTCGTGGATCGCCGAAATGATCGGATCGCGCGACACCGGACGAGCGCTCACGTCGCGATCTCGGCCCGCCTTGACCGCAGCCACTCCACGGTCTCGGCGACGCCGTCGCAAACGTCGATCGCCGCCTCCCACCCGAGCACGCGGCGCGCCTTATCGACCGACGGCCACCGCCGCTGGACGTCGACCTCGAAGCTCGGAAGGTGCTTCAGGGAGAGCTCATCCGGATCCTCCCCGCAGGCCTCCCACACGATCCGCGCGATCTCCGCCACGGTCAGCTCGATCGATGCGGAGATGTTGAAGTCCTCGTTCTCGCCCGCCGGCGAGGCCATCGCCGTCACGATCCCGTCGGCGATGTCGTCCACGTGCGTCAGCGTGCGCGTCTGCTCGCCCGAGCCGAAGATCTCGAGCGGGCTCTGGCCGGAGAGGACTTTCTCGATCAGATCCGGCACGGCGTGAGCGATGCCGGGCTCGGCCGGGTCGGGCAGCTCCCCGGGTCCGTAGGCGTTGAACGGCCGGCAGATCGTGTAGCGCAGGCCGTGCTCGGCGTGAGCGGCTCGGGCGTAGACCTCGCCCGAGAGCTTCGAGAACCCGTAGGCCGAGCGTGGCGCGGGGCAGTCGAGCAGATGCTGCTCGGTGGTCGGGAACTCGGTGGCCCGCTCGAACACCATCGACGACGAGACGTAGGTGTAGCGCTCGACGTCGTGCTCCAGCGCCGCTCTGACTGCCGTGCCGCAGAGCGCATTGTTGACCTCGGTCAGGGTGTGGGGAAGCTTGTGAAAATTGGCGATCCCGCCGACGATCGCCGCGAGATGGATCACATGCGAGCAGCCGTCGGTCGCGGCGAGCGCCTCGCTCTGGTCGCGCAGGTCGCCGGTTCGAACCTCACAGCCCTCGCGCATCCACGCGGGGCAGGGGCGGTGATCGGACACCCGGACCTCGAACCGCGGGTCGCCGAGCAGTCGCCGCACGACCGCGGAGCCGATCATGCCCGCTCCGCCGGTGACGAGGACGCGATTTACGGCCACGTCGCTGCCGGAGGGCGCATCGCCGCCGCCTCGGTGGCGAAGGCGAACACCTGATGGGTGCCGAGCGAGTTCCACGGGTCGACGAGCAGGCAGTCGCCGCCGACCGAGTCGAGGATCGCCCGCTGGGCCTGCGGCCGCTCGAACTCGGAGTGGTTCGTCGCGACGATGACCACGTCGGCGTCCCGGATCGCCTCTTCGAGCGGCTGCGTCGGCGTGGATGCGTGGGGGTCGCAGACCGCAACGTCCGCCAGCTCGCGTTCGAGCAGGCGGATCAGCTTGGGCGAGAGCGAGTCGCGCTCGTCATCGGTATCGCGCTTGAAGGTCAGGCCGAGCACGGCCACCTTACGCGAGGCGAGCGACCCGATCCGCCGTTTCACTCCCTCGACGAGAAACAGGGGAACCGCCTCGTTCACGCGCGAAACCGCGAGCAGCATTCCCGGCGCGTTCGAGCGCTCCTCGGAGAACGCGAAGTCCTTGCGCAGGCAGCTTCCCGCGGTCAGGCCGGGGAGCGCGATCCCACCGCGGGGGTAGTCGCGGTTGATCAGGTCGATGACCTCGAACACGTTCGCGTCGAAGCGCTCGCAGTCCATCATCAGCAGGTTCGGCAGCGCGAAGGTCGCGTAGCGCAGGATGTTCGTCCAGATCTTCGCGAGCTCGGCCTGGACCGGCGTGGTCCGCACGATCGGAACATCGAAGACCTCGAACACGCTCGTCGCCCGGCGGGTTGATTCCTCGTCGACTCCCGCGACGATGCACGGCAGCGTCGAGATCTCCTCGAGGAACCGCCCGGCGGCGATTCGCTCGGGGGCATGGGCGACGAAGATATCCTCGCCGACCTTGAGTGCGCCACGTTTCTCGAGGTAGCCGGCGACGAAGTCGGTGGTCCCGGGGGCGATCGTCGAGCGCAAGATCAGGGCGTGACCCGCGCGGAGGACCGGCAGCAGGTCGTCGAGGGCCTCCCGGACCTGGCTCAGATCGCTCTCGATATGCGAGAACGACGGGGTTCCGAGCGTGATCACGATGTTCGGCGCCTTGGCGGCGTCTGCCGCCCGGGTGGCGAGATCCAGGCTTCCCGCCGCCGTGACGCGATCGAGGAGCTCCTGGGTGCCGCTCTCGGCGAACGGCATCCGCCCGGCGCGAATCGAGTCGAGCAAGTCGGGATTCTTGTCGACGCCCAGTACCTGCAGTCCGCGATCGGCGAAGCACAGCGCCAACGGCAAGCCGACACGGCCGAGTCCGATTATCGAAATGTCGTACGGCACCTGAACGCCATAACGTAGCTTGACGGCGGTGGTTGGGATGCCTCGCGACGCGTCACTCGGAGTCGGTGTGCGCGCGTTCGCTGGCCAGGCTGGGGAGCGGCGCCAGGCCGTCTTCGGCCTCATGACCGCGGTTCTCGCCGGCCACGGCGAGCCGATCGAGCCGCAGGATCTCGCGCTCGCCCTCGATCCGCGCCGGATCGTCGGCCGGTAGGCCCTTGATCAGCGCCCGGATCCGCTCCCGCAGCTGGAGCGCAAAATGCGGCGTCGACGCCCCCATCAGCTGGCGGACGTCGTCAACGGTCACCGCCCGGCCGTCTCTGAGGCGTTCGGGGTTCTCGGCTTCGCTCATTTGGCTGGTAGGACGTCGAGTAGCGAGTCGATGCGTGCCTGTGACGCACCTGAGATCTCGCTCTCGTCGCCAATTATCCAGCCATGGTTGTACACGGCGGCGGTTGGACCCTCCTGGTTGTAGCCCGAAGCATTATCCAGGAGGTCGTCGACGTCCTGTGATGGGAGCGCGGAGGCCTGGTCGACCAGGAGCAGCGGTCCGTATTGCCCGCTCCCTGACAAGGCCGCCGCCGCGGCCGCGTCGAGCGTGCTGTTGACGTTGACGAACACGTATCCGTGCCCACCACTCGTCACGGCCCAGCCGAAGTTGCCGTCTCCGGGAACGCAGCCGGCTCCGACCGGGCAGGGTGGGTCGCGGTAGCGTGAGAAGGCGACCGCGCTGATGACCGGGCCGCTGAGGTTCGTGACGCGGCGGACTCTGCCGTACTTGTCCAGCACCTTGGTGATGGCGTGGGAGATCACGCTCTTGGGGTCGAGCACGTAGATATGCGGATGTCCGTGGGAGAGCAGCGCCTGACGCGTCGCCTGTGGCACCTCCGAGTCGGTGACGTAGAGGATCGGATCGCCGCTCTCTGCCGCATAGGCGGCGGCGGGCATCGCGTACGTGGGGGAGTCCGCCGAGGTGACGATCACATCCGGGCTCGGCCTGCCCGCGGCGGCGGTCTGGAAGGTGTCGATGGCCGCGGCGAGTGCGAAGGGGTTGCTTCCCTTGATCGTCGCCGTGCGCAGGCCGCCTGGCTTCGGGACGTCTCCGACTGTGATCGCCTGCGCCCCCTGCGCGTCGTCGGCGCCGCTCGGCGCGAGCGCGCTCAGGGCGGCCGCGGTCGCCGCCGGCAGCGAGCCTGGACCCGAGAGCAGGATCGGGGCGTGGATCGGAGCCGCCATCAGCACCGCCGAGGCGAGCGCCGCCTGCCAATCGCCGGTCGGCGCGATCGTGACTGCCTGCGGATGCGTGCTGGGCGTGAGCGATGGATACACCGCCTGCGCAACGCCGGCGGCATCCGCGACCGCGCTGGCGCCGTCGATGCGCGTGGTGTTGTTCGTCGCGAGCAAGGGAATACTCAGATTCGGCGCCTGTTGGGACGGCGCAGGGGAGGCGCTGACGGGCTTGTGTGTGCCGCCCACCAGCTTCGTGCCGCCGCCGCAACCCGCGATCAGCGAGCCGGCAAGCAACGCTAAGAGCGAGAAGCGTCGCATGGCTCGTGACCATAGCGAGCCGATCCCCGGCCAGTGCCGCTTGGCCGGCGGCGGTGTTGGCGCCGGGCGGAATCCTGCAGCGGGCGCCAGGCCGGCCGCAGTCCGGCGGCGGCGGTCAGCCGGGCGGAATCCTGCAGGGGGCGCCAGGCCGGGCGCAGTCGACCGGCGGCGGTCAGCCGGGCGGAATCGACCGGCCTCCGAGGATCTGATCGCGCTCGGCGAGTCGGTTGGTACGCCTGAGCCCGGCCTCGCGCATGCGTCGCTCCTCGGTCGGACCGGTCGCGATCAGCGCAGGCGCGGCGGTCGGATTGCCTGCGGTGTCGAGCGCCACCATCGTGAAGTAGGCCGTGTTCGTGTGGCGGACCTCGCCGGTGAGCGGGTTCTCGGCGTCCACCCGGACGCCGACCTCCATCGAGGTGTGCCACACCGCGTTGACGGAGGCGCTGAACGTGACCAGTTCGGCGATGTGGATCGGATAGAGGAAGTTCACCCGATCGACGCCCGCGGTGACGACGCGCTGGCGCGAGTGCTTCACCGCCGCGAGCCCCGCGGCCTCGTCGGCGAGCTTGAGCACCGTTCCGCCGTGCACGTTGCCGGCGCTGTTCGCGTCGAGGACGCTCATCCAGCGGGCGAGCATCGTGCGCGACTCAGATACGGGCTTGGCATCCATCACCGCCAGCGCATCCTAATCGCGCTGCCACTGTACGCTTGAAGACTCGTCCAGCCACCCGCAAGGAGGATGCGATGCCTGGCCTCTCCGGGCGCATGTCCACCGTCGTCAAAGCCAAGATCTCGAAACTCCTCGATCGCGCCGAGGATCCCGGGGAGACGCTCGAGTACAGCTATCAGAAGCAGATCGAGCAGCTTCAGAATGTCAAGAAGGGAATCGCCGACGTCGTCACTTCGAAGAAGCGGCTGCAGATGCAGTCCGAAAGGCTCCAGCAGAACGTCGTCAAGCTCGACACGCAGGCGCGCCAGGCGCTCGCAGCCGGCCAGGAGGACCTCGCGCGCACGGCGCTCGAGCGCAAGAACATCGCCCAGACCGAGCTCCAGGGCCTTGACGGCCAGATCGACGAGCTCCAGAAGCAGCAGGAACAGCTGACCCAGTCCGAGCAGAACCTCCGGACCAAGATCGAGCAGTTCCGCTCCAAGAAGGAGATCATCAAGGCCCAGTACTCCGCCGCCGAGGCGCAGGTCAGGATCTCCGAGGCGGCGACCGGGGTCGGTGAGGAGATGGCCGACGTCGGCCTCGCGATGCAGCGCGCGGTCGATAAGACGGAGAACATGAAGGCGCGTGCCGACGCGGTGTCCGAGCTGGAGGCTGCAGGCACGTTCGAGGACTTGACCGCGCTCGGGTCGGGCGAGGACGACATCGATCGTCAACTGAAGGCGCTCTCGACGACCAGCGAGGTCGACTCTGAGCTCGCGAAGATGAAGGCCGAGCTCGGCGGGGGAGCCCGGCCGGGTGAGCTGGGCGCCGGCAGCGGCCCTGACGGTTCCCCCAGCGGCCCGGACGGCGCCGGCAGCGGTGCGGGCGACGAACCGCACGTCGAGGCGGCGTCCACGTCCTCCGACCAGAGCGACGCGGCAGAAGGGCACGCACCGTGATCGTCCGGATCTCCAACGAAGGTCAGTACGAGCTCCCCGAAGGCTCCGTCGCGGCGCTGAACGAGCTCGATAATCAGGCCGTCCAGGCCTGCGAGGCCGTCGACGAAGACCGCTTTCACGCCGCCTACGGCCGGCTGCTCGAGTTCGTCCGCACGCACGGCCAGCTGGTCGACGCCGACCATCTCGGCGGCTCGGACATGATCCTGCCGCCGCCCGACGTCACGTTGGAGGAGGCAAGTGCGGAGTTCACCGCCGAGGGTCTTCTGCCGGGATAGGCAGCCGAGATGACGGCAGTCCTAGCTACGATCCCGCTCGTGGACGCCGTTCGCGCTCGAGACCGAGACGCGCTCGCAAGCTTCTACGACGAGCGAGCGGGCAGAGTCAGGGAGTATTGCGCGCTCGTTTGCCCGGCAGAGCTTGTCGACGAAGCCACGCTCGTCGCATTTGTCGACTTTCTCGGCCGGCTTGACCGCGCGCCAGCCTCCCTCGACCTCGACGAGCTGCTCTGCACGTCCACACGCGGGGCCGCCGCAGGCCGCGCCGAGGTCGGGGAAGCTCCCGCCTCCTCTCGGTCGGCCCGCCGTCGTTCCCCGCGAGCCGAACCGGGGCCGACATGTCTTGCCATGCCCGAGCTCCTCGCCGCATACGCCAGTGGCGAGCTTGCGAGTAACGGCCAGCTCGATCAGCACCTCGTGGAATGCGCCGTCTGCCGGACCACNNCGGACCACCGCGACGCGATTCCGACAGGCCGAAGGTGCGTTCACCCGCGAGCCGCGGGAACAGCCCCCCGACGAGGTCCGTCGTGTCTGGCTCGAGATTGCGCTCAGCGGCCGTGTCGGCGTTGTGGGCTCATCCGCGGCCTCGCCGAGCGCTGTCCCGGACGCGGCGAGCGCGGTCCCGGACGCGACCAGCCCGGTCCCGGACGCGCCGAGCGCTGCCCCGGACGCTCCGAACCCGGTCCCGGACGCTCCGAACCCGGTTCCGGAGGTGGCCAGCTCGGTTCCGGAGGCGGCGAGCCCGGTCCTGGACGCCTCGCGCGCGGTTCCGGAGGCGCCAAGCCCGGTCCCGGATACGCCGAGCCCGGTCCCGGATACGACCAGTACGGTCCCCGAGGCGCCCGGATTGATCCCCGATCCGCCTCGGCGCAGGCCAAGAACCTACCGGCGTCGCTTCTAAGTCGGGGCCCGCCGGGGCGGAGATTCTAGGGCCACCGGGGCGGAGTTTCTAGGGCCCGCCGGGGCCGATCCCCTTGGCGGGCGCGGTCGTGGCGGGG
>PMOY01000384.1:8834-9315 GCA_003165655.1 Solirubrobacterales bacterium
TCGAGGGCGCGGGCTGGTCGACGGTGGCGGCGTGCGTCTTCGCCGGTTTCTTGGCCGGCGCCCGGTGCGTGACCGGCTTCGCCTTAGTCGTCCGGTGCACCGCCGTGGTCGGAGCGGGGGCGGTCTTCGCGGGGGTTGTGGAAGCCGCGGCGGTGGTGGAAATCGCCGGAGTGGTGGCAACCGCCCCGAGTCGCGAGGCGTTCGTGTGGCTCGAGCCGCCGTTGAGCGTCAGCACCTCGGCGATTCCGATAACGGTGGTCAGGGCAACGACCGCGGCGAGCAGCTTGAGCCCACGGAGCTCGCGGTCCCGCCCGTTGCGCCGAGCGCGCGGCGATGCGTGCGGTTTCTCAGCCTCGAAGCCTGCTCCGGCGGCCGCTGCGGCTCCGGTCGCTGCTGCGGCTCCGGCGGCCACTTTGGCTCGGGTCGTCGCTGCGTCCGCAGGCGCTGCTGCCGCTTCGGCGGCCGCTGCTGCTGCGGCCGC
>PMOY01000212.1 GCA_003165655.1 Solirubrobacterales bacterium
AAGGGCAACAGCGGCGTCACCGCGATCCTGTCCAACACCAACGGCGGGATCGCCTATGTGGCGGCGTCTTACCTGCTCTCGAACGGTGGCCTTGGGGCCGCCGCGATCGAGAACGCCGCAGGTAAGTTCGAGTATCCGAACCTGAAGAACATCTCGAACGCGACCGCGTCCGTGCACTCGGTGCCGGCGAACAATGCGCTCTCGCTCGTCGACCCGCCCAAGAGCGACAAGATCGCGTATCCGATCTCGACGTTCACCTATGTGATCGTCCCCAAGTCGACCGGCAAGGCGTCCCTGTTGACGTCCTGGATTGACTACGCGCTGACTACGGGTCAGGCGTTCGGCGCCGCGCTCGACTTCGCTCCGATCCCGAGCGTTGTCCTCACCGCAGCGAAGAACACACTCGCCCAACTCAGCTAGACAAGCACCAAGCACGCCCCGGCCCCGGTATGGCATCGAGCCGTATCGGGGCCGGCGGGCTGAGAAGGCACGTGAGTTCGCACGGCAGGAGGTTGGCTTGTCTCAGCGCCGCGGCGAGGCTGTGGTCCTGGCGACCGGCCTCACCGTGAGCACGGGGCAGGAGTTTGGCGCCAGGGTCAGGGACGGCTTCCCCGCCCGTACAACAGCCCGAGCGCCCGGCGAAGCAGGCGGGTTCGGCCTGCCGCGTAGGGGAACATGAACAGCTCCCGCTTGGGCGCGATGCGGGTGACCAGCAACGACTGCATCTTGCAGTACTTGCGGATTCCGTTCGCGCCGTGGCGAGTGCCGATGCCTGAGCCCTTCCACCCGCCCATCGGCAGGTTGAGTGCGAAGTAGTTGAGCTGGGCGTCGTTGACGCACACGACGCCCGCTTCGATCCGCCGCGCGAGCGCCTCCCCGCGCTCGAGGTCTCCCGTCCACACGCTCGCCTGCAGGCCGTAGGGTGAGTCGTTGGCGAGCTTGAGCGCTTCCTCGACATCCGGGACCTTCATGATCGGGATCGTCGGGCCGAACGTCTCCTCGGTCATGCACTTCATCGAGTGATCGACGTCGACCAGCACGGTCGGCTCGTAGAAGCGCCCCGCGCCGGGACGGACGCGACCGCCGCTCAGCACCTTGGCGCCTTTCTCCACGGCGTCCCGAACGTGGTCCTCGACGATGTCGATCTGCGGCGGGAAGATCACCGCGCCGACGTCGACCGTACCGGGGCCGCCGTCCGGGCCGCCCTGACGCAGAACCCGGATGCTCTCGGTGACGCGCGCGACGAACTCGTCGTACACCGGTGCCTCGACGTACGCGCGCTCGACCGAGATGCACGTCTGGCCGGCGTTGTTCATCGAATAGAAGGCCGCGGCATTGGCGGCGCGTTCGATGTCGGCATCGGCGCAGACGATCATCGGGTCCTTGCCGCCGAGCTCGAGATAGCACGGGATCAGCGCCTCGGCTGCTTCCCTGGCCACCTTTCTGCCCGTCGCGGTCGAGCCGGTGAACATGAGGCAGTCGACTTCGCCGATCAGTGCCGCGCCGGTGACGCCGTCGCCGGTGGCGACTTGGAAGACGCCCTCCGGGATCCCGCACTGGGCCAGCATCTCCTCCATCAGCAGCGAGCTGAGCGGCGTGACCTCGCTCGGCTTCAGTACGACGGCGTTGCCGGCCATCAGGGCCGGGATGCAGTCGCCGAACGAGTTCACGATCGGGAAGTTCCACGGTCCGACGACGCCGACCACGCCGACCGGCGCATAGCGGACCACGAGCTTCTTAGCGAACGCGGTCGGGGTGCTCCACGACGGCACGCGCTCGTCGGTGAGGTACTTCGGCCCCTGCTTGGCCCAGAACCCGAGCGCCGGCACCGTGTAGCCGAGGTCGGTGAGCTGAGCGTCCTCAACCGTCTTGCCGGTCTCCGAGCAGACCACGGCGATCACCCGATCGGCGTTGTCGAGCATCCACTTCTGCGCCCGACGGAACACCCGTCCGCGCGCTTCGAAGCCGAGCGCATCCCAGCCGGGCTGCGCGGCACGCGCCCGTGCGACCATCTCCTTGACGTCGCTCGCCGCGAGGCTCGGAACGGTCCTCACCAGCTCGCCCGTGGCCGGATTCTCGACCCCGATGCCGGCGGTCGAGTCACCGCCATTGGTCTCCGCCGGCACGCGCTGCTCAACGCTCGCCATCGTCTCTCCTTCTGCCGCTCTAGCCGAGTGATCGCAAGGCTACTGCAGACCTGATCCGGCGGCCCGGGCCCGGGGGGCGCTCGGGGGTGCATCTTTGAACACCGGTCGGCCCGCTCGGCCTCGGACTCGAACTTCGCTCCCACCCGAAGCTTCAGGCTGAACCCCGGCGTCGGCCGATTGCTCGCCGCTCGATCGTGTAAAACCGCGTCCGGCGGCAACCGTGCCGCCCAGCCAGCTACGCCAGAGGACGGGAGACTCTTGCCAGACGGGACCGAGAACCTGACCAAGATCGACCACATCGTCGTGGTCATGCTCGAAAACCGGTCGTTCGACCACATGCTCGGCTACCTCTCGCTCGAGGGCGGACGGAGCGACGTCGACGGCCTACGGGCAGGGATGGCGAACATCGCCGACGGCGTGTCCTATCCGATCAACCATCTGACGCGGACCGGATACCCGAGCGAGCGCTGGGACCCCGGCCACTCGGGAGGCGAGACCGACCGCCAGATCGACGGCGGCGCGATGGATGGATTCGCCGCCGCGTTCGCGTCTAAGCTCGGCGCGCGGCGCCCCGGGGACCCCGACCCCGGCCTCGTCATGGGCTATTACAACGCCTCGGACCTGCCGGTCTACGACCACCTCGCCGCGGAGTTCTGCGTCTGCGATCGCTGGCACAGCTCCGTGCCCGGCGCGACCTGGCCGAACCGCCTCTATGCGGCGACGGGCGGCGCCGACGGCACCCGCGATGACAAGGACCCGCCGATCTACTCGAAGGCCTCGTTCATCCGTCATCTCGAGGCCACCGGCGTGAGCTGGCGCTGGTACTCGTTCGACGTCGGAACGCTGCACGCGATCGACGACTGGTACCGCCTTGGACACTACGAGCACTTCGCCTATGTCGAGAAGCTGAAGCTGAGCTGGAAGCCCGAGCTCGAGGAACTCGTGGTCCTCGACGAGGACAGCGCGAGCTTCATCGAGGATGCCGCGCGCGGGCACCTGCCGTCGGTGTCGTGGATCGACCCGAATTTCAAGGACATCAACATGGTCGGCACGCCACCCAACGACGACCACGCGCCGTCGGATGTGAAGAACGGCCAGGAGCTCGTGTTCCTGATCTACAACGCGCTCGCATCGAGTCGGCAATGGGACAAGACGCTGTTGCTCATCACCTACGACGAGCACGGCGGCTTCCACGACCACGTCGAGCCGCCGGAGAATCCTCCCGACGACGACCCTGCGACGTTCACGCGCTACGGGATCCGGGTGCCGATGCTCGCGGTCTCACCATGGGTCCCGCGCGGGGCCGTGTCGAACGCCCTATTCGACCACACCTCCACGATCAAGACGATCCTCACTCGATTCTGCCCACAGGAGCTCGAGCACCGTTCGGGGCTGGCGGCGATTGGCCACTGGCTCGAGCCCGGCCACCCGCACTACATGGGCAAGCGGGTCGCGGCCGCGAGCGACCTCGGCGGACTGCTCTCAGAGACCGCGCCGCGGCAGCCCCCGAACCGCAGCTCGCTCGTCGACTGGGTGGTCAACCGCCGCGCAGCGGCGACCCGGGCGATCCTCGAGCACCCGGCTGCGGAGATCCGCCCGGCAGAGGAGCGCTCCCTGACTGACCTTCAGCGCGGGATGGCGCGGATCGGACAGGACCTGTTCGACAAGGGACATCCGCCGGGGCAGCCCTAGCGCGGCGCGACCGGGCGCCGCCTGGCCGGCTCAGCCACGTGAACTGCCGCCAGCAGCGCCGCATACGAGCGGACCAGCGCCGCGCGTATGGCCAGAATCAGACCGCTCTCGGGATCACAGCCGTCGCGAACCCAGCGGTCGCATTCGCGCATCGCCAGCGCTCGCTCGCTCGCCGCCAGCCTCACCTCTCGCGCCGGCACGTCGTACACGTGGGCGTACAGGGCAGCGAGCGCCTCGATCAGCGCGGCGTCGTCGTCTTGGCCCGAGCCGTCGCGATGTACGCGCCACCACTGCACCTCGAGCTCAGCCGCCCGAATGGTGTCGAACGATTCGCCGTGCCGGACGGCGACGAGACGGTAGAAGCGCTCCATGCGGCGCCGCGCACCATCAGGATCGTTGTCCGGATAGGGCGCCCACAGCTGGTTGGCGCGGAGCACCAGCCAGGCGCCACAGAGGGCGGCGGGCCAGGACAGCGCGAACGCGTGCCGGGTCACCCCGAGGGCGGCGCGGAGGAGCGCCCACCGATCGCGACGGTAGTAGGCCACCCAGGCCGCGCTCTCGCATACGCCGAGCAGCCGCGGATCGAACGAGCGCAGCGGGCTCGTTGGACCCGATCGAGCGGCGGTCCTAAGCGCCGCTCGCCTCCGTCCCCGGATCGAGCTCGATCGACTCGATCTTTGGAGGGTCGATCGGGCGGTCCTGTGCTCCGGTCGGCGTTCCCTCGATCGCGTCGACCGCGTCCATGCCGGACGTCACCTGCCCGAACACGGTGTGCTTGCCGTCGAGCCACGGTGCCGCGTTGGTCGTGACGATGAAGAACTGCGAGCCGTTGGTATTGGGGCCCGCGTTGGCCATCGCGAGCGCGCCCCGCACGATCGGATGCTCGTTGAACTCGTCCTCGAACGTGTAGCCCGGGCCGCCGGTGCCGTTCCCCTTCGGGCACCCGCTCTGGATCATGAAGTCGGGAATCACGCGGTGGAAGATGATGCCGTCGTAGAAGCCGTCACCGGCAAGCTTGCGAAAGTTGGCGACCGTCCTCGGCGCGTCCTCGTCGAACAGTTCGAGCGCGATCGTGCCGTGAGTGGTGTTCATGTTCGCTGTAGTCATGGGCGTGAGGCTACCCCACGGCCGAGCAGCGGCCCCGTGGGCCGCTCTCTGCCGGCTCCGGCCACAGCTCTCAGCACTCCACGAGCCGGCTAGGGCGTCCGGCTCGCGCCAGCTGCATGCCGTATCAACTGCCGAAGCGTCCACCACCTCGAACGGCATGTGCCTGGCGCGAGACGTGACGTCGAGCCGGCCTAACGGGCGGCTGCCGCCGTCGTGTTGGCGGCCGTCTGGACGGCGTTGATGTTGCTCGAGACGGTGACCGTCGGGCTGGTTGCACCCGTGAACGACCGCGTGCAGGCGACGCTGGCGGTGATGCTGTTCGTGCTCGAAGGCACCGTCACCACGAGCGGGATCGAGCTCGTCTCGGCGAAGCCGTTGGCGCCCGTCTCGACGGTCCAGCTCCTGGTCTGCAGGGCGGTGGTCGCCGGGCCGACGGCCAGCGTGCAGGTGACGTTGACCTGCTGACTGGGGGACACACCAGTGAGGTGGACGTACGGGCTGGCGAGCACCAGGTAGGAGGAGCCACCGGCGAGCGGCTCGCTGGTGATCGCGGTCGCGGTCGCGCCCCCGGGCAGCGTCACGGGCGAGGGGGAGCTGGTGTCGTACTCCTGCGGCGGCGCCGAGCCGCAGGCGACGGTGCCCGTGGCGGTGACCGATGTGATCGCGCTCGAAGAGCACGTGCCCGAGACCCGGGCCTGCACCTGGCCGGAGTTGATCTGGTCCGTGCCAATCGCGCCGTTGATCACCTTCCTGGGGCCGACCGCGCCCGATGCGAGCTTGAAGTTGCCGACGGCGCCGTTGAGGATCTTGTGGTTCGTCACCGAGGCGTTCTGGAGCTGCGCGGTGCCGACGCTTCCGGGTGGCAGCTGGGTCGCGGCATAGCCGACCCCGCCAAGCGACGCGAACAGGGCGAGCACTGCGACAACCATCGATGCCGACGGCCGTCGGCGAAGTCGCGATGCGGAGAAACGGCGACGAAGATGCATGAATAGTCCTCCAGTCGTTGGAATCCGACCCCCATGCCCTATCCGAACACTGCCCCGCGCGAGAAGTCGCGCTCGCTTTCGCCGGCGCTTATGAAGACTTGATGCGCTCTGTTTTTAGGTTCTTGCGAGCTCGAGCCGGAGCGGCTGACCCCGGACCTCGGTGCCGTTGACCTGCTCGACCACGCGGTCTGCCTCCTGCTCGGGGACCTCGAAGAAGGCGAACCGCTCGAGCACGCGGATGTTACGTACGGCCTCGCCGTCGAGTCCCGTGGCGGAGGTGATCGCGTGGATGATGTCCGAGGGCTCGAGCCCCTCGGCGCGCCCGCCGGAGAGGATCAGCTTGCGCAAGGGCCCACCGCCGTTGGCCGGGACGTGCGGCTTGGAGTGGCGGCGTGGCGGCGCCTTGACCGGGGTCGGCGCGACGCGGGCGTCCTTGACCCAGGGCGAGAGCTTGACCCCCGCATGGTTCTCGATCGCGGCCACTTCGCGCTGTTGGCGCGGCTCGTAGAAGGTGATCGCGCGCCCACTCCGACCCACCCGGCCGGTCCGTCCGATCCGGTGCACGTACACGTCGGGCGAGACCGGGACGTCGAAGTTGACGACGTGGGATATCCCCGTAATGTCGAGGCCGCGCGAGGCGACATCGGTCGCGATCAGCAGCGGCAGACGCCCTTCCTTGAACGAGATCATGACGCCGTCGCGGGCTCCCTGGGTCATGTCACCATGGATCGCCTTCACGTTCATGCCGCGATCGCGGAGAGTGCGGAAGAGCTGATCGCAGCGGATCTTCGTCCGCACGAACACGAGCGCCTGGTCGGGCCGTTCCGCCTCGAGCACGCCGACGAGCGCCTCAGCCTTGTCGCGAGCGGAAACCTCGAGCGCGAACTGCTCGACGGTGTCGACGGTCAGGGTCGCAGTTTTCACCTTGATCGTAATCGGGTTGTACAGGTACTGATCGGCGAGGCGGCGGATCTCGGGTGGCATCGTCGCCGAGAACAGCGCCGTCTGGCGACTCGACGGCGTCAGCGAGAGAATCCTCTCGACGTCCTCGAGAAAGCCCAGGTCGAGCATCTCGTCGGCCTCGTCGAGGACCACGAACCGGGTCGAGTGCAACATCAGCGAATGGCGTGAGATCAAGTCCTTCACCCGCCCCACAGTCCCGACCACGACGTGACCTCCTGCGCGCAACTGCGCTTGCTGGGTGCGAATCGGGGCGCCGCCGAACACCGCTACCACGTCGACGCCCTTCCGGCTGCCGTAGGTACGCAGCGCCTGCGTGACCTGGATGCAGAGCTCACGCGTGGGCGTGAGGACGAGGCCCTGAACCTCGTGTTCGGTGGGATCGACGTACTGGAGCATCGGCAGTCCGAACGCCGCGGTCTTGCCGCTTCCGGTCTGCGCCTGGCCGATCACATCCGATCCCTCGAGGAGCGGCGGTATCGCCTGTTCTTGGATCGGGCTGGGCTCTTCGTAGCCGACATCCTGGATCGCGGCCAGGATGTCGGGGGCGAGACCGAGTTCGGCGAAAGTGGGCATTGTCTTTGGACGATAGCCTGCTCGAGCGGCAAGGTGATAGCGCGGGCGGTGGGTCCGAGACCACCAGCTCCCCGACCGGGGGCCGCGCAGCGCCGGGGCAGACCTACACCTAGGCACCCGCTACCCTGCGTGCCTGATGTCCGTCACGGTCGTGGGTTCAATCGCGTTCGACGCGGTCAAGACGCCGTTTGGAGAACGCGAGAAGATGCTGGGCGGCTCCGCGGTCCACTTCTCGTTGGCGGCCTCGTTCTTCGATGACGTGCTCGTCGTCGGCCCTGTCGGTGACGACTTCGGACCCGATGAGTACGAAGTGCTCGAAGGGAGGGGGATCGAGACCGCCGACATCGAGCGGGTGCCCGGGGGGCGAACCTTCTTCTGGAAGGGCGAATACGGCTGGGACCTCAACGATCGCGAGACGCTCGACACACAGCTGAACGTGTTCGCGGACTTCGAGCCGAAGCTCTCCGCGGCATCGAGGGCTTCGGACGTCCTGTTCCTCGCCAACATCCAGCCTGACCTGCAACGCGAGGTTCGCGCTCAATGGGGCGGCACCGGGTTCGTCGCGCTGGACTCGATGAACCTCTGGATCGAGACGGCGCGCGACTCGCTGATCGAGACGATCGGCGGCGTCGACTGCCTGATGCTCAACGATGCCGAGCTTCGGCAGCTGACGCGTGAGCCGAACCTCGTCCTGGCCGCGCGCCAAGTGCGTGAATGGGGCCCGAGCGTCGTGGTCGCGAAGCGTGGCGAGTACGGCGCGGCGATGATCACCGACGAGGGGTTCTTCGGCCTGCCGGCGTTCCCGCTCGAGACGGTCGTCGATCCCACCGGCGCGGGCGACAGCTTCGCGGGTGGCTTTGTCGGCTATGTCGCGGCGCACCCGAACGACGAGCGAGACCACGCGCTGCTCTCGCGAGCGATGGCTTATGGGACGGCGCTCGCCTCATACAACGTCGAGGAGTTCGGCGTCGAGCGGGTCGCGCGGCTGACGAGCGACGAGCTGGCCGACCGCGTTGCCGAGCTACAGCGGATCACGCGGTTCGACGAGCAGCCGATCGTGCTGCGCCATTGATGGAAAAGTCTGACGTCTGCCCGTGACTTTCGGCGCAAGGCGCGTTAGGATCGCGCCCTGTGACTTGGACATTCGTCTGGCTCATGGTGGGATTGAAGATTCCGATCGCCGCGCTGATCTACATCGTGTGGTGGGCGGTCAAGGATCCGCCGAAGCCCGCTCCGGCCCACGACGACACGAGCGGTGGCGGCAACGATCGCGTCGCGCAGCACCGCCACCCGCGCAAGCCGCTTCCGCGCCATCCACGCCGCGGACCTCATGGCGGTCTCGCACCCCCGCCGCCGGCGCGGATGCGCACGACTCGCGCCCGCACGCGGACCTTCGAACACTGAGGCGCCCTCCGGCGGTGCCTGCGCGTCGATCCCGGCGCTGGTACTTCCGCGCGCTCTGAGACACTTGCAGCGATGAGCGGCGCGGCAGCGGTCCTATCCGACGGAACGATCCGACGATTGGTGCAGGCGGGACGGATCCGGATCGACCCGTGGGACGCGAACCTGGTCCAGCCCGCCAGCGTCGACCTCCGACTCGGCGACTCCTTCCGGGTCTTCCACAATCATCGCGCCTCGGCAATCGACCTCCGCCGACCTCCCGCGAACCTGACCGAGGAAGTCGTCGTCCCGCCGGAGGAGTCGTTCGTGATCCATCCCGGCGAGTTCTGCCTTGGCCGGACGCTCGAATGGGTCGAGCTGCCGGACGACATCGTGGCGCGCATCGAGGGCAAGTCGAGCCTGGGGCGGCTCGGACTGATCGTTCACGCGACGGCCGGGTTCTGCGACCCAGGGTGGAAGGGCACGCTGACACTCGAGCTCAACAACCTCACGCGCATCCCGATCAAGCTCTACCCGGGACTACCAATCGCCCAACTCTCGTTCATGGCCCTCGATCGCCCGGCCCTGCGACCCTATGGGAGCCCCGACCTGGGCAGCCATTACCAGGGGCAGGTCGCCGCTACGGAGAGCCGCCTCCAGGCGCCGCCGCCGGCTCCCGACCCACCAGCCGCCGCACCCGCGACCAACAACGGCCCGATCGGATAGGCTCGCGTCCATGCTCAGCCTGCTGGCGGCGACCGAGCCCTCGCATGTCGCGTGGTATATCGCCGGCGGCGTGCTCGCTCTCTGGGCCGTGACCCTCTCAGGGATCGGGCTCAAGCGACCGGACTTCCCGGGGAACGATCGTGGCGCGCGGCTCGTGATGCTCGTGAGCCTCGTGCTCGTCGCGGCGGCGATGACCGCCGCTGTCGCAACCGCCTGACGCCCGCGCTCCCCCGACCGGCGAAGACCTGACAGGCCCTCGACGAGGCGCCGCCTCGGTGAGACAGCACACGGTAAAATTGACCGCAGACCATGTTCAGTGGATTGGTCCCTCCGGCCCCACGACATCGCGCCTCCTATCCTGAGGGGACCGAACGGAACCGTCCGATAGGAGAACGATGACCACCGAGATTCAGCCCGACGCCCAGGCGGATGGCGTAGGCGTGGCCGAGGCCCATGACAGCCTGACCGTCACTGACAACCGGACGGGGAAGGAATACGAGATCCCGATCGAGGACGGGACGATCAGGGCGCTCGAGCTCCGCAAGATCAAGACCGGCGATGACGACTTCGGGCTCATGACATACGACCCCGCCTTTATGAACACCGCCTCCTGCCGCTCGGCGATCACGTACATCGACGGCGACCAGGGAATCCTCGAGTACCGCGGCTATCCGATCGAGCAGCTCGCGGAGCATTCGACCTATCTCGAGGTCGCCTACCTGCTCGTGCACGGCGAACTGCCCACCCAGGCCCAGCTCGACGAGTGGACGTACCAGATCACGATCCACACGTTCGTGCACGAGAACATCAAGGGGTTCATGCAGGGCTTCCGCTATGACGCGCATCCGATGGGGATGCTCGTGGCGTCGGTGGGCGCGCTGTCGACGTTCTACCCGGAGGCGAGCGCGATCAAGGACCACGAGGCGCGCTACATACAGATCATCAGGCTGATCGCGAAGATGCCGACGCTGGCGGCGTTCTCCTACCGCCACAACCGCGGTATGCCCTACGTGTATCCGGACAACGATCTCGCCTACGCGGGCAACTTACTCGGGATGATCTACAAGATGACCGAGCTCAAGTATCGGCCGGACCCCCGGCTCGAGCGCGCGCTCGACATCCTCTTCATTCTCCACGCCGACCACGAACAGAACTGCTCGACGAGCGCTGTGCGAGGCGTCGGCTCCTCGCAGGTCGACCCCTACTCGGCCGTGGCGGCGGGGGTCGCCGCGCTGTACGGCCCACTCCACGGGGGAGCGAACGAGGCCGTCCTGCGCATGCTCCGGCGGATCGAAACCGTCGACAACGTTCCCGGCTTCATCGAGGGCGTCAAGGCGGGCAACGAACGGCTGATGGGCTTCGGTCACCGCGTGTACAAGAACTTCGACCCCCGGGCCAAGATCATCAAGCAGGCGTGCGAGGACGTGTTCCAGGTCACCGGGCGCAACCCGCTGATCGACATCGCGCTCGAGCTCGAGAAAATCGCGCTCGAGGACGAGTACTTCATCTCGCGCAAGCTCTACCCGAACGTCGACTNNCAGAAGATCGCGCGTCCGCGCCAGATCTACACCGGCGAGCGCTCGCTCGACTACGTGCCGATGAGCGAACGCTCCTAGGGGCGGACACCCACACCAGCCCGTCAGCCGAGCTGGCCCGGGCCCCGCCGCCGCCCGAGCCCGGGCATATCATGCCCGCGTGGCGTGGAAGCTCACGGTGCGTGCCGGTCCGCGGGTGGAGCGGTCGCAATATGACCGACTCGGGGACGCGCTCGACGCGCTCGAGGCACGGGCTCGGGAGCTCGCGAACGACGCACCCGGAAAGACCGTCGACCTCAAGTTCAGGCATTTCGAGCCCGCCCAGCAGGTCGTGGCCCGGATCGAGCTGTCCGGGCCTCAGCGGCTGCTGCCACAGGTGCGAGCCGGCATCGACGTCCGCGGCGACGGCTCGACGGAGGCCTACCTCGGCCACGTCACGCGCGCCGTGATCGCGCCGGAGGAGGGCGACACGACGTACGGAGCGCTTCGGCAGGCACTGGGGTCGGGCGGCCCGTCCGGCTGACGCCGCCACCCACGCATCCGATTCGCCGGTGCTAGGCTCGCGTCGATGGCCCCGGCGCGGGCACCCGAGCTCGACAAGCTGATCTTTCGCCCGGTTGCGGCCCGGAACACGTTCGAGGAGACCGTCGAACGCCTCGCGCACGCGATCAAGCTGGGGCTCGTGCCGCCCGGTGAGCGCTTTCCTCCCGAGCGCCTGCTCGCACCGCGGCTTGGGATCAGCCGCGTCACCCTCCGGGAGGCACTCCGAGCGCTCGAGCAGGCGGGCTATATCGAGTCACGCCGCGGACGCAACGGCGGCGCGTACGTCACGCACCGCAATGGCAGCTCCGCGTCAGCCCGGACCGCCAGGCGAGCGATCCGGGAGATGGGCGAGGGCCTGTTCGACCGGCTCCAGTTCCGCCGTGCGCTCGAGCCCGCTGCGGCGCAGCTCGCGGCCGAGCGCTCGGGCGAAGTGGACACGAAGCACCTGACCGGGCTCACCGAGAACGCAGCCGCGGCGGTCAAGGCCAACTACCGCGCCCAAGACCTGCGGCTCCATCTCGCGATCGCCGAGCTGACCGGCTCACCCGCGCTCGTCGACGCCATCGCCCATGTCCAAACCCAGCTCAGCGACCTGCTCGGTGCCTTCCCGATCGTCGAGGCATCACTGAAGCACTCCGATCAGCAGCACATCGCGATCGTCCGCGCGATCCAGAACGGCCGGCCGGCCCGCGCCCGCCAGCTGATGGAGGCGCACGTCGACGCGACCGCGAACCTGATCCGCGGGTTCCTGGGCTGAGAAACCGCCCGGTCGCCGACCCGGTCGGGACGGGCAACGCCGAGACGGCACCGTCGGGGCGCCGCGGACTATTTGACATTAGACCAGACCATTTGTATAAGTCCCGTCGCGGAGGGTCCACGTCAACGATCTCGGGGACCAAACATGGAGCAGACAACCGCCGTCGTCTCGCCACTGTCGGATGACGAGCGCGCGCTCGCCGAGCTCGGCTATAAGCAGGAGCTGAAGCGCGGCTGGAGCTCGTTCTCCAACTTTGCGATCTCGTTCACGATCATCTCGGTCCTCGCGGGTCCGTTCACGACGTTCTCGCAGGCCTGGAACAACGGCGGTCCGATCGCGATCTCGATCGCATGGCCGCTCGTCAGCATCCTGATTCTTGCTGTCGGCTTCTCGATGGCCGAGCTCGCGTCGGCATACCCCACCGCCGGCGGCATCTACTACTGGGCATACAGGTTGGGCGGGGTGCGGTGGGCGTGGTTCACGGGCTGGTTTAACCTGCTCGGGCTGGTGGCGATCGTGGCTTCGGTCGACTACGCGTGCGCGATCTTCATGAACGCGACATTCGGTCTCTACGGCCTGCATTTCATCCTCAACTTCGGGACGAGCAAGCCCCAGGACATCCTGTACCACACCTTCGCTCTGTTCGCCCTGATCTTGCTCCTGCACGGCCTGTTGAACGTGTTCTCCTCACAGCTCGTTTCACTGTTCAACCGGGTCTCGGTCTGGTGGCACGTGATCGGTGTCGGGGTGATCATCGTGCTCCTGATCGCGGTTCCTGCACATCACCAGAGCCTCGCGTGGGTGTTCGGCCACCGGATCAACAACTCGGGCTTCAGCCACAACATGTATTGGTTCTACATTCTCCCGGTCGGCTTCCTGCTGACGATGTACACGTTCACGGGCTACGACGCGTCGGCGCACCTTTCCGAGGAGACCCGGGACGCGTCCCAGGCCGCGGCGAAGGGAATCTGGCGATCGATCTTCTTTTCCGCCCTGGTCGGTTGGTTCGTTCTCCTGGCGCTGCTGTTCGCCGCCACGCATGTGGGGGCGATCAACACGGCCGGCGGAACGGCGCAGTCGGTGCTCACGACCTCGCTCAGCACCGCGGCGGCCAAAGCGGTGCTCGTGATCTCCACGATCGGGCAGTTCTTCTGCGGGATGGGGTGCGTGACGGCAGCCTCGCGCATGAACTACGCCTTCTCGCGCGACGGCGCGGTCCCCGGGCACCGCCTGTGGAGGAAGCTCAACGCCCTGCGCACCCCGACCTGGTCGGTGCTCTTCGTCACCGGCGCGGCACTGGTGCTCACGCTGCCCGCCATCAAGGGTGACAAGGCGGGCACGCCGGTCGCCTTCATAGCCGTGACCCAGCTCACCACGATCGGGCTCTACGTCGCCTACACCATCCCCGTGTTCCTGCGCTGGCGCATGGGCGACCGCTTCGAGCCGGGCTCGTGGACACTCGGCCGCAAGTACCGCTGGATCAACCTGATCGCGATCTTCTGGGTGGGGCTGAACGTGATCATCTTCTCCTTGCCCGCCGTGCCGGCGGGCGTCTGGTTCAAGCACGGCTTCACCTGGTCGGCGGCCAATTACGCCCCGCTGGTGACCATCGTCGTGCTCATCCTCGTCGAGCTCTACTGGCAGGTGTTCGCCAAGCGGCACTTCAGGGGCCCGGTGCGGACGGTCGACGACACGGCGCTTGCCTAGTGTCGTTACTACAGCGGCGTCGTGTAAGCGCTCGAGAGCCCGCCGTCGACGAGGAACGTCGTCGCGTTGACGTAGGTCGACTCGTCGCTGGCGAGGAAGAGCGCTGCACTGGCGATCTCGCGCGCCTCGGCGAAGCGACCCATGGGGACGTGCACGAGCCGCCGCGCGGCCTTCTCCGGGTCGCCGGCGTAGAGCTTCTGGAGCAGCGGGGTGTTCACCGGCCCCGGGCACAGGGCATTGACGCGCACGCCCTGGCGGGCGAACTCGACCCCTAGCTCTCGCGAGAGCGAGAGCACTCCGCCCTTCGACGCCGTGTAGGAGATCTGCGAGGTCGCCGCGCCCATGACGGCGACGAACGACGCGGTGTTAATCACCGAGCCGCCGCCCGCGGCGATCAGGTGGGGCAGCCCGTACTTGCAGCACAAGAAGACGCTCTTCAGGTTCACGTCCTGGACCCGCTGCCACGCTTCGAGCTCGGTGTGGAGGATCGACACGTCGTCGGGGGGCGAGATGCCTGCGTTGTTGAAGAGGACGTCGATGTGGCCGTAGCGCTCGGCGACGTGTGCGTAGAGGTCACGGACGCTCTCCTCGTCGGTGACGTCGACCTCGACCCAGAGCTGACCGGAGGCGCCCGGGAGCGCGTCGACGCCGACGACGGTCGCGCCCTCCTCCATGAACAGCTCAGCGCTGGCGGAGCCGATGCCGCCGGCGGCGCCGGTGATCACGCACACCTTCCCTTCGAGCCGTCCCGCCATCAGCTCGCCTCCGTCGCGTAGTAGACGTTCTTGACCTCGGTGTAGTGCTCGAGCGCGTGGGGGCCGAGCTCGCGCCCGACGCCCGACTGCTTGAAGCCGCCGAAGGGCGTGGTGACTCGCACCGAGGTGTTCGAGTTGATCGACAGCACCCCGGTGTCGAGCAGGCGCGCGACGCGGAGCGCACGGGCGCCGTCGCGGGTCCAGATCGATCCGGAGAGGCCGTAGATCGTATCGTTGGCGAGGCGGATCGCCTCCTCCTCGCCGGTAAACGGGATCACGCAGGCGATCGGACCGAAGATCTCCTCGCGGGCGGCACGGTCCTGACTGTCGATCGGACCGAGGACGGTCGGCGCGAACCAGTAGCCGGGGCCCTCGGGTGCGCTGCCGCGGAACGCCACCGGGGCGCCGTCGGAGAGAAAGGAAGCGACGGTTTCGCGGTGGCTGCTCGAGATCAACGGTCCGATCTCGGTGTCCTCGTCGAGCGGATCCCCCACCCGCAGCGCGAGTACATGGCGCTCGAGCTCGGCCATGAAGGGATCGAGGACGGAGCGCTCTACGAGGATCCGCGAGCGCGCGCAGCAGTCCTGCCCGGCGTTGCCGAACACGGCCATGGGCGCCGCCGCCGCCGCGCGCTCGATGTCGGCGTCGGCGAAGACGATGCTCGCGGACTTGCCACCGAGCTCGAGGGTGACTCGCTTGATGCTCGCGGCCGCCGCCTCGGCGACGCGCCGGCCGACCTCGGTGGAGCCGGTGAAGGCGACCTTGGCCACGTCGGGATGGGAGGTAAGCCGCTCGCCTACGGTGCGTCCCGGACCCACCACCACGTTCAGCACGCCTTCGGGGAGGCCGGCTGCCACTGCTATGCGCTCGAGCTCGAGTGCGGTCAGCGGCGTAAGCTCGGCTGGCTTGAGCACCACCGTGTTGCCCGCCGCGAGCGCTGGAGCGACCTTCCAGGAGGCGATGGTGAGCGGGAAGTTCCACGGCACGATCAGGGCGACGACGCCGAGCGGCTCGCGGAAGGTCATGTCGATGCCCCCGGCCACGGGGATGGTGTCGCCGAGCAGGCGCTCGGGCGCCCCGGCGTAATAGCGGAAGGTCTCCACCACCATCCCCATCTCCCCGCGCGCGTCGCCGATCGGCTTACCGGCGTTGCGCGCCTCGAGCTGAGCCAGCGCTTCGAGCTGAGCGTCGAGGGCATCCGCCAGCCCGCCGAGGATCCGCCCGCGGTCGCGGGGCGTCACCGCCCGCCAGCCGGGAAAGGCCGCCTTCGCGCGCGCGACCGCCGCGTCGGCCTGCTCCACCCCCGCCTGCGGCAGTTCGGCCAAGACGAGCTCGGTGGCGGGCTCGATCACGGTGAGCGTCATAGACGCTCGAACCCGCGGTAGCGCTCCCAATCGGTGACCGCCGCCTCGAACGCCCTGAGCTCGACGTCGGCGTTGTTCAGGTAGTGCTCGACGACCTCTGGGCCGAAGGCGGCGTTGGCCACCTCGGAGTCGGCGAAAAGGTCACGGGCCGCGGTCAGGGTACTCGGCACGTGCGGCTTGTCGGAGAGGTAAGCGTTGCCCTCGTGCGGCGCCTCGAGCTCCAGCCCGCGCTCCACACCCTGGAGCCCGGCAGCGATCATCGCGCTGAGCGCGAGGTAGGGGTTCACGTCCGCGCCCGCGAGGCGGTTCTCCAGCCGCAGCCCCTCTCCGTGGCCGACCACGCGCAGCGAGCAGGTCCGGTTGTCGTGACCCCACGCCACCGCGGTGGGAGCGAATGACCCGGGCTGGAAGCGTTTGTAAGAGTTGACGTTGGGCGCGAACAGGAGCGTGAGCTCTCGTAGGCAGGCGAGCTGGCCGGCGAGGAATCCTTCGAATACGGCGCGGTCGCGGGCGAATACATTGGCGCCGCTGTCGTCGGCGAGCGAGAGATGCACGTGACACGAGTTGCCCTCGCGCTCGTT
>PMOY01000228.1 GCA_003165655.1 Solirubrobacterales bacterium
CGGCCGAGACGCCCCGGCCCTCCGGCGCCACGGCGCGCGCTGGTCGGAGCTCGCGAGCGCGCTGGCGTGGGCGTCCGCCGGCCTGCTGGCCGTCTGGCGCGTCACGTTTGCGGGATGGATCCCGTGCGGGGTCATCCGTGGCCGCAACGGCGCGATCGTCGATGACCGCGATTTTCACGGCGAGGGCGTCACCCATGCATGGTTCGGTCGTCGCGGACCGACCTTCCCGGACCATGCGATCGGGCTCGGCGACCCGCCGCCAGACTGGCGAGAGGCAATGGGAGGCCTGGTTCCGCTCGTCCTCGAGGGACGCGACCAGAGCCGAAGCGAGGGATCGACGCCCGCGCACGCGGATGCGGCTCGCGTCGCGGGCAAGCGCAAGGTGGTCGCCTGGGCGCTCCTGCCGGCGTCGGCCGTCGCCCCGATGTGCCCGCTCGCCGGCGTGCTGCTCGTTCTCGGCACGACCACACAACCCGCCAGCCGTCGCCTCGGAACCGTCCTTGCCGGGCTCGGGGTGCACGGGGCCGTCGCCACCGACACTGGAGGTTGCGCGATGCTCGGGCATGGGTCCCGCTTTCTCATCGGACCCCCATGGCCTCACCGGCAGCGGATACAGCGCTACGGCCTGTGCTGCGGGGCCGCCCGTACCATCAGCGAATGAGTGGCGACCGGGCACTGCAGGTCCTGATCGTCTCGAGCACGGGTGGCGTCCTGCTCGATGTCCTTGGCCTGTCGCCGTGGTGGTCGCAGCACACGGTCCACTGGGCGGTCGTCGACGGCGTCGACACGGCAGCGGCGGTCGGCACGGAGCCGCACACGTGGGTGGCAGAGCACAGCGCTCGCCGCCCGGCGACGCTGCTGCGGGGTCTTCGGGAGGCGAACGCGATCATCTCCGATGTCCGTCCGGACGTGATCGTTTCTGCGGGCACCGGCGCGGCCGTTCCGTTCTTCGTGATCGCGCGAATTCGCCGGATCACGACGTTCTGGGTCTCGACGCTCAACCTGGTCGACGCACCGGGCTTGGCGGCGAGGATCTGTTCCCGGGTGGCGTCGGCGGTGTTCGTGCAACGGAGCAGCCTCGGGGCGGCGCACGCGGGATCGGTCGTGATCGGGGAGCTGTATTGATGGACGTCGTCGCCACTGTCGGCATGGGCCCCTGGCCCTTCGATCGCCTGATCCGGTCCGTGGATGCGCTCCGGTACGACCACCACGTGTTCATCCAGACTGGCGCATCCACCGTCCGCCCGGCATGCGACCACGCCGCGTTCCTGACACCGTCGGACCTCCATCGACGTCTCGCGGCCGCAGATGTCGTCGTGTGCCACGCGGGCAACACGGTCCGCCTCGTGCAACAGCTCGGGAAGGTTCCGGTGGCGATGGCGCGGGAGGCCCGCCGTCGGGAGATGGGCAACGACCATCAGGTCGAGTTCCTCCGTCACGAGCAGCGCGCCGGGCGGGTGGTCGCGGTCTGGGACGGGGCGGAGCTTCCGGTCGTGGTGCGTCGGCACCCGCAGGTCGAGCAGAGGATCCTCGTCGAGCGCCCGGCGCCGGTGGTCTCAGCCCCCGAGGCGATCACTCAGATCCTCGACGCCGCCTGGCGCACAACCGGCGGCGACCCGTTCGCGCGTCATCCGCTGCGTCGCTACTCGTTCGCCTGGCGCGCGCTCGCGAACCGGGCCGGCCGTCACCTCGACCTCGGGTGTGGTGAAGGCGAGCTGCTACTCGCTCTGGCGGACGGGACCGATCTCGAATGCGAGGGGGCTGATCCACACGCCGATAGAGTGCACGCGTTGCGTTCCAGGCACCCCGAGCTGACGGTGACCCAGATCGAGCCGGACCGTCGGCTGCCCTACGGCTCTGAGACCTTTACCTCGGTCTCGATGCTCGACGTGCTCGAGCACTCCGCCGAGCACGAGGCTCTGCTCGCCGAGGCCCGGCGGGTGCTCGTGCCAGGCGGCTTGCTCGTGGTGACGGTCCCGGCGCGACACGCGTTCTCCTGGCTGGACCCGGACAACCTCAAGCTCCGCACGCCGCGGGCCCATCGGCTGCTCTATACGCTGCGGTTCGGAGCCGAGCAGTACGCCGAGCGCTTCGCCGATCGCGGCGACGGGCTGTTCGGAGACATGTCGCGGCGCGCCAGCACCCATCACAACTTCGAGCCCGGCGAGCTCGAGACTCTGCTCGCGAGCGCCGGACTTCGCGTGATCACGCGTGCCGGGACGAACCGGTTCTGGCGTGCGCTCCAGGTCGCCGCCCTGGTCGGCGGTGGAGCGCTCGGTCGCGCGTTCGAGCGCCTGATCTACCTCGACGGTCTCGCCGGCGGGTCGGCAAATCTGTTCGTTGTCGCCGAGCGTGCACCGTGAGCGCGGGGCAAACGCTCAGCCGAGCGCGCACTGTGAGAGCACGGGACCAGATCGCCCTGGCCCGGTTCTTCGCCGAGCTCACGGTCAAGGAGCACATCTGGCCCACACTTCACGTGCGTCCGCTCGTCGCCGAGCTGTTCCTCACCGATAACTGCAATCTCAAGTGCGTCAGCTGCGCGTGCTGGCGCGAGACGACCACCGACGAGCTGACGACCAGCGAATGGAAGGACGTGCTCGGGCAGCTGCGGGAGCTCGGCATCCTCAAGTTGAACTTCACCGGCGGCGAAGCGTTGATCCGCCGGGACGCGATCGGGCTGTTCGACTACGCGTCCGAGCTCGGCTTCGGCTCGCTGCACCTGAACACGAATGGAATTCTCCTGTCTCCGAAGCGGCTCGAGCCGATCCTCGATGCGGGGGTGCGGAGCTTCAACATCTCGATCGATGGTCCCGGCGCCCTGCACGACGAGATTCGTGGCCGCGTTGGCGCCTTTGAACGCACGACCCGGCATCTGCGCCACCTGATCGGGCTTCGCGACCCCCTCGGCCTGAAGGTGCGGATGAACTTCACCGTCATGCGGACCAACGTCCATGCACTGTGCGACGTGATGCGGCTCGCGCAGGAGCTCGAAGTGCGGCTCTACCTGAACCTGGCCACCGACCGCACCTTCCTTTTTCGCCACCAGGAGATCTCGGAGCTGAGCCGTGTCACCGAGGAGCAACTTCAGGCCGCGCTCGCCGAGGCGGAGACGCTGCTGCGCGCGGATCGTCGCTGGCTGCCGCGGTTCTCCGACCTCCGCTACATGCGAGGGCACTTCAGCGATGTGATTCAGCGTGACCTGCCGTGCGCCGAGTCGCAGCTCAAGCTGATGGTCCACAGCCGGGGCGAAATCGGCGGTTGCTGGGGACACGACCCGCTGTTGAACGTCCGCACGACACGGGTGCGCGAAATCGTCGATGGCGCCGAATACCGCGACGAGCACGCGCGCCTGTTCCGCAAGGACTGCTCCGGCTGCGGGAGCAACTACAGCCTGAATCTGCGCTGGCGCCCGTCGACGTATGTCCGTGATGCGCTCTGGCGAGCGCACCGGCTGACTCTCGGAGATCCGTGAACGGCTCGAGTATCGCGCTGTTCGATGAGCTCGCGCCGGACTACGACTCCCATTTCCAGGTACCCCATCGCGCCGCGTACGACGCGCTCGCATGGGAGGCGTCAGAGGAGGTTCTCGGTCGACGACACGCCACGGTGGTCGATGCCGGATGCGGCAGTGGACGCTGGGGCGCGCGGCTCGTGGCGTCTGGACATCACGTGATCGGGATCGAGCAGTCGCCGCGCATGGCCGCCGCCGCCCGCGAGCGCCACCTCGGCGACGGGTTCGAACTGGTCGAGGGCGGAATCGAGGATGTCGTGCTCGACATCCGTGCCGATGTGGTGCTCGCCATGGGCTCGCTCCAATACACCGAGGACCCCGAGGCAACGATCTGCCGCCTCGCAGCCTGGACCGCCCCCGGGGGGAATGTGATCGTACTCGTGGACTCGCTTATCGCGCTGGTGCTCGAGCTGTTGCGCGCCGGACGCCGGCCGGAAGCGCTCGAGCGCCTGCACACGCACCGTGGAGTGTGGCGCGCGGCGGGTCACGCGGTGGAGCACCACCTGCTCGACGCCGAGCGTCTGCGCCGTGCGTTTGCGCTCGCCGGGCTTCTCGACGTCAGCGTCCGGGGCCTGCTCGTGGGCGCGAGCACACTGGGTAAGGAGCAGTTGACCGAGGCGCTCGCCGCCGACTTCGACGCCGCGCTCGGGCGTGAGCGCGAGCTCGCTTCTGAGCCCTTACTGGCGGACCTGGGGAAGCAGCTGCTCGCGATCGGGCGCGCGCCGGGCTAGAGCATCCCGGACCGCCATCGTGACGAGCTCGGCGTGATCGACAGTGAGCTCAGAGGACATCGGGAGGGCGCATACCTCGTGGTGGAGCCGCTCGGTCACCGGGAGCACGGCTGACGGCCACGGTCCGACCAAGTGCAGCGCGCGAAAGTAGCGTCCGGTGTTGACTCCCACGGCGTTGAGCTCGCCGTGGATCGACTCCGCCCGCCGCGTCCCTTCGACCTGCATCACCCAGTGGACCCGGCTGTGGCGGTTCGCCGGCCGCACGATCTGTCTCGTCACCCCAGGCTCTCCGGAGACCGAATCCTCATACGCCTCGGCGACGAGCTCACGCCTGTGCACGAGGTCCTCGAGGTTCTCGAGCTCCTCGAGCGCGGGGATCGCATGGAGCTCGCTGATCAGCGCCGACCGCGTCCAACCCGCGGCGGCGTCCCACATGGGCGGCTCACGGAACGTGACGGCGCCACCCGCTCCGCCGGCCGAGATCACCTTGGCAAAGCTCATCGAGAAGGCGTGGGCATCGGCCTGCTGCGCGACCGGGTGGCCCTGATAGCGGCTGCCGAGAGCCGCTGCGGAATCGGCGACGAGCGGCACTCCGGCCTCGCGGCACGTGACGAGCAGGGCGCCGTAGTCACACGGATTGCCGAAGGTGTCGAGGCAGACGACGACACGCGCCGTCGGCTCGAGCTCCAGGGTGGCTCGCAGAGCCTCGGGATCGAGCGTCCAGGTGTCTGCGTCGACATCGCAGAAGACGATCCGGTAGCCGAGCTGGGTCAAGACCTCCGCCGTGGCCGGGAACGCGAACGACGGTGCGATCGCGACGTCGCCCGGATACGCCGCTCCCGCCGTTCCGACCACCGCGAGCCGCAGCGCTTCGGTGCCCGAGGTGGTGAGCAAGAGATTGCCTGCCTGCGGCAGTCCAAGCGCGCCGATCATCCGGTCACCGAGCTCCAGCCCCCAGCGCATGCCGTGCTTCAGCGCGCCCGTCCATAGGGCGGACTGCTGGCGGCGGGCGACCACGTCAGGGCGGGCGGGCCGAGGGGGAACCACGAGCGCAAGCCGACGAGTGAAGTAGGGTTCCGGCTCGGTGCGGAGCGTCTCGACGAAGCGCTCGAGCGCTTGGCGCAGGTCGCTCGGCGCGACGCCCGCCGCGAGGATCTTGTCGCTGCAGACGAGGCCCGAGCTGTCGTCACAGACCGCCGGGCGCAGAACGATCGAGCTATCCGAGCCGGTCAGCTCGACCAAGGTACTGGCGAGGCTCGCGAGCTCAATCGGGGGACACCCGAAGTTGTACGTTCCCGGCGCAAGGCCCGCGAGCACTGCGCGCGCAACATCCTGCACCGGCAGCAGGCTGCGCGCGGTGTCCGCGCAGACCGTGAGCGGACGGCCGGCGAGCGCGTTTCGAGTCAGCTTGCCGACGAGTCGCGTCTGGCCGGCGCCGAACAGGTTCGGCAGGCGGAGCACCACCGGCTGCACGTCGCCCGCGAGCTCGGTCACGAGGATCTCCTGCAGGCGCTTGCTGAGTGCGTACCCCCAGCGGCCCGTTCGATCCAGGGCGAGTAGGTCTCGGCAGGCGTTGGCGACGCGCCACGGGTCGCAGCTGCGACGAACGGCCCCCGCGATCTCGACCGCGTACTCCACCAGCGTGTCCTCGCTCGGGCCCAACGAGGGTGCGGTTCCCTCGCGTAGTGGGCCGGGAGCGCCTCCGTAGACCTCAACCGACGAGCAGAGCGTCACCTCCCGGCCGTCGAGCTGGGGGAGGAGCCGAGCCGTACCGAATGCCGTGTCGAGCGGGAGCGTCCAGGGCCAGCGCGGCCGGGGATCGCTGTTCCCGATCAACAGCACGACGTGGCCCTCGGGCAGCTCGACGTCGTCGGTCAGCAGCTCGGCTTGGATGTGGTCAACGCCCGCGGCCAGAGCCCCAGGACCAGGACGATCGCGGTCGACGACGGTCACCGAGACGCCGCACGACCTCAGGATCACCGCCAGCGTCATCCCCACGAAGCCGGCGCCGCCGACGAGCACGAAGCGCTCCGCCGTCATCCCGTGCCCCCGGCTCGCCACGACGCGAGGCTGTCTTCGATCGCCCCGGGCGTCCGCAGGGCGATCCGGATGTCGACGACAGGCGACTTCTTCTCGACATATAAGGCATCGAGCCACAGCATCGTGCCCATGGGCACCGCGTTGCCGCCGAGCACCTGCCACGCGCCGGTCATTCCCGGTCTCACCTCGCGGCGTCGGACGGCGGCTCCCTCGACCCAACGGTCCTCGTCGACGGTCAGCGGCCGCGGCCCGACGAGCGACATCTCACCTCGGAGAACGTTCACGAGCTGCGGCAGCTCGTCGATCTTGAGCGCTCGTGCCAGGGCACCGGCGCGCGTGACCCGCGGATCGCGGAACGCCTTCCACATCCGTGAATCGCCGAGGGACTCGTGGATGTTCAGCTCCGGCATGTCCCAGTTCTCGACCGACGCATCCGCGACCATCGTCCGCAGCTTCAGGATCGAGAAGAGACGGCCGTGTCTGCCGACGCGCGGTTGGCGAAAGAGGATCGGGCCGCGGGACTCGGCCCCGACCAACAACGCCATAATGCCCACGACGGGCGCCGCCGCGATCAGGCAGCAGCCCGCCACGACGACGTCGAGCGCACGGCAGACGGCCAGCGAGCGCGCCCGCGGTCGCCTCGAGGCCCCGGCGGCGCAGAGCGCCTCCAGCAGTCGCCATTGGTCGCGGTCCAGCGTTGACCGAGGCAGTCGAGTCGACACCGGGCCGGGGATCGCCGACCGTCCCGCCCCGAAGTCCGGATGCACGGTCGACGCTTCCGCTAGCCCTCCCGACCTGAACGCGCCCATAGCCCTCCCGAACTGGACCGGAGCAAACGACCCCGGGCACTTGGCCCCAGCAGGTTACCTAAACCTGCTTATCGCTACTGAACTCTACTCATCCACGCAAGGCCAGCGCTTCACGCCGCCGCGCCCATCCCCGGCCCGCCCCGGTCGCGACACGAACCGGTTGCCCGCGGCGCAGAAACGCCACGGCAGCTCGACCGCCTTGGTGATCCCGATCCGCGGCCCGGGGACGATCCGCACCTCCCGCCACCCCTGTCCTCCCGCGCCGATCACCAGCGGCCCGGACGCCAGGTCCACGCCGTTGCAGGCGAGCTCGACGCCGAGCGCCTGGGTCAGCTTGCCCGGCCCGGAGCACAGATCCTGGACCCGGTCAAGACCCCGCCGCGCGCGCATGAGCTCGATCCCTTCCAGCGGCTCGAGCGCGCGGATCAGCACCGCCGCGCCGACCCCCTCGGGCTCGGAGACCGCGTTCAGCATCGCGTGGACCCCGTACGAGCGGTACACGTAGGCCCGGCCCGGCGGCCCGAACAGGGTCGCGGTACGGGGGGTCAAGCCGACGAAGGCGTGGCACGCGGGCTCGCAGTCGTGATAGGCCTCGGTCTCGACGATCACTCCGCTCGCCTGGCCATGCATGAGCACGCAGCCGATCAGGTCGCGAGCAACCTCCACCACCGGCCGGTCATAGAACGCGTGCGCGAGCCGGCGCATGGCTAAACGGCGCGACCGGCGCCGACCGCCTCGCGAGCGAGCTCGAGCTGCTCGCGGACCCGCGCCAGGCTCGTGCCCCCCTCGGAGACCTTGGTCTCGAGCCACGCCCCATCGCTGAGCACGGCGTAGAACTCGTCATCGAGCAGCGGCGAGTGCTCCGCCAGCTCGTCGCGGCTCAGCTCCGACAGTGACTTGCCCTGTTCGAGGGCGGTGCGGACGAGACCCGCGACGACGCCGTGCGATTCGCGGAACGGCATCCCCCGCCGCACCAGGAGATCGGCGATGTCGGTGGCCGCGAGGAACTCGTCGCGGGCGGCCGCCGCGAGGCGCTCACGACGGAACTCGATCCCGGCAAGCATCCCGCGCGCGGCCGCCAGGCACATTTCGAGCGTGTCGGCAGCGTCGAACAGGTGCTCCTTGTCCTCCTGCATGTCCTTGTTGTAGGTCAGCGGTAGGCCGTGCATGACGCCGTGCAGGGCGACCAGGTGAGCAGCGACCCGAGGCGCCTTCGCGCGGAGCAACTCGGCGGCGTCGGGGTTCTTCTTCTGGGGCATGATCGAGGAGCCCGACGCCCACGCATCGGACACCTCGCAGAATCCGAACTCCTCGCTCGACCAGAGAACGATCTCCGCACCGAGCCGCGAGAGGTGGGTCGCGCATGTGGCGGCTGCGGCCAGGAAGTCGAGCACGAAGTCGCGGTTCGAGACCGCGTCGATCGAGTTCTCGGCCACGCCGGAGAAGCCGAGCTCACGCGGCGACCGCGTGACGGTCGGTGTCGAAGTTCACGCCCGCCAGCGCGCCCGGCGCCCAGCGGCAGGCTTGCCGGTCGCGGCACTGACCGTCCGCGAACCGCTCGCGGTCGCGCGCCAGCATCCACACGTACGCGAGCAGATGGTGGCTGAGGTACACCGGCTGGGCCCGCTGAAGGTGCGTGTAGCCGGGCATCGGCCAGTCGAGATGCGCCTCGGCGAGGTCGATGAGGGTCTCCGCGAGTTCCCCGATCGCCTCCGAGGCCTGATGCGCGTGGGCGCGAACGAACAGGGCCATGTCGGTTGCGACCTGGTCGTTGCGTGAGCGCGCAGTGTGGAGCTTGCCGCCGACGGGACCGGCGATCTCGGTCACCCGTCGCTCGATCGCCATGTGGATGTCCTCGTCTCCTCGGGCGAACGGGAAGGAGCCGTCTCCGAGCTCGGCCTCGACCTGTACCAGCGCGGCGAGGAGCTGATCGCGATCGTCCTCGCCGATGATCCCCCGGGCCGCGAGCATCGATGCGTGGGCGCGCGACTGCTGCACGTCGTAGGGCCCGAGACGCCAGTCGTAGCCGATCGAGTCGTTCAGCTGCCGGAAGACCGCGTCCGGAGGCTCAGCGAAGCGGGACATGGTGGGTGATCTTAGGACCCCTGGTGGGGAGCGGGCATGACCGGCTACCCCAGCCGAATATGATCGCGGCGTCCAGCAGCGAGAGATGAACCTTTGGGGGCTCGCAGTGTTCAACGATCGGGGTAGGAGACAGGTCGTGCCTTGTGTGCGGTTTACGCGCGCGTTCCCGGCTGGCGTTCTTGCGCTCCTGCTCGTGACCTCAGGGTGCGGGTCTGGGGGCACAAGTGCTCAGTCACACGCTTCGGCTGCGGCGCCCACGCCGGCGACGTCGGCGCTCGCGCCGGCGTCGACCGCGAGCACGACAGCGACGTCTTCGCCGTCCGCCACTCCCGCCCATACGGCGCCTTCGCCGCCGAACCGCGCGCCCACGATTCCCGCGAAGGACACGCCTCAGCCCGCCAAGGGGCAGTCCACGGCGACGGCTTCCCCGTCTCCCGCCGAGACCACCACAGCTCCCATCCCGAAGGCGCCGGCGACTCGCGGCCCGGTGACGGGCATCGGGGCCCTGACCGCCGACTGGGATGCCCACCACAGCCCCAACACCTCGCAGAGCTCAGGCCCGGATGTCGGGATCGGCAACCGCGAATGGACCTCGATCGAGAAGCGAGAAGGCCGGATCGTTTACTTTGATTTGAACTTTCCCCTGGGCACGTCTCAGGGGGCGGCGATTTCGCGAGTGCTCGCGCAATTTCCACCCGACGCTGTCGCCGGCCCGGTGATGCATGTCCAGCACGCCCCGGGCGATGGCGATGCCTGTACGTGGCTGAGCCTGAGCAGCGCGATTCTCGCCAAGGCGCTGGGCGCGCTCCCGCATGGAAATGGCGCCGGGCGAGTCGATGTCGTCCTGCGGAGCCTGAGTCCGACGGGAGCCTATGATCGATCGAACGTCGATACGGCAGAGATCAGCGCACTGACGTCCGCCGACGATCCCGGGCGGAACTGCTTCGTGTGAGCTCACCGCGCCCGCTGACGACATCGTCGAGCGCGGGCCTGACGCGCGCGTCAGGCCCGGCGGACGACATCGTCGAGCACCGCCGTCACCCGCGCCACCTGACCCTCGGTCATCTCGGGGAAGAACGGCAGTGCGATCGACCTCGCCGCGACGTCCTCGCAGACGGGGAACTCGCCCTCCCGGTGCCCGAACCGCTCGCGATAAAGGCTCATCAGATGAATCGCCGGGAAGTACGGCTTGCTCGGCACCCCGCGCTCATTCAGGGCCCGGACGGTCCCGTCGCGGTCGACACCCCGAGGCAGCTGCACGACGAACACAAACCACCCCCGCCGGGCTCCCCCGGCATCGACGCACGGAAGCTCGAGTCCCTCGATCCTCGCCAGCGACTCCCGATAGGACGCCGCGACCCGCGCGCGACCCGCGAGCATCACGTCGAGACGCGAGAGCTGGGCCAAACCCAGAGCGCAGGCAATGTCCGACAATCGGTAGTTGAACCCCAGCCGGTCGTGGTCGAGCCAGCCCATGTCCGGCGCACGGCCCTGATTGCGCTCTGAGTCGAACCGCTCCTTGAGCGTCGGATCGGCGGTCGTGATTATTCCGCCTTCCCCGGTCGTCAGCTGCTTGTTCGGGTAAAAGCCGAACACGGCGGGATGCGCGCCGCCGCCGCCGACCGCGGTTCCGTCGGCGTGAACCGCGCCCAGCGCCTCGCATGCGTCCTCGACGATCGGCAGCCCGAGGCGCTCGAGCGCCGGGATGTCGGCCGGGTAACCGAACACGTGCACCGGCAGGATCGCGGCCGTGCGCTCGGTCACCGCCGCCGCCGCGGCGTCGGGGGAGATGTTGAGCGTGACCGGGTCGATGTCGGCGAACACGGGCCGAGCTCGCTCGTAGAGCGCCACGTTGGCGCTGGCGACGAACGAGAACGGGCTGGTGATCACCTCGGCGCCGTCGGATACGCCGACCGCGCGCAGCGCGAGGTGAAGCCCCGCGGTCCCACTCGAGACGGCACTCGCGTGCCGGACCCCGAGGCGCGAGGCGAACGCGCCCTCGAACTCCGCCAACCGCGGTCCGAGCGAGAGGTGGCCCGAGCGCAGCACCTCGAGCACGCGCTCCTCCTCGACCTCGCCAAGGAACGGACGCGCGAGCGGAATCGGCTCCTCGGCGCTCACGGACGCCGCGCGGCGCGAGCCGGCTGCGCGTGCGGCGCCACCCACCCGTCGCCACTGCCGCCCGCTCGCCGTCCCGGCTGCATGCCGTACTCGAGCGAGTCGACGAGCGCCTCCCACGATGCCTCGATCACGTTCTCCGACACGCCGATCGACCCCCACACCGCGTGGCCGTCAGAGGCGTCGAGGAGCACCCGCGTGATGGCGCCGGCCCCCTTCGTCTCGTCGAGGATGCGGACCTTGAAGTTGACGAGCTCGATCTCGCGCAGGTGGGGGTGAATCTCCGAGATCGCCTCGCGGAGCGCCTTGTCGAGCGCGTGGACGGGACCGTTGCCCTCGGCGGTGCGCACGTAGCGCTCACCGTCGACCCAGATCTTGATCGTCGCCTCGGTCTCGACGCGACCGTCGGCGCGCTTCTCGACGATCGCTCGCCAGGACTCGAGCCGGAACAGCGGCTCGTACTCGCCCGTCTCCTTGCGCAGGAGCAGCTCGAACGAGCCGTCGGCCGCCTCGAAGTGGTAGCCGTGATGCTCGAGCTCCTTGACGCGCTCGACGACGCGACGCGCCGCGGCTTCGTCGAGGTCGATGCCGGCGTCCTTGGCACGGGCGTGCACCGTGCCCTTGCCCGACAGCTCGGAGATGAGCAGCTCACGGCCGTTACCGACCACGGCCGGGTCGACGTGCTCGAACGTGGCCGGGTCGGTCCTCACGCCGGCGACGTGCATTCCGCCCTTGTGCGCGAACGCGTTGCGTCCGACGTACGGTGCGTCGGGGTCGGGGGTGAAGTTGAGGAGCTCGTCGATGAAGCGCGAGGCCTCGCTCAGCGACGAGAGCTGCGCCTCGGTCAGGCACTCGTAGCCGAGCTTGAGCTGCAGGCTCGGGATGATCGAGACGAGGTTGGCGTTGCCGCAGCGCTCGCCGTAGCCGTTGATCGTCCCCTGCACGTGGGTCGCGCCGGCCTGGACCGCCGCGAGCGTGTTGGCCACCCCACAGCCGGCGTCGTCGTGACAGTGGGTCCCGATTTGGACGCTGATGTGAGCGAGCGTACGTGCCACCTCGAGCGTCGCGGCGGCAACGCTGTCCGGGAGCGTTCCCCCGTTGGTGTCGCAGCAGGTCACGGTCTCCGCTCCCGCCTCGGCCGCGACCACCAGGCACTTGAGCGCATACCCAGGGTCGTCGGCATAGCCGTCGAAGAAGTGCTCGGCGTCGTAGATGACGCGCTTGCCTCGTGCGACGAGGAACGCGACCGAATCGGCGATCATGCGCAGGTTCTCCTCGCGATCGACCCGGACCACCTTCTCGAGGTGCAGGGCCCACGTCTTACCGACGAGCACGACGACCGGGGCGAAGCACCCGGCCAGGACCCGCAGTCCCGGGTCTTGCTCGGCACGGGAGTCCCGCCGGCGGGTCATCCCGAAGGCCGCGATGTCGGCGTGCTCGAAGCGCTCGGACGCGAGCAGCGCGAAGAGCTCGAGCTCCTTCGGGTTCGATTCGGCGAACCCGGCCTCGATCACGTCGATCCCGAGCTCGTCGAGGCGGTGGGCGACGCGGAGCTTCTCCTGCGCCGAGAGCGACATGCCCTCCCCCTGCATGCCGTCGCGGAGCGTGGTGTCGAAGAGTTGGATCGCGGTCATGTTCGGCTGGTCCTTTCGGTGAGGTGGCGTGCGAATTCGAGAGCGGTCAGCGACGCGCGCCGACCGCCTCCGTAATTCGCTCGCGCCCGAAGGCCATCACGCCGCCTTCGTCGTCACCTTGACGACGTCGATCCATTCCAGGTAGCGCGGGTCGCGACCGTGGAGCGCGTCGTCGAAGACGCGCTGGAGCTCGTGCGTGATCGGCCCGGGCTCGCCGGTCCCGATCATGTGGTCGTCGATCTCCCGCACCGGAACGAGCTCGGCCGCGGTGCCGGACAGGAACACCTCGTCGGCGAGGTAGAGCTCGGCGCGCGCGAGGTCGCGCTCGATCACCGAGTACTTGAGGTCGCGGGCGATCTGGATGATCGACTTGCGATTGATCCCGTCGAGGATCCCCGCCGTCTGCGGCGGGGTCAGGATCTCGCCCTCGCGGACGACGTAGATGTTCTCCCCGGAGCCCTCGCACACGAACCCGCGCGCGTCGAGCAGGATCGCCTCCTGATAGCCGGCCTTCGATGCCTCGACCTTGGCCAGGACACTGTTCAGGTATTGCCCGGAGGCTTTCGCGTGGGGGATCAACGAGTCGTGGGAGATCCGCCGCCAGCTCGAGACCTTCGCGCGGATGCCCTGCCGCTTGCTCTCCTCGCCCAGGTAGGCACCCCACGGCCAGACCGCAATCGCAACCTCGACCGGGCAGTCGAGCGGGTACAGGCCGAGCTGACCGAAGCCCCGGAAGGCAATCGGACGGATGTAGCACTCCGACAGCCCGTTCGCGGCAATCAGGTCGTGCGTCGCCTGGCGCAGCTCCTCGAGGGTGTAGGGGATCGGCATGTAGTAGAGCTCGGCGGACTTCAGCAGCCGCGCGAGGTGATCCCGGTGGCGGAAGATCGCCGGTCCGTGCTGGGTGTCATAGGCGCGGATGCCCTCGAACACCCCGGTGCCGTAGTGCAGACCGTGGGTGAGTACGTGTACCTTCGCGTCCTCCCAGGCGACGAGTTCCCCGTTCTGCCAGATGAGGTCCACTTGGTCCACGAAATGCTCCTTGCTACAGCTGTTGGAGGACGGCGTCGGTGGCATCGCGCGTGCTAGCCGTGCCGCCGAGGTCGCTTGTGCGCAGCCCATCGGAGAGCGCGCGATCGACGGCCGATTCTATCGCCGCCGCCTCCGATTCCAAAGCGAGTCCATGCCTGAGCATCAGCGCCGCGGACAGGATCATCGCGAGCGGGTTCGCCGCGCCGGTGCCGGCGATGTCCGGCGCCGAGCCGTGCACGGGCTCGAACAGGCCCGGGCCGCCGCTCCCCAGCGAGGCGCTCGGAAGCATGCCGATCGAGCCGGTGATCATCGCGGCCTCGTCGCTGAGGATGTCACCGAACATGTTCTCGGTCAGGATCACGTCGAAGTCCGACGGGTTGGCGACGAGTTGCATCGCGGCGTTGTCGACCAGCAGGTGGTCGAGGGGCACGTCGTAGTCGGCGGCGAGCCCGCTCACCACCTCCCGCCAGAGGCGGCTCGTCTCGAGTACATTCGCCTTGTCGACGCTCGTCACGCGACGCCGCGCGGCGGCGAACGCGACCCGGGCAATTCGCTCGATCTCAGCGCGCGTGTACACGCAGGTGTCGCTGGCGGAGTCCGCGGTCCGCGTCCTCTCGCCGAAGTAGATCCCCCCGGTGAGCTCCCGCACGACGAGGAGATCGGTTCCCTCGATCCGCTCGCGCTTGAGCGGACTCGCGTCGTACAGCGCCGGCAGCGGTCGCACGGGCCGCAGGTTGGCGTACAGACCCAGACCCTTGCGCAGCCCGAGCAGACCCTGCTCGGGACGGGGCTTGGTGGGGTCGGTGGTGTCCCACTTCGGCCCCCCGACCGCGGCGAGGAGGACGGCGTCGGCCCGCCGGCACGCCTCGAGCGTCTCCTCGGTGAGGGCCGTTCCGTGCGCGTCGATCGACGCGCCGCCGAACAGATGCTCCTCGTACTCGAGTCGCGTGACGGCGCCCAGGACCTCGACGGCGGGCCCGGTGATCTCCGGGCCAATGCCGTCGCCGGGAAGAAGGATGATCTTCGGAGCCACGCGGAGAACATATACCGACTCGGGCGCACGGCCGATCTCCGTGCGATCCGGCGGTGCTCTGGATGGGGGCGAGTTTCGACCTGACGGGCTGTATTGTTTGCGCGCACGGCGGCATTCGGGGCGACGGCCGCATCTTCTCAGTGTTCACCGCGACGATCATCGGAAGCTCGCCCTAGATGGGCCTCGCACAGCTGGAGAACCATCACGCGGATTTGATCTGCCCCCGGTGTTCGAGCCCGGTCACCTTTGAGCGCGACCGTGTCTGGTGCACGCATGCATCGTGTTATTACTCCGAGCACGGATTTCCGTTCGTCGCCGGGATACCCGCGCTGCTCGACTTCGAGCGCAGCGTTGTCTCGCTCGAGCACCTCACACAGTCCGCGGGCTCGGCGCAGATCCCCCGGGAGGCGCCCTCGTCACGGCTGCGGCGGCGGCTGATCAGCTTGGTGTACCCCCCGAACTACCAGGCAATGCGAAACCTCCCCCGCATGCTCGGCATGCTCCGCGAGACCGCGGGACCCTCGAGGCGACCCGTCGTCCTCGTCGTTGGCGGCGGTGCGATCGGAACGGGCGTTGACGTGCTCTATTCGACGAACGACGTCGATGTGCTCGGCTTTGACATCTACTGGAGCCCGATCACGCAATTCATCGCCGATGCCCACCAGATCCCCCTCGCGAGCGAGAGCGTCGACGGCGTCCTCGTGCAGGCGGTGCTCGAGCACGTGCTCGAGCCCTCGCGCGTCGTCCAGGAGATTCACCGAGTCCTACGTCGGGACGGCCTCGTCTACGCGGATACACCGTTCCTGTGGCCCGTCCATGAAGGGCCCTACGACTTCACTCGATTCACGGACAGCGGTCATCGATACCTGTTCAGAGACTTCGCCTGCATCGACTCCGGGGTGGTCGCGGGCGCCGGAATGCAGCTCGCGCTATCGGTTGAGATGTTCTTTCGATCGCTTCTGCGATCGCGCACAGCAGGAGCGATCGCGCGACTCGCGGTCTGGTGGCTCCCGCACACGGACCGCTTGCTCGATCCGAGACACTCGCTCGACGGCGCGAGCAGCGTGTACCTCCTGGGACGTAAGTCCGAGACACCCATCTCGCCGGGTGACATTGTCGCCTACTACCGAGGCGCGCACTACACCGACGCGACCTAGTAGCGGATAAAGGCACGCGCGCTCAACTACGTGCAAACGGGGCGCCGCGCCGCTCCCGGAGGAGCTACGGCTGCGCAGGAGACCCCGTCTTCTCCACCGCGAACGAGAGGTACGGCGTGAAGGAAACGCCCGTCGTACGCTTGAGGAAGCGGAATGCGCTCCGGAGCTGCGACTTGAGGCCGGGCAGCTCGTTGACGTGCGAGATCTCGTACCAGAGGTCGAACTCGTCGCGCACGGAATGATGGGCTGACGGCCGACGCAGGACGGCATCATCGAACCCGGCCTTGCGGAGAATCGCCAGGAACTGGCCCTCGCTGCCTCCGCGGATGCCGGCGCGCAGGAGCTGCTCCCAGGTTGCATCGGCCCACAAGCGGGGCGAGAACCGCTTGGCGATTCGGAGCGTGAGCGGCGCGGGCAGATAGTTGATCAGCGGCAGCCCTCCGGTCGTGTGCGTCTCGATCGGCGTGAACCGGTGCGGCGTCTCCCCGACCAGCACGAGTCCTCCCGGACGCAACACAGACCAGAGCTTCGGGATCACGATCGGGCGCTCCGCGGGCAGCAGGTGCTCGAACACAGCGCTGAAGACGACGACGTCGAACTCGCCGAGATCCGGCGGCAGCTCCAGTTCGCTCGGCGACCGACGGAACTCGACGTTCGACAGTCCGTAGTGGCGCCGGCGCGCCTCGGCGATGCCCAGGGCCGGCTCGTCGATGTCCACGCCGACGAACTCCGCGTCCGCGAACAGGCGCGCCAGGATCATCGTCGATGCCCCGGAGCCGCAGCCGAAGTCGAGTATTCGGCGGCCGCTCAGCTCCTGCTCTGTGAGGTGCCCCCGCACCGTCCACCAGAGGACGTGCTGGAGGTAGCCGGGACGCTCCTCGCGCTCGATCTCATCACAGAGGTATCCAATGCCCTTGACGCCGAGGATGCGCTTGATCAGCTCGGGCGGGTAGCGTGTCGAGCACGCCCTAACGGCCACGAACATGCCGGCGTCCGTGGGGTTCACCGAGACGTGACGGCTCCCGTCGGCGGATTCGTCGACCAACACGGTCCCGTCCGCGTGCCCGAGGACGAGGGAGGTTGGTACGCTCACCGCTTCGATCATACGCACAAGGCGCCGGACGCCAGGCGCTGCGTGGCCCGATCGACCCAGTGCATCCGGCGCTACGGCCGGCGCGCACTCATGTTGAGGCGGACATATTCCAGGATCAGAGGCGTTCCCGCGCGCGCCAGCACGCGGTCGAGGAAGGTCCCACGGAGGCCATCCGGGAGCGGATCGAGATGGCGCACGAGGCACACGGTCGCGATGAACGGCCGCGGGTCGGCGAGCTCGACGCGCTTGGGCTCGAGCCAGCATCTGACCTCGGTGAACCCGGCGCGCTCGAGCCGCTCGGCCGTGTCCTGCGCGGAGGCGTAGTTCCATGGCTTGCGCCAGCCGACAAAGTACTGATCGAACGGCTCCTCGCCGGCGACGGATTCGGCGGTGGCGCGGAACGCGTCGATGTTGCCCAGGCCTCCGCACTGGGCCACGAGACGCGCGCCGGGCTTCATCGTCCGATGGAGCGCCGCGAACAGGGCGTCGTGGTCGGGGACCCAGTGAAACGTGGCGTTCGAGAACGCGGCGTCGACCGGCTCCGGAAGGTCGAGCTCGACAAGATCCTGACAGAGCACCGTCGCGCGATCTCCGAGTGCGCGACGCGCGTGCTCGACCATCGATGGCGCGACGTCGACGGCATAGACCCTTCCGCGTGGCACCCGCTCCGCCAGCAGCGCGGTCACGCGCCCGGACCCGCAGCCGGCGTCGAGCACGACCTCGCCCTCGCGCAGATCGAGCCGATCCAGCTGCTCGAGCGCCCAACCGAGCTGAGGGTCCGAGACGCGGTCGTAGGTCGCTGCATCCCAGTCGCGCTCGCCTTGAGCGCTCATAGCGAGGTGGTCACCGGACCGGAGCGCTCGCGGTCGTGCTCATAGGCCTCGATCGCGTCAGCTTCGGCGAGCGTGAGCGCGATATCGTCGAGCCCCTTGAGCAGCCGGTGCCTGATCTCGGGGTCGATCTCGAACCGCGCGCTCCCGCCCGGCCAGCGCACCTCCTGCGTCGCAAGGTCGACCTGGGCCTCGCCCGCGTCGCGAATCGCCCGGCACTCCTCGACGGTCAGCGACACTGTGAGCAGGCCGATCTTGGAGCAGTTGGAGCGAAAGATGTCGCCGAAGCTCGGCGCGACGATCGCTTGGAAGCCGTAGTCCTCGAGCGCCCATGGGGCGTGCTCACGGCTCGAACCGCAGCCGAAGTTCCGGCCCGCGACGAGGATCGGGTTCCGCGGCAGCTCCCAGCCGGGCTCCTTGGCCCAGTCGTAGAAGAGGAACTCCCCGAACCCGGTCCGCTCGACGCGCTTGAGGAACTGCTTGGGGATGATCTGGTCGGTGTCGACGTCGTCGCGGTCGAGGATGCTGACCCGACCCGTGATTGTTTCGATCGCTCTCATCGCGCGAGCACCCACTCCCTGATGTCGACGAACCGACCCTCGATCGCCGCCGCGGCGGCCATCTGCGGCGAGACGAGGTGCGTGCGTCCGCCACGGCCTTGACGACCCTCGAAGTTGCGGTTCGAGGTCGAGGCGCAGCGCTCACCCGGCTTGAGGATGTCGGGATTCATGCCAAGGCACATCGAGCATCCGGCGCCGCGCCAATCGAAACCGGCACGGCGGAACACCTCGTCGAGCCCTTCGTACTCCGCCTGGGCCTTGACTTGCTGCGATCCCGGGACGACCATCGCGTGGACGGTGTCGGCGACTCGGCGGCCGTGCACGACCTCGGCGGCGGCGCGCAGGTCGCCGATCCGCGAGTTCGTGCACGAGCCGATGAAGACCCGATCGAGCGCGATCTCGCGGACCGGCGTCCCGGCGTCCAGTCCCATGTACTCCAGCGCGCGCTCATCCTGCTCAGAGGCGGGCGCCGGGACCCGATCCGCGACTCCGATCACCATCCCCGGGTTCGTTCCCCACGTGACCATCGGGCTGAGCGCCGCGGCGTCGATCACGATCTCCTTGTCGAACGTCGCGCCGTCCTCGGTGCACAGATCGCGCCACTCCTCGGGGATCGACGCCGGCGCCGCCGGGCGTCCGGCCACGAACTCGAACGTCGTGTCATCCGGAGCGATCATGCCGGCGCGCCCGCCCGCCTCGATCGTCATGTTGCATACGGTCATGCGCCCCTCCATCGACAGGGCCTCGATCGCCGCACCCGCGTACTCGACCGCGTGACCGACCGCGCCGTCGACCCCGATCACGCCGATCGTCGCGAGGATCAAATCCTTGGCCGTGACGCCGAAGCCGAGATCGCCCTCGTAGCGAATCCGCATCGACCGGGGCTTGATCTGCACGAGGCACTGCGTCGCGAGCACGTGCTCGACCTCGCTCGTGCC
>PMOY01000393.1 GCA_003165655.1 Solirubrobacterales bacterium
ACGACCAGACATCCCGCTATATGGCCGACGATCCGGAGACGATCGCCGGCCTCCATACACAGAAGGAGCTCGCTGTCGCGATGAAGGACGCGGTGCTTGTCGGCCGGCTGTCGGAGTTTGGGTGCCTCTTGGGCGCGGCATGGGACCAGAAGAAGCGCATGTCGACGCGGATCACGACACCGTTGATCGACGAGGCTTACGTTGAGGCCCTCGCCCATGGTGCGCTGGGTGGCAAAGTGACCGGGGCGGGCGGCGGGGGCTACATGCTGTTCTACTGCCCACCCGGCACCCGCCACAGAGTCAGCGCCCGGCTGAACGAGATGGGCCTCGAGGAGACGGAGTTTGCCTTCGATCACGAAGGGCTCAGAACCTGGTCCTATGTCGAACCGTGAGCTTCTGCACCAGCGTGTGGCGGAGGCCATTGCCGTCTGCGAGAGCCTGCTGAACGATGACGTCGCCGACGCGCTCGATGCAATAGCGAGAGAGACTATCCGCTCGCTGCGCGCGGGCGGCAAGGTGCTGCTGTGCGGCAACGGCGGCTCCGCGGCAGACGCGCAGCACCTCGCGGCCGAGCTGATCGGGCGCTTGAGCCTTGATCGCCGTCCATTGGCGGCAATCGCCCTGGCCGACAACATCGCCGCGCTTACGTCGGTTGCCAACGATTACTCCTTCGAGGACGTGTTCGTGCGTGGTGTTCGCGGGCTTGGGGCAAAAGACGACGTCCTCATCGGATTGTCGACCAGCGGCTCCTCGCCGAACGTCGTGGGGGCACTGCGAGCCGGCAACGAGCTGGCTATGACGACGGTCGCATTCGTCGGTCGATCGGACTGTCCGATGGCCGGTGTTGCCGACTATGCCGTATGCGTTCCGGGGCCCGGCACGGCACGAATCCAAGAAGGGCACATGATAGTTGCTCACACGCTGTTTGAGATCGTCGAGCGAGAGCTCTGCGCCGGCGAATAGATCATCCCGGCGCGGTATTCCTCGATCGCGACGGCACGATCAACGTCAAGGCGCCCGCTGGCGAGTACATCGAGTCGCCCGACGAGCTTGTGTTGATACCGGGGGCGGCGCCGGCAATCCGCCGGATCAACGATAGCGGCCTGCGGGCCATCGTCGTGACCAACCAGCGCGGGATAGCTTTGGGAAGAATGACCACGCGCGACCTCGAGCGGATCCACGTGCGGCTCGGGGCGCTGCTCGAAGCCGATGGTGGAGCGTCGATCGACGCGTTCTTTTACTGCCCGCACAACAGCGGCACGTGCACCTGTCGCAAACCGAACACCGGCATGGTCTTAGAGGCCCAGCGACGGTGGCCCGACATCGACCTGGCGCGCTCCGTCATCGTTGGCGATTCGAGAAGCGACGTCGGGCTAGGTGAAGCGCTCGGAATGTCGACCATATTGCTTCCGAGCGACGCACCCGATCTGGCGGCTGCGGTCGACATCATCATCGGAAAGGCTGATGTCCACCTCCAAGGTATGCCGTCCAGCCGCGCGCCAGGTTGACGGCGAGGGGCGGAAGGTGCCGGCGACGGCCGCACCAGCGAATTCAGCGCCTCAGCGTCGCGCTCCTCGGGCCAATACGTCGACAACCTCTTACGCGGCGCGCACGACAGCCGCTCCGGTCCGCCTGCCTGCGGTTCGACCGTCGGCACTGCTGTGCTCCACATAGCGCATCACGCGCTCCACTCTCTCCCCTGGGGCTCAATAGCCCCTCGGTCATAGCCGGCTCGTACGACCCTGGTGGAGAGAGCGACGCGAGGATCAGTATCGGGAGGAAGATCCAGATGAGGAGGACGATGAGAAAGATCATGGTTGTCTTTCTCGATATGTTCGTTCTCGATATGTTCGAGTAGCTGTTCGCATGGGAGAATTGTGCGCTTCGTTGGACACGACGTTGTAAAGATTCGGTGTTCATCGGGCGGCGAGTGGGTTGCTATCGCTTCGGCTGCATCTCCAATGCCCGCATGCGATCGCCGCAGTCATGAACTCGCTCACCTCATCTACCATCCCGTACATCAGTAACTTGACCAAATACTGGGCGGGCATGGTGCTCGGCATCGTGAATGTCAACCGTCATCGATTAGCTGGGTATCGTCGGCCACGCCAGTTCGGTGCAAATCAGATCGAACGCAGCGTCGACTACGTGTTCGCAGTGGTCGACCGCTGGCAGACGCGCGGCGACATGGACTGGTCCGGCAAGCGCGTCTTGGAACTCGGTCCCGGCCCGGATCTGGGCACGGGGGCGATCGTTCTGGACCGAGGAGCGGTGAGCTACCGGGCCATCGACGCATTTGATCTTGTGGGTATGGCCCCAGACGAGTTCTACGACGTTCTTGCGACTCGCCTCCACAGTCAATTCGACAAGAGCCGTTTGTCCTTCGCCCGGGTCACTTATCCCGGGCTGCCTGAAGTTGACGGCAGGTACGACGTCATCGTCAGCAACGCGACGCTTGAGCATGTTGAGAATGTTCCCGCGCTCTTTCGTCGGCTTCGGCAGTTGATGGAAGACGGGGGTCGGATGATCCATCACATCGACGCCCAAACACACATGCGCTGGATCAAAGACCGAGATCCTCTCAACATCCTCCGCTACCGCGAGCGGATCTACCGACGTTTGTTGTTCTTCCCCGGCGCTCCCAATCGCATGCGCGCGGAGGACTACCGCGTGGCCGCCGTGGGAGCGGGCTTTCACGTGGACACCATCGTCGCCGGGCGCTTGGCTGATCCGCGATATCTCGACGAGGTGCGTCAGCAGCTGGCCGAACCCTTTCGCTCTCGCTCGGATCTCTCGCTCTTGACGTTTACGCTGCTCGCTACCGCGACGCCGGCCGACCCTTAGGACCTTCTCTCAATTGGAACGAGAGCCCTGCGCGGCGAGAGCGTGCCGATAGACGGCTTCTGTCAGTTCCGCGAGGCGCTCCCAGTCATACCGCTCACGTGCTAGGTGGCCCACCGGTGGCGTCTCGCTGACCACGCGTGAGCCGGGCAAGAGCACCTGGTCGAGCTTCTGCGTGAGGTCCTCGACATCCCCGGTACGGAACACCAGCCCATGGGGCAGGTCCTCCTTGAGGGTGACCGCCTCCACGTTCTCTGGGATGTCGCTGACGATCGTGAAACGGTCGCAAGCGAGCGCCTCCAACAGGGCAATCGGCAGGCCCTCGATCGTCGAGGGCTGCACGAACACCGCCGCGTTACGCAGCAGCCACGCCTTCTCCGCTCCATGGCGAGAGCCGAGCAGCATGACGCGCTCGTCCCCGGCGGCGAGCCGACGGACCGTGTCGACGTATTGGTCGGAGTGGGAGGACCCGCCGGCGATCGCCAGTTGGAAGTCCCCTTGCACACGTGAGAAGGCATCAATCAGCAGATGGACCTGCTTCTC
>PMOY01000316.1 GCA_003165655.1 Solirubrobacterales bacterium
CCTTCCTGGTCGATCGCGAGCGCGCTCGCCACCACGCGTGCGAGCTCCGCCGGCACCGCCGGGTTGAGCTGGTTCAACGGTGCCGGCGACTCACGCTGCTGGCGTAGCGCGAGCTCGGACAGCGAACTGGCCTCGTATGGCAGCCTGCCCGACAGCAGCTGATACGTGACGACGCCAAGCGAGTAGATGTCGGCGCGGGGCCCGGCCTCCTCTCCTCGTGCTTGCTCGGGCGAGAGGTAGGCGGCGGTTCCGAGCACCGAGCCGACCTGGGTGATGCTGGACTGGTCGGCGGCCCGGGCGATGCCGAAGTCGGCCAGCTTGACCACGTCGGTGTCGGAAACGAGCAGGTTGCCCGGCTTGACGTCACGGTGGATGACTCCATTTCGGTGCGCGTAGTCCAGGCCGCGGCAGGCCTGGGTAACGATCGAGACCGCCTCGTCCAGCTCGAGGCGGCCGCGGTCGCGCAGCAGCTCAGCGCAGGATTGCCCGGAAACGTGCTCCATGACGATGAAATGCTGGTGCGCCGGCTCGTCGAAGCCGAAGTCGAACACCTGCACGATGTTCGGATGTACGAGGCGGGCGGCCGCGAGCGCTTCGCGCCTGAACCTCGAGACGAACGACTCGTCATCGGCGAGGTGCTCGGCGAGCAGCTTGACCGCGACGTAACGCTGGAGTCGGTCATCGAAGGCGAGCTGCACCGTCGACATACCGCCGATGCCGAGTCGGCGTTCGAGCCTGTACCGGCCCGCAATCTTGGTTGTGTTGCTCGTCACTCGCTCGTGTGTTCAGCCGCTTGAATTGATTGGGGGGCCTCCGTCCACGCCCCCGGTCCCCGGGAGGCCTGCACCTCCGCCGTTCCCCGTAGAGGTTGTACCCGGCGACGTCGGAGTGGTTGCAGGCGTCGTGGGCGTCGTGGGCGGTGTCTGGGTGGCGGTGGAAATGGTCTGGCCCTGGGTCGAGGTGGTCGTCGTGGGCGTTGACGTCGTGTGCTCGTGGGTGGTCGTCGGCGTGGCGGCGGGCCCGGTCGTCGTGTTGGATCCGTCGCCGAGGACTCCGCCTCTGCAGTCCTTGCTGGCGAGCGCCTCGACGGTCTGGATTCCCCGGCTCAGGTCGGAGACGAGCGTGGAATTGACGGAGGGCGGCAGGCCGACGACCTGGGCCTGGAGGTTCGCGATGGCGGTATCCGCGTCGCCACATTCACCGCTCGACACCGCCGCGGAGGCCTGGTGGAGGTTGGCGGTCAAGGCGTTCGACTGGCTCGTCGAGAGCAGGCCGGAGCTGGCGCCACAGGACGCCAGGAACGCTGCGGCGAGCCCAAGCCCGCCGGCCACGAGAGCGCGGGAGACGTAGCGCATCCGATGGCTGATGCTACTGACCGAAGCTCAGTCGCTCGGCGAGCGAGTCCGGCAGCCGGGCCGCTCGAATCGCGGCGGCCGCCCCGGGGATGTCGTACTCGGTCCGCCGATACGCGGCGGTCCAATTTCCGGTGTCAAGCTCGATCCACGCGGCCCGCGGGTCACCGTCGCGCGGCTGCCCAACACTTCCGGGGTTGATCAGCCATTCGCCGGCGCTCAAATCGAGCTCCTCGTCCGCGGCGTGCGTCTGGCCTGACGCCGCGGCGCCCTCGAAGCGCGAGAACGACAGCGCGATGTGCGAGTGGCCCACCAGGCACACCCGATGGCGTTGTACGTCGAGGCAGAGCTCCGCTTGCAGGGGGGAGAGCACGTACTCCCACACGGGGTCGCGCGGGCTGGCGTGAAACAGGCCGACCTCCTCGTCGAGATTCGTGGGCGCGAGCGCGAGCAGGTAATCGAGCGTGTCGGGGGTGATCGTCGCCTGAGTCCAGCTCGCCGCCAGCGCCGCGCCCCGCGAGAACTCCTCGAGCGGGAGGTCTCCGCGGACCCCGAGATCGTGGTTGCCCGCGAGGCAGACAGCAGCGTGGCGGCGTGCCAGGGCCACACATGCGTCGGGGTCGCCGCCGTAGCCGACGAGGTCGCCGAGGCACCACATCTCGCTGCAGTTGGTCGATTCGATCGCGTCCAGCACAGCCTCGAAGGCCTGCCGGTTGCCGTGGATGTCCGAGACAACGGCGATTCGCACTGTTCTACAGTCCTCTCCGATGAGCGACACCCAACGCCCGCGCTGGCTGCCGGCACTGCTGGCCTCCCTCGCCGCAGCGGAGGCGGGGGTGCGGCTGCTGGCGCCGAGAACCCGAGCCATCGAACCCGCGCGGATCGAGGCGCGATCGTACTTCACATCCGAAGAGATCGGGCGCGGCGCGTGCTTCGCGCGAGGGCAGCTGGCGCTGAGGCTCGCGAGCACGGCGCTCGAGCTGGCAGGATTGGTGGCGGTCGTCAGATCCCCGCCGAGCGTACCGCGGCGCCTGGGTCGGCTCGGCGACGGGCCGGCCGGCGCCGTCGCCGTCGGTGCGGGCCTGTCGGTCGCATCGTCCTTGGCAGCCCTTCCAATCGCTGTCCTGTCCCGCCGGCGGGCGCTCGCGGTCGGCCTCGTGACTCAGTCCTGGCGTGGCTGGGCAATCGATCTCTCAAAGGAGACGGCGATCGGGGCGCCCCTGGCCGGCGCAGCCGGCGGTCTCGTTGTCGCCCTGGCGCGACGTTACCCGCGCGGCTGGTGGGCGCCGGCCGCCGTGGGTTCGCTGGCGACGGCGACGTTGTTCGCCGTGCTCGGGCCAGTGGTGCTCGACCCGATCTTCAACACCTTCACGCCGCTGCCGCCGGGCGAGACCCGCGCCGACGTGCTCGAGCTCGCAGCGGCGGCGGGAGTACAGGTGGGGGAGGTCTACTCGGTCGACGCGAGCCGTCGCACCACCGCCGCCAATGCCTACGTGACCGGGCTCGGACCGACGAAGCGCGTGGTTCTGTTCGACACGCTGCTCGATCGCTACAGCCGCGACGAGATCAGGCTCGTGGTGGCCCATGAGCTGGCACACGTCCTGCACCGCGACGTCCCGCGCGGTCTCGCCTATGCGGCGATCGTCGTCCCGGCCGGGGCGTTCGCGGTCCAGCGCCTCGCCGGTCGGGTCGCCCCGGCGCGCGGGGGCTCGGCCCGGGCGCTCCCCGCGCTCGCGCTCGCCGCGACGCTGGTCGCCGCGCCGGTCGGGCTGATCGCCAGCCGTCTATCACGCGCGATCGAGCGCCGCGCGGACACGCTCTCGCTCGAGCTCACCGACGCCCCCGAGGCGTTCATCTCCTTCGAGCGTCGGATCGCGCTGCAGAACGTCGCCGATCTCGACCCACCTCGCCTCGTCAGCTCGCTGCTGGCGACGCACCCACCGACGGCCGAGCGCATCGGCGCCGCGGTGGCTTTTCAGGCCCGCGACGTCAGCTCTCTGAGGACCCGCCGAACTCCGGCAAGTTCTTGATCCCCTCGCGGGTCTGCCACTTGGAGAAGTTGTCCTGCATTGCGTCGATCAGCTCACGCATGAACTTGGGTGAGAGGTTGACGCGTGAGACTACGACGCCCGGAATCTCCTCGTCCTCGACCTCGTGATCGACGCGCGCGAAGGTGATCGTGAACTCGTAGTCGGAGTGGCTCACATTCGCGAAGTTCGCATACACCCCCCCCATCATGTCCGGGGAGAAATGAATGTTGATGTGGCGCTCAGGAGTGTTCGGATCGTCCATCGGATTCGTAGTATCCCATCGTGCGCATCGTCGTCGTCGCCGTGGGCCGACTAAGGCCGCCGTTCGCCGACGACGTCCAGCACTACCAGAAGCTGCTCGCCCGGCATGCGAGGCTCGAGCTGGTGGAGGTTCGCGACGACGAGCAGATAACGAGGAGGATGCCGGCGCGCGGCTTCGTATCGCTCCTGCACCGCGACGGCGAGCAGCTCGACTCGATCGGCTTCAGCCGCTTCCTCGAGCAGCGGCGCCAGAGTGGGCGTGACCTCTGCTTCGTGGTCGGCGGGCCGTTTGGGCTCGAACTCGGCACCGTCGAGCACAACATCTCGCTCGGTCCGCTCACGCTTCCGCACCAGCTTGCCCGTGTCGTCCTGCTCGAGCAGCTCTATCGCGCCCACAAGATCCTCGCGGGCGAGCGCTACCACTATTGACCGGTCATCCGGCGACGACGCAGGTAGTCTGACCGCAGCAGGATGACCCCCGCGGCCTACATACCCGGCGAGCCTGGATGGCGAGCATAGTCCACGGGAGAGATCGCCACGAGCTTGCGGTCCGCGAGCGGATACGCGATCAGCGCCGGAGCGCGCGACGCGAACTCGTGGAGTTCATGCGCCGGCTCGGAATCCTCCTCTCGGTACTTGTGGCGATGATCGTCGTGGGGACGGTGTGCTTCGCGATCATCGATCACGTCTCGCCCGCGTACGCGTTCGTGTGGACGATGGACACGGTGACCACGCTCGGCACGATCGCCGAACCACGCACCGGCGCCGGCCGAGCACTCCAGGTCGGACTCGAGGTATTCGGCATAGGTACGCTCTTCTATGCCCTCGCGACGGTCGCTGAGTTCTTCGTGTCGGGTCGGCTGAGCGGGCTGATCGACGAGCGCCGCACCCAGAAAATGATTGATTCCACGACCGACCACTATCTGATCTGCGGTTACGGGCGCGTCGGCCGCCAGGTCGCGCGTGATCTGCGCGCCGCAGGTGCGCGGTACGTCGTGATCGACGAGAACCCAGACAATCGCGACCACGCGCTCGCGGTCGGCCTGCCGTTCCTCGACGCCTCGCCGTCCGATGACGACGTGCTGCTCAGCGCCGGGATCGAGCGTGCCCAGGGCGTGATCGCCTGTGTCGACTCCGACGCGGAGAACATCTTCATCACCTTGACCGCCCGCGAGCTGCGCTCGGACATCCTGATCATCGCCCGCGCCTCAGCCGAGGACTCGGAGAAGAAGCTTCTGCGGGCGGGCGCCGATCGCGTGATCTCGCCCTACAAGACCTCGGGCTCGGAGATGGCACGGGTGGCGCTTCATCCCCAGGTGGCACGGGCCGTCGACGCCGCCGACTACAGGATGGAAGAGATCGACGTGCCGGCGAGCTGCGAGGGCGCCGGCCAGACGATCGACGAGATCCGCGGTGGCTCGCTGATCGTCGCCGTGCGCCGTCCCGACGGGCGCCTCGAGCCACAGCCTCCGCTGGCGACCGTGCTGCAACCCGGAGACAAGCTCCTGGCGCTCGGCACTCCCGACGCGATCGAGCGCCTCGAAGGGATCTTCCAGCCCACGGGCGCGCAGGCGACGTGAGCGCGCCCGACCCGCTCGGAGAGCTCCGTGACGCGGTGCTCGACGCGGCTGGCGCCGTCAGCGGCGGCGAGCACGGGCCGCCCGTGCCGCCGACACTCGAACAGCCCAAGCGCGCCGGCCTCGGGGACTACTCGACCAACGCCGGGATGCTGCTTGCGCCCGCGCTCGGAGCGCCGCCGCGCGAGATCGCGGAGCGCGTCGGGCACGAGCTGGCGACGAGGCTCGGCCCCGCGCTCGACCGTACCGAGGTCGCCGGGCCCGGGTTCCTCAACCTGTTCCTCTCGGATCGGTGGCACCGTCGCGCGGTCGCGACCATGCTCGCGGCCTCGGATCGATTCGGCGCGGGGGGTGCCGAGTCTCCGGAGCGGATCCTGGTCGAGTTCGTCTCGGCGAACCCGACAGGGCCGCTCGTCGCCGCCAGCGGCCGGCACGCCGCATACGGGGACGCGCTCGCGCGAATCCTGGCCTTTCATGGTCACGCGGTGATGTCCGAGTACTACTTCAACGACGCCGGCTCGCAGATTCGCCTGCTCGGCGAGTCGGTGCATGCCCGGGCACTGGGCGCGCAGCTGCCCCAGGGAGGCTACGAAGGCGGCTACATCACCGAGCTGGCGGGGGAGATCCCCGACGCCGCCGACGCGGACGCTGCCGACCTCGCGGCGCGGGCCGTCGATCTGCTGTTCGCGAGCATCAAAGCTACCCTCGACCGTTATGGCGTTCGCTTCGAGCGCTTCTTCAGCGAGCGCGTGCTCCATGAAGGATCGCCGAGCGCGGTGGAGCGGGCACTCGCGCAGCTGATCGAGGGCGGCCATGCCTATCGTTCGGAGGGTGCGCTGTGGCTGCGCACGACGACGTTCGGGGACGACAAGGATCGCGTGCTGGAGCGTTCCAATGGAGAGCCGACCTATCTGGCCGCCGACGTTGCGTACCTGCTGAACAAGCGCGACCGTGGGTTCGAGCGCCAGATCAATCCGGTGGGTGCCGATCACCACGGGTATGCCGTCCGCCTGAAGGCGGCGTTCTCCGCGCTCGGGGGCGATCCTGAGACGATCGAGTTACCGTTGCTGCAGTTCGTGCATCTGATCGAAGGAACGCAGAAGGCGGCGATGTCCAAGCGCCGCGGCGAGTTCGTCACGCTCGACGAGCTGCTCGACGAGATCGGTGTCGACGCGACCCGCTTCTTCATGCTCCAGCGCTCGCACGACCGGACGCTCGACCTCGATCTCGAGCTGGCGCGGCGAGAATCGGCCGAGAACCCGGTCTACTACGTCCAATACGCACACGCGCGGATCGCCTCGATGCTCGACCGCGCCGGGGCCGATCGCGTCGCGGCGGCGCAAGCGGGGGTTGACGACTGGGGGGTAGGCGAGCTGCATGTCGCCGAACGGGCCTTGGTCAAGACGCTCGCCGCGTTCCCCGAGGAGGTCGCCGAGGCGGCAGAGCGTCGCGCTCCGCACAGGATCACGACGTATGCGCTCGAACTCGCGCAGGTCTTTACCGCGTTCTACCGCGACTGCCGGGTCGTGGGCGCGACGCCCGTCGCTGTAGAATCGTTCCGGATCGCGCTGTCGGTGACAACGAAGCACACGATCGCCTCCGCGCTGTCGCTGCTGGGGGTCAGTGCGCCGGAGATGATGTGAGCAGCATCACGTCCCGCGAGCCCGGTGACGGGCGCCGGGCTCAGCCGTCGTAGCGAGCCAGTTCCTCGTCGAGACGGCGAGCGTCGGTCGGGTCGAGCGGCGGTCCCGGGGGGGCCGCTTGCGCGGCTGCCGCGCGCGCACGGCGCCGCCAGCGGGGCAGGATCACGGCGAGCGACGCGATGCCCACGAGCAGAAGCGCAGGGGGAAGGATGTAGACGGTGAGATTGAATCCCCGAGCCTTCGGCACGCCGAGGACCGCCGGACCGTACTGCCCGACGAGCGCGTTCTCGATCTGCGTCTTGGTCTCGCCCTTCGCGATCAGCGAGCTGATGTACGAGCGCTCGGCAACGGCCTGCGGCGACTGAGCGACCTCGAGCGGCTCATGGCAGGTCACGCACATGACGTCCTGATCGATGTTGGTCAGAGACGCGCGCGGCTTCGGAGCCGCGGTCGCGGGGGTGGCGATCGTCAGCGTCGCCATCATCAGCGCCAGCACGATCGCCGCGGCCCGCCGCGCCGAGGCCCATCGGGCTCGGGTCGAGAAGCTCACGAACGCTGCGCCAGCAGTGGCGCGAGTTCGCTTTCGAGCCAGCCGCGATTGATCTCGTAGCGCCGGATCGCCCAGACCCGGCCCTGGCGGTCGATCACGTATGTCTCGGGGACACCGGTGGTGCCGTAGGCGCGGACGAAGTTGCCGTCGACATCGCGCACCACGGGGTAGGTGATGCCATGAGCCTTGACGAACTGCGCCGAGGCCGGCGCGGTGTCGAGGTAGGTGACGCCGAGCACCGTCGCCCCGTCGGGAGCGATCTGCCTCTGCGCTCGCTCGAGCACCGACGCTTCGGCCGCACACGGCACGCACCACGACGCGAACACGTTCACGACCACCACCTTTCCGCGCAGATCCGCAAGATCCTCGGTGCCCTTGCCGTCGAGGATCGGCAGCGGCAGGTTAGCGGCCGGGGCCATCGGCCTGATCCCCTTCGCGAGCGCCGCATCGAGGGACGTGTTTGTCGTATTGCGTGCGACGCCGAACACGAGCAGGGCAAGGAGGGCGACCGCCGCAAGCGAGACAAGTCCTGGAATCGCGAAGCGGCGCATTCGTCCCGGAAGGGTAATGGGCGACGCGGGCCGGCGGCGTCGATCGGGTGCGCCGAACCAGGCCAACCGGGTCCCGCGAGCCGCGTCCCCCCCTCCGCCAGAAGCGAAGGCGAGTAAGGCGTTTGGGCCACGCCCTCGGCCAACGGGCCCTAGAATCGCCCACCACGCGGACGTAGCTCAGTTGGTAGAGCGTCGGCTTCCCAAGCCGAAGGTCGCGGGTTCGACCCCCGTCGTCCGCTTGGAACAGGCCCGCAAACATGGCACGAGGCAGAGCGGCTATCGAAGGCAACGGAGGACACGTATCACGTCGCCTACACGCGCTGGCGTCGCGCCGAGGCACTGATTCGTTGTCGCGATGTCTATGCTGGACTTACAAAGGGCGACCGTGCTTGGATACCCGGTGGCGGGGGTGCCCGGAAGCAGGTCGGTCGACGTTGTCGTTCTGGGCCTGGTGGTACCGCAACCGGCTATGAGAAAGCCGCTAATGACGACGGCGGATATCAGCACACAGAGCCTTCTGACCATGGATACTCCCAAAGAGTTGAGGTTCAGTCACGGCCCGAGCCCGATCTGCACATAACCCTGGCTGGCCGTGGACGGCGTCATATCGATATCGAGCGTGACCCATCCGCCTATCGGTCGACATCCCCGATTTGTGTCATCCGTGCGACTCGAGCGCTGAGGTGATCGTCGACACCGTGAGCAGAGCGAATGTGAGGGCTCCTGCCCGCGGCTTTGGGCCGTCAGCGGTACGGTATGAGCGTGCGGTTCACGCGGGTGTGTGTGCTGTCATCGTGATCGTTAACAGCCGTCGTCGCCTGCGCCTCAAAGCTCCGCTGCGTGCCAGCCTTAGCCCGTGAACCCGCACGCGGCTGCGGCCTGCTTGAACGCCGGCGAGCTCTCGTTGATGGTGTCCGGGATCGCGAGCACGATCCCGCCGCGGTCGGCGATCGAGCTGTAGCCCGCCGGGCTCGACGGCAGGGAGGTGGTGGGATCGGGGAAGCCGGAGATGCCGTGTCGGCGCATGCACTGCGAGGTCTCGACCATCTCGGTCTTCTGCTCCTCGGTGGCGTGTTGCGCGCCCGGGCCGCCGCCCGGTAGCAGCTTGGTGCAGCTCGCCTGCGCCGCCTTGAACGATGGCGCCGCCGGATTGATTCCGGTGCCGGCGATGTTGATCCCGCCGCCACCGCCCGGGTCGGGGAAGTTCGGCACGCCGTGCGAGCGCATGCAGTCCGCATACTCGACGACCTGCGGCGCATGGGCGGAGCCGGCTTTGTGCGAGGGCCTCGAGGACCCGCACGCGGCGATCGTCAGCGCGCACGTGACGGTGGCCATCGCGCCCATCGCCGGCGGTTTGATGGTCCGTGCGCGACACATGCCTGATTTGTAGGCGACGATCGGTAACAGCGACGTAACGGCGGCCGGCTGTGGGCGACGCTGCGTGTGCGACGCGAAGGTGGTGGTTGAGCTCTGCGATCGGGCTTTGGCGTTTAGTCGGCGAGTTTGTGGGTGTAGGCGTAGTGGACGGCTTGGGCGCGGTCGCGTGCGTTGATTTTGGCGAAGAGGTGGTTGATGTGGCTTTTTACGGTTGCTTCGCTGATGTGGAGGGCGGTGGTGATTTCGGTGTTTGACATCCCGCGTGCGATTAGTTGGAGGACTTCGGCCTCGCGTGGGGTGAGGTCGTCGGGGAGCTCGGTAGTGGGGGTTGGCGGGGGGGTGGCGGCGGTCGCGGCGGCGAGCAGGCTGCTGTGCACGGCGGGGTCGAGCAGGGTCTGGTGGGCGGCGGCAGCTTGGATGGCGCGGGAGATTTCGGTGATCCCGGCGTCTTTGGTGAGGTACCCGCGGGCGCCCGCTTGGAGTGCGGTGAGGATTGATTGGTCGTCCGCGTGGGTCGTGAGGACGACGATCTCGGTCTCGGGTTGCGCGGCGCGGATCCGCCGGGTTGCCTCGACGCCGTCGAGTCGCGGCATCCGTAGGTCCATCAGCACGACGTGCGGGCGGTGGCGTGCGGCGAGGGCTACGGCCTCCTCGCCGTCGGTCGCTGCGGCGACCGGGTCGATCCCCGCGGCGAGCGCCAGCAGCGTCATCAGCCCTTCGCGCACGAGCGTCTGATCGTCGGCGACCAGGACCCGAATCGAGTCACTGACGACCGGACCCTCCGGGGACGGAGTCCGGTGCCTCACGGGCCTTCTTGGGCCGGGTCGGCAGGCTGGGCGAGAACCGGGACGTGTAGTTCGACCCGCCAGCCATCCTCGCTGGCGTGTGCTGTGAGGGTGCCGCCGAGGGCCTGGGCACGTTCGCGCATGCCCTGGATACCGTACCCGCCGCCGGTCGCGGCCAGCGGGCTCGGGGCTCGCGTGGTGGCGCTCTGCTCGTTGTCGATGACGAGGACGACGTCGGGGTCCGCGAGGTCACCGGCGTGCAGCGCGACCGACACGCTCGCTCCAGGCGCGTGCTTGCGGACGTTGGTGAGGGCCTCCTGGAGGACCCGCAGAACGGCCTCGCCGACCGAGCCGGCGAGACGACCGGGATCGCCGTCGATCGTCAGCTCGACCGTCCCGTCGGCGGATCGGTACGCCTCGACGAGCGCTTCGATCCCGGCCGGGGCGGCGATCGGTTCGCTCCGCAGAGCGCCGACCGCGCGGCGCGTCTCGCGCAGTCCCTCGCGCGCCAGCGCGTGGGCGCGGTCCAAGCGGGCCTTGATCGTCGCGGGATCGGCGCCCTGGTTGACCAGGGCGCTCGTCGCTTCGAGGTGAATCGTGAGGCCGGCAAGCGCGTGGGCGAGTACGTCGTGGATCTCCCGCGCGATCCGCGTGGATTCCTCCAGGCGGGCTGCGCGTAGCTGCTCCTCGTGCGAGCGCTGGCTCTGGGCGAGAAGCAGCTCGGCCTGCTCGGTCTTCGCCGCCGCCTGGCGGGCATTCGCGCCGGCCAGGGTTCCAGCAGCGAACCCGAGCGAGTAGGCGAGGAGGCCAAGCGCACTGCCGTCGTAGACGAGCACCGACAGTGCCAGCGCGAGGATCCCGACCCCGACGACGATGAACGCCCGTGGCAGCTCAGCCCGGACACCCGCTGCGACGACCGCGACGAACACGAAGGCGCTGGCGGCGCTGCTCGGCGAGGCGCCGCAGAGGGCCCCGCCGGCCGCCGCGAGCACCCACACCTCCGGCGTGATCCCGCGGTCCGGGACGGGCCGGCGCATCCACATCAGCCATCCCACCACGCACAGCGCGAACAGGACGCTGATAACGAGCCCACGTCCGCTGGCACCCGGGGGGTGGTGGTCCGCCCGTACCACGCTCCAGCTGACCAGCGCAACGCCGATCAGCCGGATCATGAGCGCGGGACGCCCCGTGAAATGGGTAAAGATCACTGCGAGAGAAGGTAACGGCGTCAGGCGAGCTGAAAGGCACCGCCGGCCCGCAGGCGCTGACGACGGACCGCCATCAACGCCGACCGAGACGCCACTTCGCACACCGCCATCGCGAGCAGCGCGACCGTCCAAGCGCCTGCGCTAACGGCGTGCTGGGCGCTGAAGTGCGCGATCGATGAGGCACCGCTATGGGAGATCCAGTAGATAAAAGCGAACCGCGAGCCCATCCCGAGCACNNCCGAGCACCCAGAAGAACCCGGAAGCCCAGCCCGCGCGGGCGAGAACATCGCCGCCGCCCCCGACTCGCATCAGCACGGTCTGGGCGCTAGCGACACCGATCGCACCCCCGAGGAGAGCCAGGACAGCAACGAGAACGAGGTCGTTACCCGCGGTCGGGATGCCATGCAAATAATTCGCAACAGCGATCGCGACGATCAGCAACGGACGCACCAGGGTCTTGATCGTCAGGGTCCGCTCCCTGACCTGGAACAGCACAAGCAAAACGAGGACCGAATCAATGAGGTAATCAGTAGTTGTCAT
>PMOY01000355.1 GCA_003165655.1 Solirubrobacterales bacterium
CGATCGGCTCGACGCGGCCGTTGTGGAAACCCAGGTGCGGCTGGTCATGCATGCAGTCCAGACACTGGACCACTGCCTCCTGCATCTCGTCCACGACTTCGGCTCGTTCTCCGGTTTCGGGATCGATCCGGTGGATTCCCTCGTAGTGCACCTGCACTTCGAGGTTTTGCGACCAGCAGCGATAGCAGCGTAGCCAGCTCCGGACTTCGGTGGAGCCCTCCATGCCCTTGATTCTATGCTGCGCTCGCGCGCACGCTGCCGCCGGTGGTCGCGCTGCCGCGAAAGAAGCCCTCAGAGGAGGCGCAATGCGCACGACGATCTGCCACACCGCTACGCGATGCGAAGCTCCCAGCCTCCGGTCGGAGTGATCCTCGCCGGCGGGCTCGGCCGCCGGCTGGGCGGCGCCAAGGCGACGGCGCAACTGCACGGGCGCCCCCTGATCTGCTACCCGCTGGGGGTTCTCGGCTCCGCTCTCGCCGATCTGGCGATCGTGGCCAAGCGAGACACGGAGCTGCCGAGCCACCCCGGCGTCGCGGTATGGATCGAGCCCACGACACCGCGGCATCCGCTCGTCGGCATCGTCCATGCGCTCGGCCTCGCGGATGGGCGAGGAGTGCTCGTCTGCGCAGCGGACATGCCGTTCGTGACCGCGGAGCTCGTGACCCGGATCGCCACGACCGATCCGGAGGAAGCACCGGCGGTCGTCCCGATCTGCGACGGCGAGCTCCAACCCCTGCTTGCGCTCTATCTACCCTCCGCGGCCGCGGCGCTCGGGCGGGGCGCGCTCGATGCCACCCGCCCGCTGCGCGAGGAGGTCGCCGGGCTCCGGCCACGCCTGCTGGAGATCGCGGACCGCGACGCGTTCTTCAACGTCAACACCCCCGATGATCTGCGGCGAGCCGAGGCGATCCTCGAACCCCTGTGAGAGCGACCGTGGCGACCGTCGCGTCGGCGTGCGTCGACCTGAGGCGGCTAGCCGAATGTGAAGTCGTACGCCTGTACGCCGGGGGGCAGCTGGACGGTCAGCAGGTGCTGCTCGTCCGTCGGCAGGGAGACAAGGTTGTACAGACGCTGGCCCAGCGCGGTCACCACACCGTCGTGCACATCGGTGCCGGCGTCGGCGGCGGGAATCGAGCGGCCGTCGAGCCGCACCTCGACGCTCCGGGGGACGTTGCCGACCGACGTCAACACGAGGTAGACCTTGGCCGCCTGGAAGTCGAGCGAGATCTCTCCGGAGGAGGACACCGGCGTCGCATATTGCGCGGTGAGCTTCCAGATGCCCTTGAGCGCAGCCTGGTTGAGCTGCAGGCCTCCATCCCCCTGATAGCCGTGGACGCCTGTCTTGACCGCAGGCAGGAAGTCCTCGTCCACCGCCCGCTCGGCGCCGAGATAGGTCTCGGGCGTCGCCAGTCCGCTCGACGCCGTCGGGATCTTGACCGTGATCGGCGGTGGCAGGTGCTTCACTCCGGCCTGGAACAGCAGCTCGCGCACGGCGGCCTCGCTCTGCTTGTAGTCGCCCTCGCCGAACTGCGTGTGCCTGACCTCGCCGGTTGCGTCGATCAGGTAGTCGGCCGGCCAGTACTCGTTCTGGTAGGCGTTCCAGGTTCCGTAGTCGTTGTCCTGGACGACCGGGTAGCGGATTCCGTCGGACTGGATCGCCTGCTCGACGTTGCTCGCCTCCTGCTCGAAGGTGAACTCCGGTGTCTCGACGCCGACGACCTCGAGGCCGTAGCGATGGTAGTCGGCGTACAGCGCCTTCAGGAACGGCAACGTCCGGATGCAGTTGATGCAGGTATAGGTCCAGAAGTCGACGAGCACGACATGGCCGCGGAGGCCCGACATCGTCAGGGGCTTGTCGCCGGGGGTGTTGAACCAGTCCTGATTGTCGGTGAAGTTCGGTGCGGCTCCGAGGTCGTGCAGTGCCGGGGTGCTGACGCCGGGAATCGCGACGCCGGCCGCCGCTGCGCTGTTCGGGCGCGCGAGGTCAGCAGGGGTCGTGCCGGCATCAGCCAGCTGCTGGCGAATGGCAAAGCGGGATTGCGGGCGCAGCGAGGCGAGGCGATCCTGCACCGCCTTGGAGTTCTCAAGCGAGTGGGTCGGATCGACGAAGAACGCCAGTACCCCCGAGCAGTGGCCGTTGGCGCAGCTTGTGGCCTTCGCCAGCGCGTCCTCGAAGCGCACGTCCAGGTTGGTGGCGATCACCAGGGCGGTCACCAGCAGGATGGCCCCGAGCGTGCGCTCGACGACGTGGCCGCGGGCCTTGCGGCGTACCACGTCCATCACCCTTCGGCCGCCGATCGAATAGAGCATCAGCACGAGGCTCAGGCCGACGACATAGGAGATCGCGACCCCGACCGAGCTCGCCGAGGTCTTACCTGAATTGGCGACCGCGATGACGGCCGCGAGGATCGGGCCGGCGCAGGGCGCGCACACGAAACCGAGCGCGCTGCCCACGCCGAGGCCGGACCAGAATCCGCTCCCGCGCGTACGGGGCCCGAACCGTGCCAGGCGCGAGAGGGGTGCCTGCACACGCTCGGCGAGCGCCGGAACGAGCATCACCAGTCCGAAGGCGATCAGGATCACCACCGCGACGGTGCGCGCCGCGCCGCTACCCAGCCCGACGCCCTTCTCGATCTGGGAGAGGGCGACGATCGAGATCGTGAACGTCAGCGCCAGACCGAGCACGATCCCGAACGGTCGGCGGCGTCCTCCCACCGCGCTCGCCGAGAGGAGCGCGGGTAGCACCGGCAGCACGCAAGGAGTGATCGCCGTGCCCGCACCGGCAATCAGGGCGAACAGCATCAGCAGGAGCATCTGGGGGGATGATGCGGGCGCAGTCTTGCGCGTCTATTAACTGCCGCCGATGCCCATGTCCAGGGGCCCGCGTCTGCCGGTGTCCGGAGCATCGATCAGCAGCTCGAGCATGCGGCGCCAGGCGGTCGGCTCGACCTGCTTGGCGGCTCGCGTGGCGGCGAACAGGAGGCGCAGATCGAGCGGCGTGGCGTCGCTGCGCAAGCGACCCTCGACCCGCGTGTCGATGAGCAGCTGGTCGAGGGACGTGACTGCGCGATCGGTCGCGGCGATCACTGCCGGGTGCTCCGAGACGGCGCGCATCGCCTCGCCGAAGAAGTCGTCGCACGATTGGCGCTCGACGAGCCTCCACAACATCTCGGTCAGCGCCGACCAACGGTCGCCCGCACGGCCGCTCGCGAGGCGGGCGCCCTCGGCGATCTGGTCAAGCCGATCGACGACGAGCTCGGCGATCAGCTCGTGCTTGGAGGGAAACTGGCGATAGACGCTGCCGACCCCTGCGCCCGCCGCGGCGGCGATGACGGGCATCGGGGTGTCGAGGCCCTCCCTCGCGAACACCTCACCCGCGACCCGCAGCAGTCGTGCGCGCTTGGCATCGCGACCGAGTAGCGCCCATCCGGGCTCCTCATCAACCGCCGGAATGCTCATTCCGCTATAGTAGCCGACGGACCGCGTGGAGCGTTGAATGCGGTCCTGTCATGTCGCGGCCAGCGGCCCTCTCTCGCCGAAATCACAGTGACCGAGCCAGCACCCAAGCGCGTCCATCCGAATGTTACGCTGGCCGTGCTCTCGCTCGCCGGCCTCGTCTACGCCGCGCTCAGCGCCACCGTCGTTCCGGCGCTTCCCTCGATCCGGCACAGCCTACACGCGAGCGAAAACGGCGTGACTTGGCTGCTTACCGGCTACCTACTCTCGGCCTCGGTGGGCACGTCGATCCTCGGGCGCCTGGGGGATATGTACGGCAAGGAGAAGGTGCTGCTCTGGACCCTCGTCATCCTCGTCGGAGGCACGCTCCTCGGCGCTCTGGCGACGTCGCTGCCGGTGATGATCACCGCGCGCGTGATCCAAGGAGCCGGGGGCGGGATATTCCCGCTCGCGTTCGGGATCGTCCGCGATGAGTTCCCTCGCGAGAGGGTGGCGGGCAGCATCGGGCTGCTGTCTTCGATCCTCGGCGTGGGCGGCGGGGTGGGCATCGTCATGGCGGGTGTCATCATCCAGCATCTCAGCTATCACTGGCTCTACTGGACGCCGCTGATGCTGATCGTCGTGGCCGCCGCGGCCACCTGGTGGTTCGTGCCCGAGTCCCCGGTGCGCGTCCCTGGACGCGTCAACTGGCTCGCGGCCGCTTTGATGAGCACCGGCATATCTGTGATCCTGATCGGGGTCAGCGAGACCACCGTGTGGGGTTGGGGATCGGCGAGGACGATCGGCGTGCTTGCCGTTGGCGCGCTGATCTGCGCGGCGTGGGTGCGAGTCGAGGTTCGCAGCCGCGAGCCGCTGATCGACATGACGATGATGCGCGTCCGTGGCGTGTGGACCACGAACGCGGCGGCATTCCTGCTCGGCGCGGGGTTGTACGCCTCCTTCATCGTGTTCCCACAGTTCGCGCAACTGCCCAAGCGCACGGGCTTCGGATTCGGGGCGTCGGTGCTCGTGTCTGGGCTCTACCTGCTCCCGGCGACGCTCGGGATGATCCTCCTCGGCACTGTCGCCGGAACGATCTCGCGCCGCTGGGGCTCGAAGGTGGCGCTCCTGATCGGCACCGGGTTCACCACCGCCTCGTTCGCGCTGCTCGCGGTCGCCCACGCCCACCCCTATAACCTGTTGATCGCTGCCGCGCTGCTCGGGATCGGCATGGGTCTTGCGTTCGCCGCGCTCGGCAACCTGATCGTGCAAGCGGTGCCGGCTCATCAAACGGGCGTAGCAAGCGGCATGAACACCGTCATGCGCACCCTCGGAGGCGCGCTCGGCGGTCAGCTCTCGGCGAC
>PMOY01000090.1 GCA_003165655.1 Solirubrobacterales bacterium
GTGGCGGCCTCGCCCGCGGCCGCGGCCGGTTCGCCGCTCGGGGCTGCGGGGCGCCCGTGAACGGCCGTTTCCGTCTCGTGCGTTCCGGCCGTGGAAAGCGTCGCGGCGGGCGGATCGGCCGCCGAGCCTTCTGGACGCTCGGCGCTCTTAGCCGGCTTCGCGGAGAGTCGCTTCGCGTCTCGGCGTGGGCGCCCGGGGGGCGGGTCGGCGCTGGGAGCGGCACCGCCAGACCCTTCGCCGGCGGGCCCCTCGAGGATCCTCACACGCCGCCCGGGGCCCGGCGAACCAGGGCTCGCGGTGGTGGAGCCAGGCATTCCCGGCACGACGAGCGGAGCGGCGGCCGGCTCGCGTTCGCTGAACATCGAGTCGTATACGTCGTCAGGGAGCCCGAACTGCTCCTGGAGCATCGCCTTGAACTTCTCGGCTTCGGGGCTCGCAGCCGAATCGACGGCCGAGCTCTCTACAGGCGGTGCCGCGGCCTGGTCCTCGATCGCGGCGACCGCCTCAGGGGCGACGGGCGGCGATCCCGACGACGAGGTCGGCGCTCGTGCGCCGCGCGAAAGGCTCCACGTCGTCGCGCTTCCGGCGAGCGCGAACGAGCTGCCTTCTCCCGCGCGCGCGATCCGGGTTGCGGCGCGCAGCAGCTTCGGTGTCCGCGCCACGACGACGGCGTCGGCGAGCCGGCTGCGCGATGACGCTCGAGCGGCCAGGCGCTCGACGACGGCCAGCCGTCTGCGCACCGACGGCGGCGGTGCGCCGCGATCTCTTGCTGTCCCAGAGTCCGCCATTCAGCTCCCGTCGTGGTGTGCCACCGCAAGTGCGTCCGCCGCGGCCAAGAACCGCCTGCGGTCGGCGTGCTCGAGATCGAGGATGGTGTCCAATTGCCAGTGGAAGTGATACGCGAGCCTGGCCGCATCCTCGAGCAGCTGCTCGGGAGACGGCCTCGTCATTCCCCCAATCGACCGTCCTCGATCTCTGTGAGGTCCACCTCGAATCGGTGCGAGCACTCGGGGCAGCTCACGACACCGACGGCCTCGCCGTCGCTGTTGATCCGCTCGTACAACCGTTGCAGGTGATCGAAGTCCGCGGCGTACAGGCCCTCGACGACCGTCGGCGTCACCTCGGTGATCCCGCCGATCCGGGTCACGGTCCTCGCGAGCAGCAGCACCGTCAGATACGCGTTGTTCTGGCGCACCTCGACCTCTCGGAGCGGCTCGATCTCGTCGCGCGCCGTCGCCAGGCGCATCGTTCCCGCGCGATGAACCTCACCGCCGCTGTCGACGTACCCCCGAGGGAGCGTGAACTCGATCTGTGTCTGCATTCGCTTTAGCTGAAGTCGCTGCCGTCGCCCTTGGTGAGCTTCCAATTGTCGGCGTCGATCGTCGCGGTGATCGTCAGCACGCCGTTCGAGCTCGCATCGGACCCGGTGTGGGAGAAGCCGGTCAACAGCCCGCATGCACCGTCGGTCATCCACTGGAACAGCGGCGTCCCGGTCGAATCGCAGAATTGCACGGTGACCTGCTTCTTCTTCGTGCTGATGTCGCCGGGCTGCTCGATCAGGTTCTTCCAGATCGCGAGGACATTGCCCGGATCCCAGCCCTGGGTGAGCGTCATCGTCCCGTAGGTCGGATTCTGGACCGCGGAGATGATGCTCTCGGGCTGGCCGCTATTACCGTGAAAGATGTGCTTTGGCGCTTCGACCGACCAATCCGGCGGAGTACATGAGTTGAACAGGAGCTGGCTCATCTGGTCCGGCGTGGCCACGGAGTCGATGTTCACGAGGATGTGCGAAACCGTTTGAACGGGGGGAGGTGTCGGGGTCATGCGTTACTCCTTTGGTTTCTCGTCGATCGGATCACTCTTCGCTGACTTCGCCACCGCCGCCGCCGGTGAACTGGCTCAGTCGGAAGATCACGAACTCCGCCGGCTTGACCGGCGCGATCCCGACCTCGCAGACGACCTGGCCGGCCTCGATCAGCTCCGGCGGGTTGGTCTCGGCGTCGCACTTGACGTAGTAGGCCTCGGCAGGACTCGCGCCGAAGAGGGCCCCGGATCGATAGATGCGGCTCAGGAAGCTGTTGACGTTGGTCGCCAGTGCTCCCCACAGGCGCTGGTCGTTGGGCTCGAACACGCTCCATTGCGTGCCCACCATGATCGATTCGGAGATGTAGTTGAACAGTCGGCGGACGTTGATGTAGCGCCACTCGGGGTCGCTCGACAGCGTCCGGGCGCCCCAGATCCGGATCCCGCGCCCGGGGAAGGCCCGAATGCAGTTGATCCCATTACGGTTGAGCTCGCCCTGCTCGGCGTGGGTGATCTGGAAGGCGAGCCCATTCGCACCGCGGATCACCTCGTTGGCCGGCGCCTTGTGAACGCCTCGCGTCTCGTCGACCCGGGCCCAGACGCCGGCGATATGGCCGGATGGGGGCATCCGCATCGGCCGCCTGGTCAGCGGATCCATCACCTCGATCCACGGGTAGTAGAGGGTGGCCATCTTCGAGTCATAGCCGGCGGTGTTCATCCGCCACTCGAGGACCTCCTGGGGAATCAGCCCGTCCGGCACATCGAGGATCGCCATCCGGTCGCCCATCAGCTCCGCGTGGGAGACCATCTTCCCCTGCAGGTCGCGCATCTGCGCGCCGTCGCCGTTGAGGTTGACGATGTCCGGCATCAGCAGCATCGTCACTTCGTCGAGGGCCGATGCGCTGCCCATCCCCTTTCGCGTCGCGACGTCGCCTTCGAAATCGCCCGCGCTCAACTTCTCGACCGCAACCGAAGGGGCCGACAGCGTGTAGGTACCCGTCGCCACGCGGACGTCCGGCAGCGCCACCCCGGTCTCCTCGATCTTGATCAGCTTCGAACTGGCGTTGACCTTGGTCGCGACGAAGTTGCGTCCCTTCTTCATCGACACGCCGGGAAACTCCTCGCGGTCGGTGCCACCCGTGACGACGACGTTATAGGTCTGATCCCCCGGCTCTTTGCCCTCCTGGGGGGGATCCTCGGTGATCTCGACAGTGACCGTCTCGACGACCCCGTCGAGCGCCACGGCCCGCAGCGCCTCGAGATCCTTGTCGGTCGCGGACGGGAGCGCGGCCCGGGGCGTGGGCGAATTGCGCTCGCTCCCCACCCTGATGATCCACGCCAGCGTGCCGCCGTTCTGGAAATACCCGTACACGGAGTGGGCCATGAAGGCGCCCTCCATGAACGGTCCGTTCTCCGGGTTTTCGGGATCGCTGTAGAGGCTGACGAACTGGGTCCAGTTCGAGATCCGCATCGGCTGGTTGATCGGGCCGCCCGGCAGCAGTCCGATGAACGCGGCAACCGAGGTGGCAACTCCCTCAATGGGCTTGTTCCCCGAGGAGACTTCCTCGACGTAGACACCAGGCGTCAGGTACGTGGGCATATCACTCCTTACGGGCCGTCGATGACGAAAAGCGGGTCAGACTTGAGGGCAACGTTGCCAGCCAGGGGGTCCAGATCGCCGAACCATCCAGCGTCCCCCAGCTCGGGTGTCTCGAAGGTGCAGGTCCCCATTTGCCCATGACCGTCTTGGTGTTTTCAATCGTATTCGTGTGGAGGGATGCCGAGGGGGCGACATTAAGGGCAGATAAAGGGACGACTCCCGAAGGTCCTGCACCGATGGACGTCCATCGGTGCAGTTTCAGTGCCGCGAACGGCCGCGCGCGGGAGCGCGGGTGATCACGTCACAGGTGCCGCCGGGGACCGCGACCGTGGCCTCGCCATCGGCCCCGTCTGCGGTTCGCGCCAGCACCCGATGGGTCCCCACCGGGACGCGCGAGAAGTTGAACCGCCCCCGGCCGTCGCTCGCCGTCCACCGCCCAGCGTCGGGAAGGGCAATCCATGCGCCGGCGAGCGGCAAGCCGTCGCTGTCGCTGACCGTCCCTCCGATGCGGTGCAGCTCCTCCATCGTCGACCGCGGTGCGTCCGATTGGCGGACCCTGACGGTGCTCGTGCGCACCTCCGGACCCCGAACCAAGACCGCGCCCGACTCGATCACGATCTGGGCGACGAGGTCGATCGACGCCTTGTACTGGCCGCCAACCGAGGACCAGAAGTCGGCCTTCTCCTCCCGCGGCCTGCCGACCGAAGTCTCGGCCCTCGACAGCGTCGTGGAGCTGTTCCCACGAATCACATCCGGTGGGATCTCAGAGAACGAGAACAGCACCGCGAGCACCTGGGAGAGCAGCCGGTGCTCATCCTCGACCGCCTTCGTCCAAGCGGTCACGGCGTACGTCAACTCGAGGTGCAGCGGCGGGTCGGTGACCGTGGGCAGCCCGTTGCCCCGGCGCTCCGTCGGCGTGGCCACGGAGCGGTCGAGCGCCTCGCGCAGGTCGTAGAGAAACAGGTCGATGGTCGGCCCGGTCAGCTTTCCCGACCACTCCTTCGAAGGGGCATCGAAGGCGATTTCGACACCCTCAAACCCGTGGCGCTCGAGCTCGCGCTTGAGCAGAGTACGCAGCGCGTCATCGAGATCCGCGATGGCCGTATTGAGCGGGACATCGACAACCCGGGCCACGAGGCCGAACTCTAGCGCAGCACCTGCCGCCGGCGGAGGTAATCGCGAACCGAAGCGTACGAGCGCAACTCGGGAAGCTCCTGCGCCGGGATCCGGAGCTCGAACGTCTCTTCGAGCACCGCGACAAGGATCACGGTCTGTAGGGAGTCCCATCCTTCCAGCGTGTCGACGCTGGCACCGACGACGGTCTCGACCGGAAGCTCGCCGAACGTGGCGTGGAAGCACCGGATCAGCTGGTCGTCTTGAGAGCTCATGAGCCGGCCTCGGAGACCCGATGGACGCGCGCGGGGGCGCGTTGCCCGAAGTCCTCGCGCGTCAGCGAGACGGGACCGACCGGAAGCTTGCCGAGCAGCGAGGAGAAGAACTGCCCGAGGGGTGCGTTGCGATCCGTGGGCCGATAGGCCGCGGTGATCTCCTCGACTCCGAAGGCCTCGAACAGGTATTGCAGACAGTGGTGCTCGACGCGTCGCGAGAAGGCGCGACAGCTCATCACCCAGGTCTCGATCATCAACGCCCCTGGGCCCGGGCGCACCACGAGCGCGGCGACGATACCGAGCGGACCGTACCTGTCCTCGTAGCTGGCGGTGAGGAGCCGCGACTCGCCGCCATTCAGCGCTGCAGTGAACGCCGCCTCGGTCACGCGCCGGCCGTTCAAGTTGAACTGATTGGTCTTGTTGATCAGCTCGAGAGCGCGGGCACGGTGCGCTGCTGAGCTCGAGAACTCGATCACGCCCTTGACGCCCGCGAGGAAGTCACCGTCCTCGTCCGCCCGCCTGTACTCGCTCGCAGACCGGATGCTGCCCAATCGCAGGCGGTCCTCGGTGCTCGCGGCGCTCTTTCCGAAGAGCGTCCGCAGGTCCTCCAGGAGCGGCCAGAGACCCGCGTCGCCGTCGGCGGCGCAGGGAAACCGGAGCGACACAAGGTCGGGGAATCGACTGCGCACCTCGTCCAGCTCGAGTGGACTGTTGTCCACGAACACCACCGCATCGGCGCTGATGTTCCACACCTCGAGGATCCGCTTGATCGATCTGGACTTTGGGCCCCAGTCGACTTGCACCGGAAAGATCGCTTCCCTGTCGAGGAGCAGATCCGGGCGCGCTAAGACCTCAGCCACCATGCGCGAATCGTTCCTGCTGGCAATCCCGACCAGCACCCCCGCGCTCGCCAGAGAGGCGAGGAACTGCTGGTAGAGAGCGTGACGCTGAGTGTGCGCATCCGAGCTCCACGACACGTTGCTCGCTCCGACCTCGCCGGCGATACCGCACCAGAGCGTGTCATCGAGGTCCGTGATCAGTCCCTTCTTGGGCGCCGGACCGGAGATCAGCGTGGTCAGGATCTCCGCGACCGCCGCCGCATGGCGGAGCGAGTAGGGAAACCCGGTGCTCAGCTCGGCCCGTACGTCGCGACGATCCGCTAGGGGCGAGGTCAGGTCGACCGACTGCCCGCTGCAGACACGGATGCCTGGATGCTGAGCGATGCGGGCCGCAAACCCCGCCACGGAGCTGCGGATCCGCAGCTCCTCGGCTCCGCCCTCCTCGGGACTCTGTGCGAACAGGGGAGGCAGGGGCAGTGTCGGCGCGCAGCAGATCACCGGCCGCGAGGTCGACGCGCTGATCAGCTCGCGACCCAATCGCTCGAGGTAGAGATCCGTCTCCTCGGCGATCTCGGCGATATCGGCCACCCGCCAACCGCCGAGCCTCCGGATTCCCAGCCGGGGATCGATGTCAGACCACTCGAAGACGACGGCGATCGCATCGACGGGCGAGTCGGCGGCGCGCCGGACGTTTCCGAGGAGGTCATCGAACACTCCCGTCGAGACGCTGACCGCGGCGCGTGGAAGCGCCTGCGTGAGCCTTGCGGCGAGGAACGTCCGCAGATGAAGCGGCTCGAATCCGCATGCAAGCGAGACGACAAAGGGTGAGCGGTCGCCGACGGTCGGGCGCCTCAGGATCTCGAGGGCTTCGATCAACCTCATCGCACCCGGGGAGTCATCGCTTAGATCAGGTCGAGGTAGTAGCGGTCTGGCGGTCGGCTGGGCGCCGAGTCCGACCACAGCGTGAGGTAGGCGTGGGTCGTATGGTCCGCGGGGACAAACCCCGATGCAACGAACGGCGACACGTCGTCATAGCCGAGAACCGGGAGGAACGCGATCCGTGCGCCCGCCGCGACCGCTTTCGTCACCAGGGCTTCGACGAGCGCTCGGCGAACCTCGCGGCCGTGGTCCCCCCAATGGACCTCCCGAATCACCAGGCACCTGGTGCGAACAGCATCTGCCACCGACATCACGTAACCGGTGAGCAGTGCCGGACGAGAATCGATGCCCGCGTCGACCGAGACCGCCCCCAGCCGAGAGAGCTCCCACTCCGCTTCCTCGAGCGTCCACCGTCGCGAGATCGCCCCGTTCTGGGGCATCCGCTCTGCCGCTTGCACGAGGCGCTCCGGAGACGATCCCGGCAGTGGCGCACCCCCGGCCGGCGCTCCGAGCCACATCGACTTCGCCAGGTAGGAGAAGGATGCGGCACGGACGATCGGAAGCGCCAGCCGCCGGCAGAGGCCGTGGATCATCCGGTCCATCGCCTCGCCTTCGACGCAGTAATTGACGACGCCGTCGAATCCGGCCTCCGCCGCCCGGCGCAACAGCTCAGTCCAGACGACGATGCCGTAACCCGAGGACTGCTGCTCGGGCGCGACGGTGAGGAACGTCGAGATGAGGATGCGCTGCTCGGCGCCGCCGACCGTCACCCGACGCGGATACCCGACAGCAAACGCCACCGGCTCGGAGTCGTGGTAGACGGTCGGGGCGAGCGCGAAGCTCGACCCGGGACACCTGAAGCAGTCTGCCAGGAACTCAGGGCTGTAGATGAACGGCGGCGTGACGTTGTTCTTCCACGATGCCTGCATCATGGCCGCCAGTTGGTCGTAATCGCCGCGAAAGTCTTCGACCAAGGACGACGCTCGCCGAAGCGTCTGAGCGATCCCCTCCATCGTCCGAGGGTATCGTCGGTTCGACGCGCGATGGAAGTATCCGAGCCGGGCTGGCGGCAGATTCACCTGAGTTCTATTGCTTATGAGTCACTGCCGAGTAGGATTGCGACGATGGGCGAGCATGCTCGATCCGATGCTCGGGGCCGGCCGTCGCGAGAGCGGCCAGCGCCGTCAGCCACGGGTCCTGAGAGCGCCCCGGCGCGGTCCACGCGTCCGACGCCCGCGCAGGCGCTCTCGCTCCAGCGCGCCGTCGGGAATCGTGCGGCGACGCAGGTGCTCTCGCGCTGGGCGGCGCACCCGGACAAGGACAAGAAGGGCGTGCTGCTGCCGGACGCGATGACGGCCGAGTACGTGAAGTTCAACCCGCCACTGAGCAAGTAGCGCCCGCTCGCGCCGCCGCGAGCGCTACGACGCGCACACCACCGGTTTCCGCGCGCCGGGGGGGAGGCAGCGCTCGGCGAGTGAGGGCGACTGTCCGCTGAGGATCGTGAAGATCGCCACCTTGCCGACGTCGTTGGCGGCGGTGATCTCGAGCTCGAGGGTGGTGTGGGGAGCGAGGTGGCGGTGCTTCAGGTCCGAAGCGAGCGCGAGCTGCTTGCCGTGGGGAGAGAACGTGCGCCGAGCGAACGGGCAGCCGCCGCCGTGGCAGATCACGGTGACCTTGGGCTTTGGTGGGAGACCCGTGATCGTCAGCTTCTGTGCGACGCTGAAGCCGGCGTTGAATACCCAGGTGAAGGAGAACGGGGAACGGATCCGGCCGTAGCTGAAGGCGACCGCCTTGGTGATCGGTGCCGTCGCGTTGACCGTGACGGTGGCCGGCAGGCGATAGAACTGGTCGAGGAGCTTCTGGCCGGTGGAGTTCAGCGTGAGCTCGAGCGTGAGCCGCTTACCCGGCGCCACCGAGTAGGACCCGCTCGCGACCTTGGCGACGGTCGTCTTCTTCGTCGTCTTTTTTTTCTTTTTCTTCTTCTTCTTCTTCTCCGGCTTGACGCTGGAGTCGACTGCGATCGCCTTGCCTGCCTGGGTCGTGACGTGTGAGGTCACCATGACGGGACCGTCGCACGCGCCGGGCAGGGCGTCGCTATTGCACGCGAGCGTCAGCGTCACTTTGTCCCCGCTCGCGGTCGCCGATACGATCGAGGTGGGCGACCCTGATGTGACCGTCACCGAGCTCTGGCTCGTGCTTGTCAGCCCGTCTGCGTCGGTGACCGTCAGCGCGACAGTGAATGTCCCGGGCTTCGCGTACGCGTGGCTCGCGTCGAGCCCGGTGGCTGTCGCGCCGTCGCCGAAATTCCACGCATAGCTGGTCACCGGGTCGTACGGGGTCGTCGGCTGCGTGCCGGAGAAAGGCACCTGACTTCCCGGGAAGACGGTGCCAGCCGGGGTCGTGAAGGTCGAGATCGGCGGCAGATCTCCGATCAGGCGGCCGATGAGAAACTCGAAGCTGTCGGTCGCGTCGAAGGTGTCGCCGGCGACGAGGATCTTGCCGCCCGGCTGCACGGCGAGCGCGTACCCGTCCGACCATGGGTTGCCGTCGAGGCTCTGGCTGGGCTGCGTGAGGAGATCTTTGCCTCCGTTCCACGAGGGGTCGATGGTGCCGTCGGCGGCGTAGCGCGCGACGAACAGCGCGGGATGGCCGTCTGGCTCTTTCGCCTGACCGGCGGCGATGATCTTGCCGTCAGGCTGGAGTGCGAGCGATTCGGTCTGGGTGTCGGGCGAGACGCCGCCGGTGCTGGGCTGCGTGAACGCCGGCTGGCCGTTGTTGAACGCTGCGTCAGCGCTGCCATTGGCGTTCAACCGCATCACGAAGAGCTGGCGGTTCACCGAGCTCGTCGACCCCGCCTCGCCCGCGACCACGATCTTCCCGTCCGGCTGAAGGGCGACCGCGGTTGCGTCCGAGGTCGGGCCCATGGCCGTGCCGAGCTGGGTGATCAGAGGGTTCCCGCCGTTGAACGTTGGGTCCATATTTCCCGAGGTCGTCAGCCGGGCGACGAGCACGGCCGGATTGCCGTTCGTGTCCGTTGCCTGGCCGACAAGGATGATCTTCCCGTCCGGCTGGAGCACGAGCGCGTTCGCGACCGAGTTTTGCGGGGACCCCTGGCCGAACTGCTCAACGAGAGGGTTGCCTGCGGTGAATGTCGGGTCGAGGGTGCCCGTCTCGGTCAGTTCGACGACCGCCACCTGGTTGAGGCCGCCGACGTCCGCGCTCCCGGCCGCGACGATGTCGCCGTTCTGCTCCACCCCTACGGCTTTTGCCGAGGCCGAGCTCGCGCCGAGCACGCTACTGAAGGGGGCGAACGACGGGTCGGGCGCCCCGCTGCTGGTGAGTTGCAGGATCGTGAAGTTGCTGAACGGAGTGTCGGCCTCTCCGGCGAGAACCACCGCGCCGTCGGCGGGTTGCAAGGCAACCGCGTTGGCGAGCATCGAGCTGCCCGTGCCGATGTTGCCGCGCGCGAACACGGTCGCGCCACCGTTCCAGGTCGGGTCCACCGTGCCGTCGGCGTTCAGGCGCAGCGCCGCGAACGATTCATCGCCGGCGCCGTCCGTCGCTTGACCCGCGAGCACGATCTTGCCGTCGGGCTGAAGCGTCATCGCGAAGATCTGCGATCCCGAAGCGCCCTGGTGTGACAGGATCAGGCCGTTGTTCCCGAACGAGGGGTCGAAGTCGCCGGGCACGAGCGCGTGAGCGGGCGAGGCCAGCATCAACGTGGCGACCACCATGCCGATGGTCGCCAGCAATGCCCGAACCCGCACCTCAAACGTGCCCACGCGGACACGCTAACCGAGTGGTGCCGCGATCACAAGCCTAAGGTACGTAACACGCCCGAGCGCTACGACGCGCACACCACCGGTTTCCGCGCGCCGGGGGGGAGGCAGCGCTCGGCGAGTGAGGGCGACTGTCCGCTGAGGATCGTGAAGATCGCCACCTTGCCGACGTCGTTGGCGGCGGTGATCTCGAGCTCGAGGGTGGTGTGGGGAGCGAGGTGGCGGTGCTTCAGGTCCGAAGCGAGCGCGAGCTGCTTGCCGTGGGGAGAGAACGTGCGCCGAGCGAACGGGCAGCCGCCGCCGTGGCAGATCAC
>PMOY01000170.1 GCA_003165655.1 Solirubrobacterales bacterium
ACACCCGGCGCGACACGCGGCGCGCCGGGTACCCCCGACCGCGAGCGGCCCGGCGCCGTCGGAGACCGGGGCGAGCCACCCGGCGCGGGAACCCCGCGCGCCCGCGAGCCGCCGCTCCCGCGCTCTCGTGTTCGACAATCTCCATAGCCATGACCTCGTTACCCCCTGGACCCTCCGCGTCCCCCGCAGTCCAGACCGCACACTGGCTCTTGCGGCCGATCGCGTTCCTGGAGTCGTGCCGGCGTCGCTTCGGGGGCACGTTCAGCGTGCGGTTCCTCGGCTTTCGGACCCCGCTGGTCATGGTGTCGGACCCGGATACGGTCCGGGCGCTCTATTCGGAGCGTGAGCACGGCTTGCCGGTGGGTCGCACGTTCGCGTTGCGGCCGATCATGGGGCCGCGCTCGGTCCTCCTGCTCGAGGGCTCCGAGCACCTGGAGAGGCGAAAGGTGATGCTGCCGTCGTTCCACGGCGAGCGGATGCGAGCGTACGAGGCGTCGGTCGCCGAGATCGCCGCGCGGGAGATCGACAGCTGGCCGCTCGAACGGGCTTTCCCGCTGCACCCGCGGATGCAGGCGGTGACCCTCGAGGTCATCCTCGGCGCCGTCTTCGGGGTGACGGACCCGAGCCGGCGCGAGCTTCTGGGCCGACTGCTGCCGCGGCTGTTGGACAGCACCTCGTCCGCCAACCTCCAATTCCGCATCCTGCTCGCGCGCCGAGTCAACCGTCCGGGTCCCCTCATCCGCTTGCATGAGCTGACCCACGAGATCGACGACGTGCTGCTGAGCGAGATCGCCGAGCGCCGTCGCGATCCGGGGGCGGCGGACAGGGACGACATCCTTTCGCTCCTCACGCTCGCACGGTTCGAGGACGGTGCCGGGATGGACGACCACGAGATCCGGGACCAGCTCGTGACACTGCTGCTCGCCGGCCACGAGACGACGGCGACGGGGCTCGCGTGGACTCTCGATCTGCTGCTCCGCAACCCGCTCGTGCTGCGACGTCTCCTCGCCGAGCTCGACGCCGACGCCGGCGATGGCTACCTCCGCGCCGTGATTCAGGAGTCGCTACGGCTGCGGCCGGTCGTGCCGCTGGCGGGCCGACACCTCGCCTCGGAGCTTCGCGTCGACGGGCTCACCCTGCCTGCCGGCACCGATGTCACCCCGGCGATCTGGTTGCTCCACACCCGGCCCGACCTCTACCGCGACCCGCTGGCCTTTCGACCCGAGCGCTTCCTCGAGCAGCCACCCACGACCTACGGCTGGGTTCCGTTCGGCGGCGGCGTCCGGCGCTGCCTCGGGGCGGCGTTCGCCGAGATGGAGATGCGCATCGTGCTCAGCTCGATGCTGCGCAGCCGCGTCCTCCGGGCGGCCAGTCCGAACGCCGAGCGGCCCACCCGGCGAAACGTGACGCTGTCGCCGCGGTACGGTACGCGCGTGATCGCCTCACAGCGAGCCGAGGCCTCACGGGACACAACAAGCAGGCCGGATCCAACAAGGCCGCCGGATCCCCGGGCGTTGACCGCGCCGGATCCCCGGACGTTGACCGGGCCAGGTCCGCCGACGGTCACCGCACCGGATCCCCGCTCGTCGAGACCGCCACATTCCCAGCACGCGGTCGTCTGAACTGGCGTGTCCGGGCGCTCAGAGTCAACGATCCGTGTCGCCAAGCCGAGCGACGCGGAGGCGATCGCGCCGCTGCTCGGCCAGCTCGGCTACCCCGCTGATACCGAGGAGGTGCGCGAGCGGCTGGGGCGGCTCCTGGGGCGACCGGACGCGGGAGTACTCGTGGCCGAGCGGCCCGCTGACCCGGTGCCCGAGCGGCCCGCCGACCCGGTGGCCGAGCGGCCGAACGACATCGTGGCCGTGGCGAGCTACCAGATCAGCGACCTGCTCGAGCGTTCGCGGCCGCAATGCCGCATCACCGCGCTGGTCGTTCGCGACGATCGCCGTCGCCTCGGAGCGGCCGGCGCGCTCGTGCGGGCGATCGAGTCGGTGGCGCGCGAGCGGGGCTGCTTCAGGCTCGAGGTGACCACCAGCTCACATCGTCCGGAGGCAATGGCTTTCTACACGGCCGCGGGCTTCGCTGAGCGCCCGCGCCGCCTCGTCAAGCCGCTCGCGCCCGAGCGCGGTGGATAGGACGAGGGTCCCGGCTTCGCTGATCATCCGCCACGCTTCACCGGGCATCCGGAGCCTCCGGTAGCTGTAAGACTGCACCGAACTCGACCACCCGCGAGCGAGAGGTTGCTATGAGCGAGACGCGCGTCAAGTTCCTGCTTGGCGAACAGGACATCCCAACCCACTGGGTCAACCTGATGGCGGATCTCCCGGGTGGGGCGCCGCCACCGTTGAACCCGGGCACCCTGGAGCCGGCGGGACCGGACGACCTGACGCCGATCTTTCCGATGGGACTGATTCTGCAGGAGGTCTCGCCCGAACCGGAGATCGAGATCCCCGACCGGGTGCGCGACGTCTACAAGCTGTGGCGCCCGACGCCGCTCTTCCGTGCGCATCGACTGGAGCGGGCCCTCGATACGCCGGCGCACATCTACTACAAGTACGAGGGCGGCTCGCCGGCAGGTTCGCACAAGCCCAACACCGCGGTCGCGCAGGCGTATGAGAACGCCGAGGCTGGGATCCACAAGCTGACCACTGAGACGGGGGCTGGGCAGTGGGGCTCGGCGCTGGCGTTCGCTTGTCGCTTCTTCGATCTCGAATGCGAGATCTGGATGGTCGGGTCGAGCTACGACCAGAAGCCCTATCGCCGCTCGATGATGGAGGTCTGGGGGGCGACGGTTCACCGTTCGCCGAGCGAGGTCACGGAGGCCGGCCGCTCGCAGCGCAAGCACCCCACCGGCTCGCTTGGGATCGCGATCTCCGAGGCGGTCGAGGTGGCCGCGCAGAACGCCGATACGAACTACTCGCTCGGGTCGGTGCTCAACCACGTGCTCCTGCACCAGACCGTGATCGGCCAGGAGGCGCTCGCGCAGATGGCGATGGCGGGCGAGGAGCCGGATGTCGTGATCGCGTGCGTGGGCGGGGGCTCCAACTTCGGTGGGCTGGCGTTTCCCTTCCTGCGGCGGGTGCTGCGCGACGGCGCCAAGACGCGCTTCGTGGCCGCTGAGCCGGCCGCCTGCCCGACGCTGACGCGTGGCGTGTACGCGTACGACTTCGGCGACACGGTCGGCCTCACGCCGCTGATGCCGATGTACACCCTCGGGCACGACTTCGTCCCGCCGCCGGTCCACGCAGGCGGTCTGCGCTACCACGGCGACTCGCCGCTCCTCTGTGGTCTCGTCAAGCAGGGGCTGATCGAGCCGCGCGCGTATCGTCAGAACGAGACCTTCGAGGCAGCGTTGCGCTTCGCCCGCACCGAGGGCCTGATCCCCGCACCAGAGCCGGCACACGCGATTCGCGCGGTGATCGAGGAGGCCGAAGCTGCCCGCGAGGCCGGCGAGGATCGGGTGATCCTCTTTGGGCTGTGCGGCCATGGTCATTTCGATCTCGGTGCCTACGACGCTTACCTCGCGGGCCAGCTCCAGGATCCCGAGTTCTCGGAGGCCGATCGGGACGCCGCGCTCGCGCGCCTGCCCGAGGCACCGGCGCTCGCCTGAGTCCTGCTCAGCCCGCCATCCGCACGGGGAGCGAGTCGAGTGGGGGTCGCTCGAGCACGTTCACCCGTCGCAGCTCGATGGCCGTCTCGCCTGGCGCGGGAGGCAGCGCGAGCGGGCCCGGTGTGGGCGCGGAGGCCAGGCCGGCGTCGTGGAGGCGAGCGGCGGCGGCCACCATCACCGCGTAGGACATCGCGCTCAGGTCGCGCAGCGACTGGTGACGATTCTGCCGGGTGCCGAGGTCGACCTGGGCGAGGGCATCGATCCCGGCCACGTGGGCGGCGTCGATCAGGTTGGCGATCTCCACGCCGTAGCCGGCCGGGAAGCACAGGCTGCGCAGCAGACCGGCGCGGGCGGCCAGCTCGCCGGCCAGCGGCTGGTCGAAGCCGGCCAGGTGTGGGGCGTAGAGATTGAGTAGCGGTCGCGCGACCAGCTCGGTGACTCGGCCGCCCTGGCCTGGGAGCACGCTGCCGCCGATCTGCAGCGGGCGCAGAAACGCTCCCTTGACGAAGCGGATCTCTGGGTGGGAGAGCAACGGCCCGAGCAGGCCCACGACGAAGCTCGGGCTGAAGTCGCCCGTGTCGGCGTCGAGGAACACGACGATCTCCCCGTGCGCGACGCTGAGTGCTCGCCACATCGCGTCCCCCTTGCCCCGCGCCGGTCCAAACTCGCTCAGCAGATCATCCTCCTGGAGCACGCTCGCCCCGTGGGCGGCGGCGACCATCGCGGTGCCGTCCTGCGACGCTGCGTCGATCACCAGGATCTCGTCGACCAGGCCGAGCTCGCGGAGCGCCATCACCGAGTCGACGATCTCGCCGATCGTGGTTGCCACCTCCCTCGCGGGGAGGACCACGCTGATCGATCCGGTCTTGCTCTCCAGCAGCTGCTCGGTCGTGAACTGCGCCGCGCGGAAGCTGCGGCGCGCGCGCCAGTCGGCGAGCGCGAGATCGCGGGCCAGGCCCCGCGAGGCGCGGCCATCGGTCCGCGCTGAGGTGGTCACGTGCACCCGGCCGGTGCGCAGGATCTGGATCCCGCGGTCCTCGAGCGCACGTTCGAGAGCCTCGTCCTCGAGCGCCTCGCTGATCGGCAGTCCCCCCACTTCGCGGTAGGTCCGGGCCGTCACGGCCAACGAAGCGCCGCTGAACTGGTGGTGCCCGCACTGCTCCTCCCGGGGCACGTCGTGCAATGGGGTCTTCGAGCGAATCCGAGCTAGGCGCTCCTGCGCTTGGGCCCCTCGCGCCTCGATGACGGCGGGGTGGAGCTTCGCCGCCTCATGCGGATCGAGCTCGATCCGGCCGCCGATGGCCATTGCCCCCTCGCTGGCGAGCAAGAGCTGGACTGCCAGCCAGTCCGGGGCAACGCGCGAGTCGGCGTCGGTGGTCGCGATCAGGCCGTCCGGCCGGCCGGCGGCGAGCAATCGCTCGCACGCGAAGTCCATGCCCAGGCGCCGCGCGTGGCCGGCGCCCGACAGGTCCGACTCGAGCACGATCAGCGGCATCGCACGGAGCGGCGAGGCAGCGCGCAGCGCCCTGGCTCCGGTCGCGTCGCTGCAGTGATCGAGAACGAGGACCACCTCGAAGGCGCCGGGTTTGACGTAGCGCTGCTCGGCGAGCGCGAGCAGGCAGGGACCGATGCGCTCCTGCTCGTCGCGGGCGGGGACCACGACCACCGCTCGAAGGCCCGGGTCCGGCGGCATCGCGCTCACACCTGTCCTCCCCGGGCGATCAGCTCGCGTCCGCGATCATAGTCCTGGTCACGCTCGTGCGTGAGCACGCCGACGGCGACACCATCGCGCGAATACCAGACGGTGAAGGCGCCGTCGCCGTGGTCGACCAGTCGGTCCTCGTCGAAGCCGTCGCCCCAAGCGGCGTACTTGAGGGTGTGCGAGCCGATCGTCGACCAGAAGCCCGGGACCTCGTTCCACTCGGCATCCTCGCCGGCCAGCGCGCGGCCGGCGACCAGACCCTGCGCGAGGGCATCGCCCCAGTGCTCGACCCGCAGTCGCCTCCGAGCGCAACTGTTCAACGCCCACGCGACATCGCCCGCAGCGCTGAGAAACGGGTTCTCGGTGCGCATCGAGGCGTCTACGGGAACCGCCCCGTTGTGGAGCTCGAGCCCAAGCGCCTCGGCCAGCTCGCTGTTCGCGACGACTCCGGTGGCGAGCAACACGACGTCGGAGTCGAGCTCGAGTCCTCCGGCGACCCGTACCCGCCGCGCGTCCTCGATCGCCTCGACCCCGGCGTCGAGGATCAGCGTCACGCCGGCATCGCGCAGCCAGGCGGCGATGCGATCTCCGGCGTCGGCGCCGAGCCTGTCCGCCTGGGTCACCGGCTCCTCGCTGACCAGCGTCACCTCGAGTCCTCGGATCGCCAGCGACGCTGCGGCCTCGCAGCCAATGAACCCCGAGCCGACAACGACCGCCCGCGAGGCTCTATGCGCCCGTCCGACCAGTCGCTCGCTGTCGTCGAGCCGGCGCATCTCGAGCACGTTCTCATCGTCGGCGCCAGGCACGGGGAGACGCTGCGGTCGCGAGCCCGTGGCGAGCACGCAGACGTCGGCGGGCACCGTCTGGCCGTCGGCCAGTCGCGCCTCTCCACGCGTGGCATCGATCTCCCGCACGTGTGCCCCGAGGCGCAGATCAACTGATCGCTCGGCGAACCAGCTCGCATCCTCGAGCGTGAGCTCCACGCGGTCGAGCTCGCCTCGCAGGAACTCCTTCGTCAGCGGTGGGCGTCGATAGGGGAGGTGCGGCTCGGCNNTGACCCTCGAAGAGGTCGAGGCGGTATCGAGAGCGCCGCCCGTCGAGCACGTGCCAGCCGCCCAGCTCTGTGATCAGCCGCTCGTGGACCTCGTCACCGCGCAGCGGATAGCTGCGCGTGGCCGGGCGCCAGTGAACGGCGAGCACCGTCGCGCCGCTCTCGAGCGCCGTGCGCAGGCGTTCAAGCGCCAGCGCGAAGGCTGCGTCGTCGAGGTAATAGAGGACCTCCGAGCAGACCACCAGATCCCAAGGGCCGTCCGGCATCTCCTCGGGGAAGGTCATGCGCGCCAGGGTCACGCGTGGGTGCTCACGCAGGCGCCGGCGCGCCCGCGCGAGCGCCGTGTCCGACACGTCGATCCCGACCAACTCTCGGCACACGCCGGCCAGCTGCTCGGTGAAGACCCCGATCGAGCAGCCGACTTCCAGCCCCCGCTCGAAGCGATCACCGTTGAGCGCCGCACGTGTGTGGGCGTACTTATCGCGCTCGTAATCGCTCTTGGCGAAGCTCCACGGATCCTCAGAGCGAGCGTAGAGGTCCTCGAAGAACTCGCGCCCGATCCGGAGCCTCGGCGTGACCTGGCTCACGTGCGCCGATCTCCGGCGATCACGGCGGCGCCGTGGCGTGCGAGGAGCGGTTCGAGTCGATGCTGGAGCAGGAAGAGGTCGAGATCGCGGCGTCCGCGCGACAGCGCGCCGCCGGTCGCCAGCGGCCGCGAGCCGCATGCGAGGGCTGCGTCGGCCGCGAGCTCACGCGCCGCCGCGGCGATCGCCCAGCGCGCCTCGATCGCCGTGGCGGCGAGTGGCACCTGGGCCTCGGCCCGCTCGGCCGCGTGCACGGTCCAGCGCTCGATCGTCCCGAGTGCGACCCGCATCCTGCCCGCGGCCAGCGCCGCGATCTCGCTTGATTCGCCGCGCTCGCGCAGGAACGAGAGCGCCGCATCGAGCACGCTGTCGGCGATGCCCGCCCAGGTCGCGCTGGTCCGGATCGCGTCGCGCGAGAACCAGGGCTCGCGCGACGCCTCGCCGGGGCCGCCGAGCACCGCCCGTACCGGCGCGCCGTCGAACACGACGCGATGACTCTCGGAAGCGCGCAGGCCCTCGCCCCGATACCAGGACCGGTCGATCGTCACGCCGCGAGAGAGGTCGACGTATGCCAGACGACGCTCGCCTGCCTCGTCGCGCGCGATCACGAGGGCGCGCTGCACTCCTCCGGCTCCCGAGCAGAAGGTCTTGGCGCCGCGGAGGGTGATCGCGCCCTGTTCATCGACCAGGCGCGCGGGCTCGCCTTCCCCGGGCGCGGGGTCGGCGCCCCACACCCCGAGGAGCAGGGCGCCGGCGGTGATCGCCGCGCGCTCGTCACGCTCGAGCGTGCGGGGACACGCCACCGTCAGTCGCTCGATGGCGTTGAAGTGACCGTCGAGGATCCGGCCCACCGAGCCGTCGGCGCGCGAGACGCTTCTGACCAACCGCAACTCATCGCCGAAGGAGATCCGGCGACCGTTCGGCCCGGGCAGCGTCGCGCCGAGGACATCCGCGCTCGCGAGCGCCGCGAACGCGTCGCGCGGGAACGCCGGACGGGAGTCGAGCTCATCGGCGCCGGCGGCGACGCGCTCGAGCGCAGCCTCCAACCCCTGCCACGCGGGCGCAGGGCACGGCGCCTGGGGTCTGCCGTTCTGCACGGCGCCGACTCGCACCCTCATGCGGTGCTCTCCGATAGCGGGATGGCGTGTACGTCGCGAGCGCTGAGCGTCTCGATCAGGAGCGGGATCAGCTCGACGGTCTGAGAGCAGCCCGATCTCCGCGCCCCAGGTCCCAGCCCGTCGTGGAGCAGTACGACCGAACCGGCGCCAATCCCAGGCGCGAGGCGGGCGTGCATCCGCGTCGCGGAGTCGCCTCGCCAGTCCTCCGTGTCGACGTTCCAGCAGATGACCTCGAGGTCGTGATCGGCCGCGACGCGACGTGTGGCGTCGGTGACCACGCCCCACGGCGGGCGCCAGCGGCGCACGCCCGCCCCGAGCCCCCGCAACGTGCGTAGGCCCTGTTCGGTGTCCTCGCGCAGCGCCGACTCATCGAGCTCGCTGTGGCGCACGTGGCGGACACAGTGGAGCTCGACGTCGTGTCCCTCCCCGTGCATGCGCTCGATCAGCCCAGCGTGATGGTTCGCGTGGCCGGCCATGACGAAGAAGGTCGACCGCGCGCCATGGGCTGCCAGGCAGTCGAGAACCCGCGGCGTCCAGACGGGATCAGGGCCGTCGTCGAAGGTCAGGCAGCACGTATTGCGCTTCTCCACCAGGGGGTGCTACCCGGCCGAGGCCCAGAGCTAAGCGCCGCCCGACAAACAATCATGGACATCAGGCACCGGCGCCCGCCACGTAGCAAAGCGCAACCTGGTCGAGTAACGCTACTCACAGCCGCGTTACTCGACCAGGTCCCGCAAACGCGCGACGACGACCTAGACGCCTGACGATCTTCGGACGCACGACGGCGACCTAGACGCTGAACACGATCTTCCCGACGAAGTCACCCGCGAGCATCGCCTCGAACGCCTTGGCGGCGTCGGCCAGCGGGAGCGTCGCGTGGATCGCCGGGCGCACGTCCTTCTCGACGCAGAAGCGGATCAGCCNNGTCGCGGGTGCCCATCGTCGAGCCGATCACCGAGAGCTGGAGGAAGAACACGCGGGTGAGCTCGGCCGGCGGGGCTTGGCCCGAGGTCGCCCCGGAGACGACGATGACTCCGCCCGGCTTGAGCGACCGCAGCGAGTGCGCCCAGGTCGCCTGACCCACCGTCTCCATCACGGCGTCGACGCGCTCGGGAAGGCGGGCGCCGGACTCGAAGGCCTGGTCGGCGCCGAGCGCCGTGGCGTGCGTGCGCTTCTCCTCCGAGCGTCCGGTGACCCACACGCGCACGCCGGCCGCGCTCGCCTGGACGGTGAGCGCGGTCGCCACTCCCCCCGTGGCGCCCTGGACGAGAACGGTCATACCCGGCACGACGCGCCCGCGTGTGAAGAGCATCCGGTACGCCGTCAGCCACGCGGTCGGGAGGCAGGCGGCCTGCTCGAACGAGAGCTCCGCAGGCTTGGGCACGAGATTTCGGCGCGGGACTGCGACGAGCTCGGCGAGCGCGCCCTGGTGGCGCTCGGACAGCAGCGAGCGTCGTGGGTCGAGGGTCTCGTCGCCCAGCCAGGCATCGTCGGTGATCACCGCGTGGACGACGACCTCGTTGCCTTCCTCGTCGATCCCGGCGGCGTCGCAGCCGAGGATCATCGGGAGCCGCTCGCGGCTCAGTCCCACGCCGCGCAGCGACCAGAGATCATGGTGGTTGAGCGACGCCGCCTTCACGCTGACCGTCGTCCAGCCCGGCGGCACCTCGGGCTGTGGACGCTCGCCGATGCGCAGGCCGCGCAGCGGGTCCTCGGGATCGATCTCGGCGGCGAAGACGGCGAGCATCGGCACATGATGCCTACTTGTGCACTCGCTCGGCTACCCCAGCGGGCGAAAGCCCACCCGCCCAGCTGTCAGAATGGACTCATGGCCAAAGTCAGCGCCAGCGCAACCAAGCAGGTCGCCGCTCCCCCGGAGCGGGTCCTCGATTTCCTTCGCGACTACCGGAACTCCCATCAGCGGATCTTGACCGACAACTACACCGCCTACCGGGTCGAGCAGGGCGGCGGGGGCGAAGGCACCGTGATCGGCTATCACTTCGCCGCCGGCGGGCGAGAGCGCGACTATCGGCTGCGCGTCGAGGAGTCCGACGGCGCGCTGATCGAGCGCGACGAGCTGTCGTCGTTCGTCAGCAAGTGGACCGTTGCGCCCGACGGTTCGGGCAGCGCCGTGACGATCGAGGGCTCGTGGGACGGTGCCGGCGGGATCGCGGGCATCTTCGAAGGGTTCTTTGCGCCGCTCGGCCTGCGGCGGATCTACGCCCAGGTGCTCGAAAAGCTCGCGGCCGCGGTCCCGGCCTGAGGCCAGACCTCCCGCCGGCGTAGGTGCGGAGGAGCGGTTATCCGGCGGCGAGCACGGCGCGCGCCGCGTTGTGTCCGGGAATCCCACTGATGCCGCCCCCGCGGCGGGCACCCGCCCCACAGAGCCAGACATTCGACCACTCAGTCTCGACGCCCCAGGTCCCGACCTCCTCCTCGGACTCGGCGAACGGCCACGCCAGATCGCGATGGAAGATGTGACCGCCTGGCATGCCCAGCTCCGCCTCGAGCTCGGGGGGCGTGAGGGCTTCCAGGCAGAGGGCGCCGTCCGTGGTCGCCAGGAGGCAGTCCTCGAGCGGTTCCGCGAGGACTGAATCCACCGAGCGCAATGTCGCTGCGACGGCCTCGTCCTTGCCGCGCCCGGCGGAATCGACGAACAGCCGCGCGGGCATGTGCAGGGCGAACATCGTCAACGTTTGGACCCCGGCATAGCGCAGCTCGCTCGAGAGGATGCTCGGGTCGGTGAGCGAGTGGCAGTAGGCCTCGCACGGTGGGAGGTCGGGGAAATGGCCGCGAGCTGCCTGGTCGTATGCGCTCCCGAGCTGCGCGTATCCCTCGTTCACGTGGAAGGTCCCTGCGAACGCATCGGTCGGGTCGACGTCCCGGTCGCGCAACCGTGGCAGTCGCTTGAGCAGCATGTTGAGCTTGAGCTGCGAGCCCTCGGGCTTGGCGCCCGAGTCGTCCGGCCGCTCGCCGCGCGATCCCGCCTCGCCCATCAGCGAGCGCAGAACGGCCGGCGCGACCCCGGCGAGGACGTGCCTCGCCCCGAAGCGGCCGCCGTCCGCCAACTCCACCTCGGCCACGACCTCATCGGTACCAACGGAGACCACCTGGGCCGCCGTGCGGATCTCGGCGCCCGCGCGGCGGGCGGCGGCCGCGAGCGCCTCGCTGACCGCACCCATTCCCCCGACCGGAACATCCCAGCGCCCGGTCCCGTTGCCGATTACGTGGTACAGGAAGCAGCGGTTCTGGCGCAGCAACGGATCGTCGGCCGGCGCGAACGTGCCGATCGTCGCGTCGGTGAGCACGATGCCTCGGAGCAGGTCGGAGCTGAAGGTCCGCTCGAGGACCACCGACAGCGGCTCCTCGAACAGCGCGCGCCAGGCCACCTCGTCGTCGAGCAGCCGCCGTAACTCCTCGCGCCCGCGCAACGGTTCGATCAGCGTGGGAAACAGGCGACCGGCGGCGCTGGCGAGCACCGCGTAGAAGCGCTCCCAGGCATCGAACGCCCCCGGGTCCCCGGTCGCTCTGGTCATCGAATCCCGCGTCAGGCGACGATCGCCGCTGACCAGCAGACCAGACTCACCCCGCGGGGTATACGAGGCGATCGCTCGCGGGCGCAGCTCGACGCCGACGCCGAGCGTCCGCAGCAGGGCCTCGGGGAACAGGCTCACCAGGTAGGCGTAGCGCGACAGCCGCGCCTGCACCCCGGGGAACGGAGATCCCGAGACCGCCGCGCCGCCAAGGTCGTCCGCGCGCTCGAGCACGAGCACCGAGCGACCGGCTCCAGCGAGGAGCGTCGCCGCGACAAGCCCGTTGTGACCGCCGCCCACGATCACGACCTCGAATCGGCTCCGCTCGCGTGAACTCATATCCTCCACCCTATGAAGGACCTGCGTGGATCCGCAACCGGCGTCGTCGCGGCGTCGGTGCAGGAGTGTGTCCGGTTCTTCCAGGCGGTCGATGGCTACCCGGCGTGGCACCCCGACGTCGTTCGCAAGGCCGACGTGCTCGAGCGCGACGGCGACGGTAACCCCACCAAGGCACGAGGGCTGCTCCACGTGGCGGTCGGTCCGCTGGTCAAGGACTTCAATCCGATCCTGGCGATCACGGTCGACGGGACGCGGACGGTGAAGCTGAAGAGGGTGCCGAACGACCCGGGAGACAGCGAGCGTTTCGAGGTGACCTGGCACCTCCAAGAGGGCGAGGCGACGCGGATCCGCCTCCAGCTCGAGGCAAGCCTGTCGGTTCCCCGCTTCGTGCCCGTCGGCGGAATCGGCGACTCGATGGCGCAGGGCTTCGTGTCCGCGGCGACCAGAGCGCTCGGCTCGCCGCACGCGCAGGCGTGACTCACTGAAGCGCCTGCCGGCGGCGCTCGAGCTCGGCCCGCTCGACGGCGTTCGCGCTGAGCTCGGCGGCGCGCTCGTACGCCCTTCTCGCGCCCGCGCGGTCGCCCGCGCGGCGGAGCAGCTCGGCGTGCGCTGCATGCAGCGGCTGGTAGCGCTCCATCGTCGGCTCGTTGAGCAGTGGCCGCAGCAGCTCCAGCCCGGCCTCCGGATCCGACGCGAAGGCGACCGCCACCGAGCGGTTGAGCTCGATCACCGGCGAGGGATCGAATCGCGTGAGCGCCCTGTAGAGCTGTGCGATCTGGTCCCAGTCGGTCTCCTGCGGGCTTGCGGACTGCACGTGCAGCGCCGCGATCGCCGCCTGCAGCTGGTGGGGCCCGGGGCGCCGCAGCGCGAGCGCACGCTCGAGCATACGGGTGCCGGCGCGGATCCGGCCCTGGTCCCACAGCGCACGGTCCTGCTCGTCGAGCGCGACGTAGCGCCCGTGCGCGTCGACGCGGGCACCCCGGCGAGCGTCGTGCAGGAGCATCAGCGCGAGTAGCCCGAGCACCTCGGCGTCGTCGGGCATCAGCTTGGTCAGCAGGAAGCCGAGACGGATCGCCTCGCTGCACAGCTCCCCGCGAACGAGGCGGTCACCGCCGCTGGCGGCATAACCCTCGTTGAAGATCAGATACACCACGCTCAGCACCCCGCGCAGGCGGTCCTGAAGCGCCTCGTCCGGCGGTACCCGGTAGGGGATGCGGGCGTCGGCGATCTTGCGCTTGGCGCGCACCAGCCGCTGCGCCATGGTCGGTTCGCTGACGAGGAATGCGCGCGCGATCTCGGCTGTGCTCAGACCCCCGAGCGCGCGCAGCGTGAGCGCGACTCGCGACGGCAGCGCGAGCGCGGGGTGGCAGCAGGTGAAGATCAGCCGTAACCGGTCGTCCCCGACCGCGCCATCGTCGTCGAAGGCGGTGTGCTCATGTGACTCGATGCGGGCGAGCTCGGCGAGCCGCTCGGTGCGATCCGCGAGCGAGCGGTCGCGACGCAGGCGGTCGATCGCGCGCCGGCGCGCGGCGACCGTGATCCACGCGCCAGGGTTGGACGGGACACCATCGCGCGGCCATGTCGCGACGGCCGCCGCAAAGGCGTCCTGGACCGCTTCCTCGGCGAGCTGGAAGTCGCCCACGTGGCGAATCAGCGTCGCGAGGACGGCGGGTCGCTCCTCCCGGAACGCCCGCTCGACGGTGGCGGCCGGGTCTTCTGACCCCGACCGCCACTCGCCGGGCGCGCTCACCGGCCTTCGCTCACTCGCCAAGCTCGCCACGACTAGAGACCGCGTGACTCATCCGGCTGCCTGCGCCGCCGCCTGGTCCGCATACCCCGGCACCTGGGTCATGTCGACCACGGGGCGAACCTCGATCGAGCCACGGCCGACGGACGGTATCCCCGCCGCGTACTCGAGCGCGGTATCGAGATCGGGCACGTCGATCACGTAGTAGCCGCCGAGGAGCTCCTTGGTCTCCGCGAACGGCCCGTCGGTGATCTGGGTCTCGCCGTCGCGGACGCGGACTGTCGTCGCGGTCTCGATACCGTGCAGCGCGTCCCCGGCGACGTGCACCCCGGCGCTCCGCAGACCCTCGGTGTACTCGTACCACCGAGGACTCTCGGCCGCTTGCTCCTCGGGCGAGAGCCCGCCGTCGGCGGGGAGATAGATCAACAGCATGTACTGGGACATCGCGCCTCCTGTTCGGATTGGCCGCTGGAATGCTGCGGCTTATCTTCTACGACGGCGCAAGGAGGGCGATTTCGACAAGCCCGGCTAATCCTCGATCGCGCCCACGCGCCCACGCGCCCACCTGCCCACGCGCCGACGATTCGGATCCGACCGGGACGACTGCGCCGTCAGCGGGATCGAATCCTACGCGGCGCCGGCGGGAATCAGCACTCCGCGACCGCGAAGGCGGGCGCCGTCGAGGTCGGCCATCGCGTCGTTGATCGCCTCGAGCGGGTACGTGGTCGTGTGGAGGTTCACCTTCCCCTGGGCGGTCAAGGTCATCAGCTCTTGGAGGTCCGTGTAGTTGCCGACCAGGTTGCCGATGAACGAGATCTCGCGTGAGATCACGTCGATCGTCGGGATGTTGATGTTCTCGCCGTAGCCGATCACGTAGTAGAAGCCGCCGTCCTGGACCATCTCGATGCCGTCCTCGATTGCACCCTTCTCGCCGACGAAGTCAATGATCGCCTCGGCCCCGAGCCCGTCGGTCAGGTCCTTGACCGTGTCGCGCTGGGTACCGTCGACCTTGACGGTGTGATCGGCGCCGAGCTCTCTCGCGAGCGCGAGCGCCGGCTCGGACGGGTCGACGACGATGATCTCGGTGGGCGTCATGGCCTTCAGGCACTGAATACCGATATGGCCGAGGCCGCCTGCCCCGATCACCACCGCACGCGTACCGGGGCCAAGCTGGGGAATCGCCTTCTTGACCGCGTGGATTGCCGTCAGTCCGGCATCTGCGAGCGCCGCGATGTCCTTCGGCTCCAGCGAGGGGTCGAGCTTGACGACCGACCGGGCCGAGGTCATGAGAAAGTCGGCGAACCCCCCGTCACGGTTGATGCCCGGGAAGGAGCCGGTGAGGCAATGCATGTCGTCGCCGCGCCGGCACGGCGCGCAGAACCCGCAGGAGATGAAGGGATGCACGATCACGGTGTCCCCGACGGCCACGTTGCTGACTGCGGAACCGATCTCGTGCACCCAGCC
>PMOY01000427.1 GCA_003165655.1 Solirubrobacterales bacterium
CCCATGCTGTGGCCGAGCAGGAACACCGGGCTCCCCGGGTGCTCATCCGACGCCCGGAGCACGAGCGAGTCGAGGTCGGCGACGGCGCTGCCGATCTTGTCGAGCAGCGCGCGAGGCCCTTCAGAGCGACCGTGGCCACGATGGTCGAGCGCATATACGGCGTAGCCCTCGCGGACCAGCCGCTCGGCGACGTGGGCGTAGCGGCCGCTGTGCTCGCCCAAGCCGTGCGCGATCACGACAACGCCGCGCGGCGGTGCGGGGGGGAGCCATGACTGCCAGAAGATGCGCAGGCCGCCAACGCCCGCGAGGATCCCGTCGCGGTGCGCAGGGGTCGTGCTCGCCGTCATCACTCGTCCGCCCAGGGCACGACGACCGCGTCCTCGTGGGGGGAATCGCGCGCGACGACGTACTCGGCGGGCTCGCTGTCCGAGGGGTTCTCGAGGATGTGGGTCTCGCGCGGCGGGACGTACACGAGATCGCGCGGCTCGAGCATCAGCTCCTCCTCGAGGTGGTCGCCCCACCTGACTCTCAGATGCCCCGAGAGCAGGTAGACCGCGCTGTCGCAACCCTCGTGGTAGTGGGGCCGGGAGCGCGTCTGCGGAGGGACGCGAAAAACCGCCATGTAGATGTTCTGAGCGCCCGCGGTCGCCTGCGAGATCTCTGATCCCCCGACGACGCCTCGGGGCACTGATCGGTCTGGGCCGGGCTTGACGACCCTCATCCTCGCGAGTCTAGCTCTGCCCGCTCGCGCGGCGCGATCTCGATCTGGAGCGGGGGCTGCACGGCGACCTCGTGATCGACCTGAAGCGTCGTGTGCTCGATCTGAAAGCGCTGCCCGAGTATGAGCTGCAGCCGGCGACGTAGCTCGTGGCAGTCATCGCCCGCTCGGGCCACCACGTGGACCGACAGGGCCGGGAACCCCGACGTCACCTCCCAGACGTGGAGGTCGTGGACCTGCACCACCCCGGGTTGAGCGGCCAGCTCGCGCCCGATGTCCCGTGGGTTCAGACCCTCGGGAGCGGCCTCCATGAACACCCGCGCTGACGCCATCAGCAGCACATAGGCGGTGTGAAACATCAGTCCGGCGACCACGAGTGACGCGATTGCGTCGGCGCGTCGAAAACCGGTACTCAGGATGACGACCGCTGCAATCGCCGTCGCGACGAAGCCGAAGAGGTCGGTTACGACGTGGCGGTAGGAGCCCTCGACGTTCAGGCTGCGGCGCCCCGTGGTGTCCCTGCCGGACAGGATCCGCACGGCGAGCAGGTTGACGGCGACGCCGACGAGCGCGACCACCAGCACGACCGACCCTTCGACGGCGGGCGGCGAGATCAGGCGGCGGATGCTCTCGTAGACGATCAAGAGCGCGAGCACGAGCAAGGTCACGCCGTTCGCCTGCGCGCTGAGGATCTCGGCCCTCCCGAGGCCGTAGGTCATCGCCCCGGCGGCGGGACGGGAGGCGAGTCGAGCGGCGAGCAGTGACACTGCCAACGCTGCGGCGTCGGTCAGCATGTGGGCGGCGTCCGAGAGCAGGGCCAGCGACGACGCGATCACGGCCGCCACCACCTCGGCGACCATGAACGCGACGATCAGCGCGAGCGCCGCTCTCAGCGCGCTCCGGTCGGCGGCACGGCCGTCGTGCACATGGCCGCCGTGCGCATGATGGGCATGGCTCACAGGCTCAGCGATTCTAGTCGCCGTATATCTGCGGCTAATTGACAGAGGGGTCCGGCGGCATCCGCGCGAGCAGGGCGAAGCTGCCGCCCTTGCGTGTCAGTACGGCACCCCACAGCTCCTTCGGGTCGGCGGCGAACGCGTCCTCGCGCCGGGCGCTCTCGACGATCCAGTCGCCCCGCTCGAGCTCGCCGTCGAGCTGGCCCGGGCCCCAGCCGGCGTGGCCGACGAACGCCCGCGCGCGGCGGACTCCGGCGGCGACCTCGTCGGGGGAGGAACCCGTCCCGAGCACGCCGACGTCGTCGAAGGCGACGAGCGCGGCGTCGCCCGGATCCTCGAACTCGGCGACGACGATCACGGCGCTTGGCTGCACCGGCCCGCCGATGAATACCGGGTCGTCGGGCTCGACGAGCTGCTCGAGCTGCGAGACGGCGTCGAGCACGCTGGTCTCCGAGGGACGATTGAGCACGACGCCCAGGGCTCCCTCGGCGGTGTGCTCGACGACCAGCACCACTGTGCGCCAGAAGTTCGGATCCAGCAACGCGGGTCCGGCAATCAGCAGCTGTCCCCGTGCCGACTCCATCAGCGTATTGATCGGCGGTCGCTCGGCCCCGACGGCTGTGCGCCTAGTCGGTGCTGGAGCGAGTCGTCGAGGGCGGATCCTCGCCGAGCTGGTAGTGGATCGCTGTCTCGGGTGAGCCCGGCGCGCGGGCGAGCAGGCGTTGGGCGCTCCTGGAGAGCTCGATCGCCTCCGCGGTCTGAGCCCCGTCCTCGAGGTCGAGCCGGGCGAGATCGGCGATGATCTCGAAGAGATCGAGTCCAAGGCAGGTCTGGAGCGGCTCCAGGGGAGCTTCGGCCCGTCGCGCATGGAAGAGGTCGTCCTCTCGCCACACGAGGATCTTCGCACCGTTGCTGGCTCTCAATGTCACTTCCATCGTGTGGCATCGCCGCGAAGGTGTCGAGCCCCAACGAGCCCGACTGCGGTCGGGCCCCTGCAGGAAATGCACACGCACAAGGTATTGGAGCGTTTCTCTTGCGAGCCCGGTCTCAGCTGCCGGATCCGCAGCCAAGCTTGACGTTGGCGTACTCGGAGGATAGGAGCGGCGTCAGGTTGTAGACCTCGCTCGCCGGTGGGATCTGCACTTGCGGCTGGGACCCGAAGTCGGAGATGCCCATCGTCATCGCGAACTGGACCTTGGTGCCGGCGACGCACTCGGGAAACGCGACGTGGATCCGGCGGACGCGGTGGTGGCTGTCGATCCATGCCTCCATCGCCATCGTGTGACTTCCGATCGCCGACTCGAGAATGGAGACCGTCTTGGCCGAAGCGTTGAACATCTTCGCGTAGCGATCGAGATCGATCTCGGCGCGGTATTCGGTCGTCGGGACGCCGCTGATCGACATCTGGCCCACGACCGTCGGATTCGCGCCGACGGCGTTCAGGTAGTCGAGAAACTGGCTCGGGTCGACCGTGCCGGGCAGCGAGCCAACGCCCATCGCCGCGAGCGCTCGGCTCATGTCGATATAGATCCAGGGCTTGCCGCCCGTCAGCTTGGCTGCGCCGGGAATCGCCGCCGACTTCATGTAAAAGCTCAGCCGCGAGAAGACCATCGCCGCGTTCACACGGTGGCCTGCGATGACTTCATTCAGGCTCATGGTGCCCCGGTCCGCGGCCGTATCGACGGCTCCGGTGATCGAGGCCGTGACCGAAGTCCCCGTGCCGCTGATGGTCATCACCGCCGACATCCGGTATCCCGGCGAGCTGATCGTGACATCGGCCGCCCGCGCCACCGGATCGACGGCCTGGCTCGTCCCACAGCCGCCCGCGGCGAGCACCGCGCCGGCCGCCGCGCACAACAACGGGATGAACCGCATATTCACCTGCCTGATCCTACCCATCGGAGCGAGGTTGAAGCCGCCGCGCCCGTCTTGGCGGGCAGGCAGGTTACAACCCGTACGAGCGCCCGATCACCTCGAGCATGATCTCGTCCGTTCCGGCGCCGATGCGGTTCAGCCGGAGGTCGCGCCATGAGCGCTCGATCCCGTACTCCTTCATGTATCCGTTACCTCCGTGGATCTGGATGCATTCGTCGGCGACTTCGACCGCGATTCGGGCGGCGTGCAACTTCGCCATGGTGATCTCGCGCACCGGGTACTCGCCATTCTGGAAGCGCCAAGCCGTCGTGTAGACGAGCTGCCGAGCCGTCTCGATCTTGGTCGCCATCTCGGCGAACTTGTGTCGGATCACTTGGAAGCTGCCGATCGGGCGGCCGAAGGCGATCCGCTCCTTGGCGTACTGAAGGGTGCGATCGAACACGTGTTGCGCTCCGGCCACGGATCCCGCGGCGCCGATCAGCCGTTCGCCCTGGAGCTCCCACATGATGTGGTAGAAGCCCTTGCCTATCTGGCCCAGCGTCGCGGACGCGGGGACGCGGACGTCCTCGAAGGCGAGCAGCGCCGTGTCGGAAGCGTGCATACCGAGCTTCTCGAGCTTCTTCTGCCGCGTCACGCCCGGCCGGTCGGTTGGCACGAGGAACAGGGTGAAGCCCTCGTGCGGCGCGCGCTCGGCCGTGGTCTGCCCGCCCGCTCGCCGTCCCGCCGATCGGGAGGCGGACGCGTCGTCCGGCTCCGTCGCTTGATCGGGCGCCGCACGAGTCATCCGGGTGCCCGCCTCGAAGTCGGTCTTGGTGACGAGCACGATCACATCGGCGCGGTGACCGTTGGTGATGAAGGTCTTCGAGCCGTTGATCACATAGTCGTGGCCGTCGCGGACGGCGCGGGTCGTGATCGCGGCGACATCGGAGCCGGCGTCTGGCTCGGTGATCCCGAGGCAGAGGATCTTCTCGCCCCGGATCGCCGGCACGGCCCACTCCTGCTTCTGCTCCTCGGTGCCGAAGGCGAGGATCGGGGGCATGGCCATGTCGGTCTGGACCGCGATGCCCATCGCGAGCCCACCCGAATGCGAGTGCACCATTTCCTCGGCGAGTACGAGACTTGTGTAGTAGTCGCCGCCCTGACCGCCGTACCGCTCCGGTTTGTCGAGTCCGAGGAAGCCGAGCTCGCCCAT
>PMOY01000162.1 GCA_003165655.1 Solirubrobacterales bacterium
GGGCGAGGTCGAGCATCTCGTCGTCATGTCCAGCCCGTAGGCCAGCCCGGTCGGGCCCATGTGACGGGCCCGTGGCAGGCGGCTGGCGGTGTGATCTTCGTAAGCTGAGCCGATGGGACGCTTTGGCAAGCGCGACGATCTCGTCGTCCATGTAGAGGAGCCGTTCAACGCGGAGACTTGCCTGGGATCGCTGACCAATCCGGTGACCGACACCGACGCGTTTTATGTGCGTAGTCACGGTCCGGTGCCTGAGATCGACCGCAGCGCGTGGCGGCTGCGGGTGGGCGGGATGGTCGAGCGGGAGCTGAGCCTGTCGTTGGAGACGTTGCGTGAGGCGTTTGCTGAGCGGACGGTGACCGCGACGCTGCAGTGTGCGGGTAACCGGCGGGCGGGGTTGATCGCGGTGCGAGACATTCCCGACGAGGTGCCGTGGGGTCCGGGAGCGACCGGCACCGCGACGTGGACCGGGGTCGTGCTGGCTGACGTGCTCGCGCTCGCGGGACCGCTCGGCGACGCATCAGACGTGGGGTTTGAGGGCGCGGATGTCAGTCCGGAGGCGGAGCCCGTTCAGCAGTTCGGTGGTTCGATCCCGCTCGATAAAGCCTCGCGACCGGAGGTGCTGCTCGCGTGGGCGATGAACGGCGAGCCGCTGCCACCGGTGCACGGCGCTCCGCTGCGGGTGGTGGTGCCCGGCTATATCGGCGCGCGCAGCGTGAAGTGGTTAGAGCGCATCGAGCTGCGCCCGCGACCGTGGCCTGGCTACTTTCAGCATGTCGTGTACCGGCTGTTGCCCGCGGACGCAACAGCGGGTCCGGGGATTGGAATGCCACTGGGCCTGGTAGCGCTGAACTCGGATGTCCTTTCCCCGCGTGAAGGGGCGACCGTCACCGCCGGGCCGGTCGAGGCGCGAGGCTATGCGTTTGCGGGCGGGGATCGATACGTCGCCCGTGTTGACGTCTCGATCGATGGCGGCGCGAGCTGGACGCAAGCCGAACTGCTGGAGGATCTTGGCCGCTGGGCGTGGCGACACTGGCGCATCACCTTGGATCTGGTGCCCGGAGAGCATGAGCTGCGCGTGCGTGCCTGGGACTCCTCCGCGGCCACTCAGCCCGATGCCGAGGCCGCGCTCTGGAACCCCAAGGGCTACGTCAACAACGCAAGCCCCCGGGTTCACCTACGCGTACTGCCAGCCGCGGGCGCCCGTCTGCGTGCCGCGCGCGCGTGAAAGCATCAGGTGGGAGGCGGCCGATCGGCCCGGCCTGCACGCGATCATAGTGTGGGCCTGGCCTGGAGGGGTACGAGGTGAGCTAGCCTGGCTGCTGTCAGGAGTTTGTCGCTGAAAGGGGAATCCGCTGTGCCGATCATCATCAACGGCCGCGAGGTGCCGGTGCCGGCCGATGCTCGTGTGTCGCTGCTGGACTTCGTCCGTGAGCATCTTGAGCTGTATGGCACGAAGAAGGGGTGCAATCAGGGCGCGTGCGGTGCCTGCACGGTGCTCGTCGACGGGGAGCGGATCCTCTCCTGCCTGGCCCTCGCCGTCCAGTACGACGGCCGAGAGGTGACCACGGTCGAGGGGTTGGCGAGCGATGGCGCGCTCCACCCGTTGCAGCAGGCGTTCATCGACCATGACGGATTTCAGTGTGGCTACTGCACTCCGGGCCAGATCTGCTCGGCCGTCGGGATGGCGGAGGAGGTTGCCCGTGGGGTGCCGAGCCACGTCACCGACGATCTCGGCGCCGGCGAGATCCCGCTCAGTCAGGACGAGCTGCGCGAGCGGATGAGTGGCAACCTGTGCCGCTGCGGCGCTTACAATGGGATCGTTGACGCGATCGCCGAGGTGTTCGCGGGGTCGGGCGCGTGATCGAGCTCGCCTATACACGCGCCACCGATGCCTCCGACGCGATCCGCCGCGCCGAGGGTGAGAATGCGAAATATCTCGGCGGCGGGACGAACCTCGTCGACCTGATGCGCGAGACCGTCGAGGTTCCCTCGGCGCTCGTTGACGTGACCCGCCTGTGGGACGAGATCCAGGAGACCGACGACGGCGGTCTGATGATCGGGGCGGCCGCGCGCAACACCGCGGTGGCCGAGCACCCGGCGGTCCGCGCCCACTACCCGATGCTCACGCGCGCGATCGTCGCCGGCGCCTCCGCGCAGATCCGCAACATGGCGACGGTGGGCGGTAATCTGCTGCAGCGCACCCGCTGCACCTACTTCTACGACACCGACGGTTCGCGCTGCAACAAGCGGTCTCCGGGCGAGGGCTGCGACGCGATCGAGGGTTTCAACCGCAGCCACGCGATCCTCGGCGCGTCGCCCGCGTGCGTGGCCACCCACCCGTCGGACATGTGCGTCGCGCTCGCCGCGTTGGACGCCGTCGTCCACCTGAGGAGCGCCTCGGGCGAGCGGACCGTCGCGCTCTGCGACCTGCATACTCTGCCCGGGGATCGTCCGGATGTTGAGACGGTGCTCGCGCCTGGCGAGCTGATCACCGCGGTGCAGCTGCCCCCGTCCAACCTCGCCGCGCGTTCGACCTACCGCAAAGTGCGCGATCGCGCCAGCTACGCGTTCGCGCTCGTCTCGGTCGCCGCCGCGATCGAGCTCAACGGCGGCGCGATCGCCGACGTGCGACTCGCTCTGGGCGGGGTCGCTCCGAAGCCGTGGCGGGCGTGGCGCGCCGAGGAGGCGCTGCGGGGCGGGCCGGCGACGGAGGCCAGCTTCCTTGAAGCGGCCGATGCCGAGCTTGCCGACGCCCGTCCACTCGCCGGCAACGCGTTCAAAGTCGACCTCGCCCGCCGCACGCTCGTCGCCGTTCTGCAACAGCTGACCGAGGGAGCCCGCCGATGAGCGCCACCGATCCCCAGACCGCGGTGCCGATCGCCTCCGAGGGCTGGACGCCGAACGCGGGCCCCGATCCGGTGCTGCGCGCCAAGCACGGCCTCATCGGCGCGCAGGTGTCGCGCCTGGACGGGCCGCTGAAGGTCCGCGGCGAGGTGCGCTTCGCCGCCGAGTACGTGATGGACGGCATGGTCTACGCCGCGCTGCGCTACAGCACGGTCGCTCGCGGTCGCATCACGACGCTCGACACGAGCGCCGCAGAGGCCGCGGCCGGGGTCGTGCTCGTGATGACCCACCGCAACGCTCCGCGGATGCAGCCCCCGCCGCTGTTCATGACAGCGCCGAAGGCGGCCGGCGGCAGCAGCCTGCCGGTCATGCAGGACGACAGCATTCACTGGAACGGCGAGCCGGTCGCGGTCGTCCTGGCTGAGACCCAGGAGCAGGCCGACCACGCCGCCTCGCTGATCGCTGTCGCCTACGAGTCCTCGACGCCGCGGACCTTCGAGAAGGCCAGGGCGCATCCGCGCACGCCCGACAGTCTCGTCGGCCAGCCGGTCGAGGTTCTCGTCGGCGATGCCGAGGCCGCCCTCATCGACGCGGCCCACTTCGTCGATCTCACCTATCGGACGCCGCGCCACAATCACAACGCGATCGAGCCCCACGCGGCGACGCTCGCTTGGGACGGCGAGGACCTCATCGTCCACGACGCCAGCCAGGGGGTCAAGCTGCACGCATGGACGCTCGCGCAGGTCTTCGGAATCGACGAGGATCAGGTCCATCTCACCTCGCCCTACGTCGGCGGCGGGTTCGGCGGCAAG
>PMOY01000085.1 GCA_003165655.1 Solirubrobacterales bacterium
GGAGCAGCGCGGCGCGCCCAGGCTCGTCGGGCGCTCGAACGCCGCCATGGACACCGACGTGGCCTGCCGCCTGTGGGATGTCGCGGAGGAACTGACCGGCGTCCGGTTCCCGCTCGGCGCCCCAGCTGCGGCGCAGGCGTAGCTACGGCGTGGGCGTGGCTACGGAGGCCAGCCGCTTGTCCAGAGCCGTGGCGCCGACGGCCAAGCCGACGAACAGGAGCCCGGTCCAGAAGGCGTTGACGGTGACGGCGAAGTATCCGAGCTGCCTGGCATTGGCAAACGGGTAGGGGTAGAAATGACCGACTACCGCGTTCGCGCGGCGGCACAATTGAAATATGCTCGCGCTCACGCGGTCCCGGGTGGAGGATCGCGTCCGTCATCGACTGGCTGATAGCCGAGGGGGGTCGCACGGGTATGGCGATCACTGAGCGCGAGAACGAGCAGATCAAAGAAGCGAACGCAGCGACCGGCACGACGGTCGTTTTCATCCATGGTCTGTGGCTCCTGCCGAGCAGCTGGGACGCCTGGCGCCAGCGCTTCGCGGAGGCGGGGTTCGCGACGCTCACTCCGTCGTGGCCGGATGACCCCGAGACGGTTGAAGAGGCGCGGGCGAATCCTCAGGTCTTTGCCAAGAAGACCATCGGGCAGGTCGCTGATCATGTCGAACAGGTGGTCGCGCGGGTGACCGGCAAGCCGGTGGTGATCGGCCACTCCTTTGGCGGGCTGCTGGCGCAGATCATCGCGGGACGCGGACTGTCGGCGGCGTCGGTGGCAATCGACCCCGCACCGTTCCGCGGTGTCCTGCCGCTACCCATTTCCTCACTGCGGTCGGCGATGCCGGTGCTTGGGAATCCTGCCAATTATGGCCGCGCGGTCACGCTCACGTTCGATCAGTTTCGATACGGGTGGGCCAACGCGGTGAGCGAGACGGAGGCGAAGGAGCTCTATGACAGGTTCCATGTGGCGGCATCTGGCGCCCCGCTGTTCCAGGCCGCGACCGCCAACCTGAACCCATGGACGGAGGCGAAGGTCGACACGAGGAACTCACAGCGCGGGCCGCTGTTGCTCATCTCCGGAGGTCAGGACCACACCGTCCCGTGGGCGATCACCAACGCATCCTTCAAGAAGCAGCACCACAACAGCGCTGTCACGGAGATCGTCGAGGTCCCGAATCGCGGCCACGCTCTCACGATCGACGACGGTTGGCGCGAGGTGGCCGACACCGCACTGGCGTTCGTCAAACGATTCGCCTAACGGGGAAAGCTCCGCAAACTCGGTCGGGGCCTGCCGAAACCGCCCGACTCACAATCCTGGCGGGTGCCTCTCGACGAACCCCGCGAACTCCCCACCGCCCTGCGACCAGCGGGTTCCGGTCTCCGCGAGCGCGACGGTGTCGAAGCGCCACCCTGCGACGTCCATCCAGACGTGGCCGTTGGTGGCGTAGACAGTGATCCAGCGGCCGGGGCCGGGATCGCCCCAGTTCTCGAAGTCGCCGGAGACCATCGGAGCGCTCACCAGGCCGGCGGCCGCCAGCGCATAGCTGACCGAGCCCGAGCAGTCGTAGCCGTCGGCGTGGAAGGAGGAGTGACCGCCTCCCCAGATGTAGGGCAGCGTGGCGATCGCGTTGCCGGCGGCGATCACCTCGTCGACGGCCGCGGGCGCCCCGGGAGGTGGCTGCACCATCCCTCCGGTGTCGACCGCGATGCCGCCGATACCGGCGTTGCCCGTCTCCGCTGCGGCGGCGGCCTGCTGTTCGGCCCGGCTCTCGAGCGAATGCAGGTGCGCGCTGAGCGAGCTCAGCTTCGCTGCGTCGCTCGCTCGGTTTCCGAGCTCGGTGATCCGCTCGCTCAGGAGCGCGTCCTGAAGCGCGGCTACCTGATTGCGCTGCGCGAGGACGACCGCGGTGAGCCGCTGGTCGCGCAACTCGAGCTTCCCGAGCGCATCGGCCTGATGGGCCACCTGCTCGCGAGCGACGCGGGTGCTGTGAACGATGTCCGCGTCCTGGCGGCCGATTGTCCTCAGGAACGAGAGCCGTTCCAGGAGATCGGGGAACCCATGCGACTCGAGTACGACGCTGACCACGTTCGGCTCGGTGCCCTCGTAGTTGGCGACCAGGTTGGCTGACAGCGCTCGTGCCGCGCGCGCGAGCAGGTTCTCGAGGTCGAGCAGGTGCGTGCGCGCGTCGAGGAGCTGCGTCTGGACGCTCCCGAGCTGTGACTCGCGGCTCGCGAGGTCGGACTGCAGCGCGGACAGGTGCTCCTCCGCGGCCTGGACGCCGCCCGTCGTCTGACGGATCTTGGTCGAGTCGGCGGCGATCGACGACTGCAGTGAGGTTGCCGCCGACTGGGCGGCCTGAATCTGGTTCTGGAGATCGGCGGCGCCGCTCGAGGGCGTGCCGCCCACGAGCAAGACAGCGGAGGCGGCGACGGCGCCGGCCGCGCCGGCGGCGCGGATGGCCCAGGGATGACGATGGCTTATGGACATTGAGGACGGGCTCGCCGGACGTGATCGCACGCGGCACTGCGCGCGGACGGCCGGTCCCGCGTGGCCGTCCCGTCACGATCCAAAGCAACCTCCGGCGGCAGATGGAGATGAAGCTCGCGGGGACCCTAACAAGCCTCGTCGCGATCAGGGGAGCTGACCCTGGTCGTGCAATAAATCCTGCAAACTTCAAGTTCGGGATTCCCTTGCGACCCTGCGTCCCGATCTCGGCCGCGCCAGCGGGGAGGGGTCTGATCGACGCGGTGGGCCCCCGTCAGGCCGCGCGGGGCAGCTTTCGAGCCCGGCTCGACATGCCCTTCCATGCGTCGCCGTGGGAAGCGACGCGGTCCGCGGCGTTCCTCACCGTCCAGCTCACGGGCGTCAGGCGCGGGTTCGACAGCTCTTCCCACTCGATCGGCATCGCTACCGGTCCTCCGGGCTTGGGGCGCACGCCGTATGGCGCGACGGCATGCTGGGCGTAGTTGATGCGATTGACGTCGACGTAGATCCGCGCGCCGCGATCGGCGCGGCGCCACTCGAGCGTGAGGTGCCCGGGATCGTCGGCCACCATCGCTTCGGCGAGCGACCGCGCGTACCCGTGCACCTCGCCGAACGACGGGCCTCGGCGGAGCGGGCACACCACATGCACCCCGCGTGAGCCCGTGACCATCGCGTACGGGACCAGCCCCGCGTCGCGCAGTCTCTGACCCGCTTCGCGTGCCGCCTCGCGGACCGCGCCAAAGCCGACCCCCGGAGACGGGTCGAAATCGAGGGTCAGGCGGTCGGGCTCGTGTGGCTCGTCGAAGCGCGAGAGCCAGGCATGCGGCGTGATCATGTTCTGGCCGGCGAGGTAAACGAGGGTGGCGGCATCCTGGGCGAGCACGTGGGTCACCGTGCCTCCCTTCTTGGGCACCGTGGCGGTTGCGATCCAGTCGGGGATGTACTTGGGGGCCTCCTTCATGAAGAAGCCGTGGCCTTCGATCCCCTGCGGGAAGATCTGCAGCGCCAGCGGGCGGCCGCG
>PMOY01000291.1 GCA_003165655.1 Solirubrobacterales bacterium
ATGGCGACGATGTTGCCCGGCGTGCGCCCGAGCATCTCCTTGGCCTCCTTGCCGACAGCCTCGACTTCATTGGTCTGGGTGTTCACCGCGATGATGGACGGCTCGTTGACAATGATGCCCTTGCCGTGTGCGAAGACGAGCGTGTTGGCCGTGCCGAGATCGACAGCCATATCTCGGCCGCCGAAACCGGTCATGTACGTGAAGAGGCCCATGCGTATTTACGAGGTCGGGACAGCGAAGACGGCCGGCGAGGATTGTGGTGGCGCGGCGCCGCCAGGCCCGTCCGCAGTTCAGTGTATCGAACGCCACACCGCCGAACGGACCTTTCCGAAACCCTGTCGGGGAGGAAAAGCGCTGGAAAATCAAAAAGAGGGAAATCGCCAGGCGGGCGCCGCCGTGCAGCCTGGCAGTGCGCGGCTCACGGCATCCCGAGGAGCTCGGGGGCGAGCTCCAGCAGCGTCGCGACGGGGAGGCCGACAACGTTCAGATAGTCGCCCTCGATGCACCGTACCAGGGCCGCGCCGCGGCCCTGGATCGCATAGCCGCCGGCCCGGTTCTGCCATTCGCCGGTCGCGAGATACCAGTCGATCAGGGCGTCGTCGAGCGCTCGGAGCTCGACGAGCGTCGTGCTCACCGCCGTCCGCACCCGTGCCCCTTGGATCAGGCAGGCGCCGCTGAGGACCGCATGACGGTGGTTGCCGAGCGCGCGGAGCGTCGTGCGGGCCTCCTCGACGCCCCCCGGCTTGCCGTAGATCTGCCCTCCGAGCGTGACGATCGTGTCGACGCCGAGCACGAGCTCGTCGCCTGCGTCCCTGGCGACCGCCGCCGCCTTGCGGTATGCGTTCTCGAGCACGACCTCGCGCGGCGGTCCGGCGGCGAGCTCCTCGATCTCGGCGATTCGAGCCTCAAACGGGATCCCGAGCTGCTCGAGGATCGCGCGCCGCTGCGGCGAGCGCGAGGCGAGGATCAGGCGAGGGGTACTCAGTTGTCAGCCTCGAGGCTGGGGAAGAACAGCGCGATCTCCCGCGCCGCGGACTCGGGTGAGTCCGATCCATGGACCAGGTTGTGTCCCAGCTCGATGCCGTAATCCCCGCGAATCGAGCCCGTGGAGGCCTTGAGCGGATCGGTCGCTCCGATGATCTGGCGCGCCGCGTCGACCGCCTGCTCGCCCTCGAGCACGAGCGAGACGAGAGGCCCCGAGGTAATGAACTCGACCAGGCCCTCGAAGAACGGCTTGCCCGCGTGCTCTTCGTAGTGGCGCTCGGCCAGCTCGCGGGTGATCGTCCGGGCGCTGAGCGCGGCGATCCGCAAGCCCTTGCGCTCGAAGCGGGCGATTATCTCGCCGCTCAGTCCCCGCGCGAACGCGTCGGGCTTGACGAGGATCAGTGTCCGCTGCATGTCGTTCTCGTGATCTCCTGGTTTCGGGTGTAAAGCGCGCATTCTGTGGTGGCGAGGGGAAGGGAAAGGTGGCGCGGCGCCGATTCGCGCGCGCCCCGCCTCGGGCGGCGCTTCGCTGCGACGTCCGTGCTGTCAGCTCGTGAGCGGCTGGGTGCCGGTGTCGGCGGCCGTGCCGGCCGCGGGCTGTGGCTCGGTCACGCCATCGCGGCGCCGCCGGGCGCGGCGCGGGGCCGGAGCAGCGGCGCTGACCTCGGTCTCGCAGAACGGGCAGATCTTCCAGGTCGGGTCCAGCGGCCGTCCACATGCGACGCACGGGTCCTTCAGCTTGCGCATGCAGCTGGGGCAGCGCAGGAAGTCCTTTTCGACTTCGTAATCGCAATGCGGGCAGAGCTGGTAGCCGAGCTGGGCGAGCCGGGCCTCGGCGGCCTGCATCTCAAGGTCACGCTCGCGCACATCGTCGAGATACTCGGGCGGCCGCACAATCGTGTAGATGATCGTGCCGACGAACGGGAACAAGGACGCGACAGTCGCGCAGCCGATCAGCCACGGGTCCGCGATCCGCCGGCGGCCGTCGGCGTACGTCCAGTAGACGAGCGCAAGCCAGATCACCACCAGGAACACGATCAGGAGGGTGATGGCCAGGTTTACGCTGCGGTTGCTGATCCCGAAGACGGCAAACGCGGTCATTGTGAGCGGCGAGTTTAGTGGTAGCGGTGGTCGGACGGATGCAATCCAGCCTGCATCGGGCTAGAGGAACGCCCGACCGAACAGGTAGCCGATACCGAAGAACACCAGGATGACCACGGCCACGATCAGCGCGACCAGGCCGATCATGATCAGGAAGCTGGGATTATCGTCGGGCTCGTTCACAACATCGAGGCCCGCAGCTTGGCGGGTGTCGTCCGCAGGAGATCGGCGACAAGGTAGATCGAGCCGGTCGCGACGACGACGCCCTCGGTGCCTGCCACCGTGCGGCCGCGCTCGAGCGCTGCACGAGGGTCGCGCACGACCTCCGCAGGCGGACCACCGATCTGACGCGTCAATGATTCGAGCGTGGGCGGCGGCAGTGCGCGCGGATTCTGACTGCTCGTGACGATCAGCGCATCGCACGAGGGCAGCAGCGTCGCGAGCATCGCGGCCGCGTCCTTGTCGTCGAGAATCGACACGACGGCAACGATCCGGCGCTCACCGGCGATCTCGGGCAGCGACTCGGCCAGGGCCGCCATCCCGGCCGGGTTGTGTGCGCCGTCGAGCAACGTCAGCGGTTCGCGGCCGACGATCTGAAGCCGGCCGGGAACCTGCACCTCCGCGGCCGCCATCGTGACCGCGGCCCTGTCGAGCTCCCCGAGGTACGCCTCGGCCGCCGCACGCGCAAGCGCGAAGTTGCGACGTTGGAAGGCTCCGAGCGGGCCCACTGGCACGCCCGGATCCGCCGGCGCGCCCACGATCCGCGCGCCCGCACGCTCGGCCACCGCGCGCGCCTCGGCGTCGGCATCGGGGTCCAGCTGCGAACCGAGAACGAGGATCCCACCGGGCTGGACGACGGCGAGCTTCTCCCGGGCGATGTCGGCGACGGTCGGCCCGAGCCAGCGGGTGTGCTCGAGGCCCACGCTGGTCAGGACCTGGACCTTCGACGGGATCACGTTGGTGGCGTCGTAGCGACCGCCGAGCCCGGCCTCGACGACCGCGACCTCGACCTCACGGGCGGCCAACTCCGAGTACGCGGCGGCGGTGAGCGCCTCGAACTGGGTCACGCGGTCCTCGCCTCGAGCCGCGCTGTCGACGAGCTCGGCGGCCCGGGCGGCCCGCTGCACGGCCGACGCGAATGCGCCCGGCGAGATATCGGCGTCGCCCACCATGATCCGTTCGCAGAAATGGACGAGGTGGGGAGAGAGATAGGCGCCCGTGCGCACCCCGTGGCGCTCGAGGATCGCCGCGATCATCCGCACGGTCGAGGTTTTTCCGTTCGTGCCCACGACGTGGATCGAGCCGAAGCGGAGCTGGGGATTGCCAAGAGCTGTCATCAGCCTGCGCATCCGCTCGAGGCCGAAGTGCATCCCGAACAGCTCGAGCGAGAGCAGGTAGCGCTCGGCGTCCTCGGCGCTCCACGCTGAGCGGTCCCGCGGTCCGGTGCTCACGACGACTCGAGCTCCGCTTGCAGCCGGGCGAGCTTGTCCCGTTCGGCCCGGACGACGTCCGCCGGCGCTTTCGCGACGAATCCCTCGTTGCTCAGCTTGGCCTGCGACCGTGCGATCTCGGATCCCAGCTTTTGACGCCGCTGCGCGCGCTTGTCCTCGGCGGCGCTCAGGTCGAGCTGATCGGTGGGCAGGATCTCGATCGCGCCTCCCGGGATCGTTACCGATGCCACCGGGTGGCCGCCGTCCGGCGAGAACGCGAGCCGTGCGAGACGCTCGATCTGGGCCGCGGTCTCGTCGTACCCGCTCGCGACGAGGCGGGCGGGAATGATCGCCGCTGGCCTGACCTCGGCGACGTCGCGCCACCCACGAATCGCCTGCACGGCCGCGATCGTTCGCGCGAGCGCTGCCTCAGCACTCTCGTCGACCGTCTCGGGCAGGCTCTCGATCCCCGCCGCGAGCAGCTCCTGCACGCCGGGGACGTGGGCGTAGATCTCCTCGGTGACGAAAGGAATCATCGGGTGAGCGAGCGCGATCGTCTCGACGAGCACGTACAGCAGCGTCCCCTGAACCTCCTGCTCGTGCTCGCGCAGCCGCGGCTTCACCAGCTCGAGGTACCAGTCGCACAGCTCTCCGTAGACGAAGTCGTACAGCGCCAAAGCCGCGTGGGCGAAGTCGTAGTGCTCGATCCGCCGGCGCACCTCGGTCTTCGCGCGGGCCAGGCGCGAGCGGATCCAGCGGTCCTCGATCGCGCTCGGAGCGACTGCCCCTGGGCGCGCGGCGGGAT
>PMOY01000154.1 GCA_003165655.1 Solirubrobacterales bacterium
GTCGTCACCGAGTACCTCGACCGGGCAGGTCTGACGGAGTACCTCGAGGCACTGGGATTCAACCTCGTCGGCTACGGCTGCACGACCTGCATCGGGAACAGCGGACCGCTGCCCGAGGAGATCTCGGAGGTGGTCAACGACGCCGATCTCGCCGTCGTCTCCGTCCTCTCGGGCAATCGCAACTTCGAGGGTCGGATCAACCCCGACGTGAAGATGAACTACCTCGCCTCGCCGCCGCTGTGCGTCGCCTATGCGCTCGCCGGCACGATGGACATCGATCTCTACGAGGAGCCGCTGGGCGAGGACGATCACGGCCAGGCCGTGTATCTCAAGGACATCTGGCCGACGGCGGCGGAGGTCTCCGACACGGTCCTCGATGCGGTTCAGTCCGACATGTTCCGCAAGAGCTACGCGGCGGTGTTCGACGGGGACGAGCGCTGGAACTCGCTCGAGGTTCCGACCGGGGACAGCTTCCAGTGGGACGGGCACTCGACCTATGTGCGCCGCCCGCCGTTCTTCGACGCCCTGGCGCCCGAGCCCGAGCCGATCGAGGACATCGAGGGCGCGCGCGTGCTCGCCGTGCTCGGCGACAGCGTCACCACCGACCACATCTCCCCGGCCGGGTCGATCAAGCGCGACGGGCCCGCGGGCCAGTACCTGATCGAGCACGGCGTGAACCCGAAGGACTTCAACTCCTATGGCTCGCGCCGCGGTAACCACGAGGTGATGATGCGCGGCACGTTCGCGAACATTCGGCTGCGCAACCAGCTCGAGGGTACGCACGGTCCGCTTCCCGAGGGCGGGGTGACGCTGTACCTGGGTAAGCGGGACGACGACTCCGAGCAGATGTCGATCTACGATGCCGCCATGCGCTACCAGCAGGAGGGCACGCCGCTGGTCGTGCTTGCCGGCAGGGAGTACGGATCGGGCTCCTCGCGCGACTGGGCGGCGAAGGGGACGAGCCTGCTCGGGGTGCGCGCGGTGATCGCCGAGAGCTTCGAACGGATCCACCGCTCGAACCTCGTCGGGATGGGCGTGCTGCCGCTGCAGTTCAAGGACGGCGAGTCGGTGGCCTCGCTCGGGCTCACCGGACACGAGGCGTTCACGATCGCCGGGCTCGCCGGCGCCGAGGAGATTCCCCGTGAGATCACCGTCCGCGCGGGCGAGCGCGAGTTCACGGTAACCGTCCGGATCGATACTCCGCAGGAGCAGCGCTACTACCACCACGGCGGCATCCTCCAGTTCGTGCTGCGCGAGCTCGTCGGCTGAGGTCGCGACCATGCCCGCCCCCCCGCTCCTTGCGCAGCTGCTCACGGCCGCCGGACCATCCGGCCACGAGACCGACCCTGCTCGGGGCTGGCGTGCCGGCTGCGCGCAGTTCGCGCAGGACGTCCGTGCCGACCACCTCGGCTCATCGCTCGCGCGGGTATCCGCCCTGCCGCCCGGGGGCGGTCCGACGCTGGCGGTCGTCGGGCACATCGACGAGATCGGCCTGCACATCTCTCACATCGACGACGACGGATACCTGCACTTCGGGCAGGTCGGCGGCTGGGACCCGGTCGTCCTGATCGGTCAGCGGGTGTCGGTGAGCACGCGTGGCGGTGCGGTCGCCGGGGTAGTCGGGCGCAAGCCGATCCACCTGCTCAAGGAGGAGGATCGCAAGAAGGTCCCCGAGCTCAAGGAGCTCCACATCGACGTCGGTGCTCGAAGCGCCGCTGAGGCGAGCGAGCTGGTCCGGATCGGAGACGTGGCGGTGATTGACGCCGCGCCGGTGGAGCTGCCCCACGGCCGGCTCGTGTCGCGGGCGCTCGACAACCGTGTCGGGTGCTTCGTGGCGGCCGAGGCGGCGCGGCTCGTGGCGGCGGCTGGAGGGGCGCCCGGGGACGTGGTCGCGCTGGCGGTGGTTCAGGAGGAAACGACGTTCGCGGGCTCGCGGACGAGCACGTTCGCGCTCGAGCCCGACCTCGCGATCGCGGTCGATCTCACGTTCGCGACCGATCAACCCGGGGTTGAGCTCGGGCCGATCACCAAGCACACGCTCGACTCCGGTCCGGTGATCGCCAGGGGGACAACGCTTCATCCCCGCATCTTCGAGTTGCTCTACGAGGCGGGCGAGCAGGAGCAGATTCCCTTCACCCTCGAGTCGCTCGGGAAAGGCACCGGAACAGACGCCGACGCGATCCATGTCAGTCGCTCCGGCGTCCCCACCGGCCTCGTGTCGGTGCCGTGCCGATACATGCACTCTCCGGTCGAGATGGTCTCGCTCGACGATGTCGAGTCGGCGGCGCGATTGATCGCCGCGTTCGCCCAGCGGCTCGAGCCGGGGATGTCATTCGAGCGCTGAACGCCCGCCGGTTTGCTGCTCCTTTTCGACATCGACGGCACGCTCCTCACCGGGGCGACCGAGGCCCACCGGGAGGCGCTGGACGCGGCACTGATCGAGGTCCACGGCGTCGAGGCTCCCGAGATGCTGCGGCCCTCGGTGCGACCCGCCGGGCGCACCGACGGCGAGATCGCGCGCATCATGCTCCTCACCGCGGGGGTGTCCGCCGAGCGGATCGACGAGCGCGCCGACGCGGTGCGCGAGACCTGCTGCCGCGAGTACGCGCGCCGATGTCCCGCCGACCTCTCGCACACCGTGCTCCCGGGCGTGCCCGAGCTGCTCACCGGGCTGTCGGCTCGCGCCGGCGTGCGGCTCGCGCTGCTGACCGGGAATTACGAGCCTGTCGCCCGGATCAAGCTGGCCCGAGCCGGGATCGGTGGTCATTTTCCCCTCGGGCAGGGCGCGTTCGGCTCCGACGCCGAAGATCGCGCTGCGCTTCCCGTCCTCGCCCGACGCCGCGCAGGTGAGGACTGCGTGCTCTACCCGCGCGAGTGCACGATCGTGATCGGTGACACCCCGTTGGACATCGCCTGCGCGAGAGCCGACGCGGTGCGCTGCCTCGCGGTGGCGACGGGTCCGTTCGGAGTCGACGGGCTGCGCGGAGCCGACGCTGTGGCGCTCGACGCACACGAGCTGATGGGCGTGCTCGACGGCGTGCTTGCTGCCCGGGCCTGATCGCGCGTACGGCGCTATCCGCGGACGAGCTTCTTGTACGTGATCCGCTTCGGCCTGTCGGCCTCGGCGCCCAGCCGCTCGTGTCTGAAGCTCTCGTACGCTTCGAAATTGCCTTCGAACCAGCGCACCTGAGAGTCGCCTTCGAACGCGAGCACATGGGTCGCGATCCGATCCAGGAACCAGCGGTCGTGGGAGACGACCACCGCGCATCCCGCGAACGCCAGGAGCGCCTCCTCGAGCGCCCGCAGCGTGTCGGTATCGAGGTCGTTGGTGGGCTCGTCGAGGAGCAGCATGTTGCCGCCGCGGCGCAGGAGCTTCGCGAGGTGGAGCCGGTTGCGTTCGCCACCCGAAAGCTTGGCGACCTTCTTTTGCTGATCGGTGCCCCGGAAATTGAATCCCGCGACGTAGGCCCGGCTGCTGACGCGACGATCGCCGAGGGCGATCTGCTCCTCGCCGCCGGAGACCTCCTCCCACACCGTCTTCGCGGGGTCGAGCGCGTCGCGCGACTGATCGACGTAGGCGAGCTCGACGGTGTCGCCGATGCGAAGCACGCCGTCGTCCGGTTGCTCCTGACCAGCGATCATGCGCATGAGCGTCGTCTTGCCGGCCCCGTTCGGGCCGATCACGCCGACGATGCCGCCGCGCGGAAGCTTGAAGTCGAGGCCGTCGATCAGCAGCCGCTCGCCGTAGGCCTTGGAGAGGCCTGCGGCCTCGACGACTACCTCGCCGAGGCGCGGACCAGCCGGGATGTGGATCTGGACCTGATCGAGCTTGACGTTGCGATCCTGGGCCAGCAGCGCCTCGTAGGCGTTCAGGCGGGCCTTGGGCTTGGCGCGACGGGCGCTGGCATTCATCCGCACCCACTCGAGCTCGCGCTCGATCGTCTTGCGCCGCCCCGTCTCCTGCCGTGCCTCGACCTCGAGACGCCGCTGCTTCTGCTCGAGCCAGCCCGTGTAGTTACCCTCGTAGGGGACGCCGCGGCCGCGATCGAGCTCGAGGATCCAGCCCGCGACGTTGTCGAGGAAGTAGCGATCATGGGTGACCGCGACCACCGTGCCGGGGTAGTCGCGCAGATGGGCCTCGAGCCAGGCGACCGACTCCGCGTCGAGATGGTTGGTCGGCTCGTCGAGCAACAGCAGGTCGGGCTGACGGAGCAGCAGGCGGCACAGAGCCACACGGCGGCGCTCGCCGCCGGAGAGCGTCGAGATCTCGGCGTCCGCAGGCGGGCAGCGCAGCGCATCCATCGCGACCTCGAGCGTCGTGTCGAGGTTCCAGCCGTCGACCAAGTCGATCCGCTCCTGCACCGCCGCGAACTCGTCCGCCGTCTCGTCGGAGTAGTTCATCGACAGGTCGTTGAAGCGATCGAGTAGCGCGCGGATCTCGGCGACGCCGTCCTCCACGTTCCCGCGTACGTCCTTGGCCGGATCGAGCTCCGGCTCCTGCTCGAGCATCCCTGCGGTCGCGTCCGAGGCGAGCTGGGCGTGGCCGTCGAACTCGGTGTCGAGCCCGGCCATGATCCGCAGCAGGGTCGACTTGCCGGCACCGTTGTAGCCGAGCACGCCAATCTTCGCGCCGGGATAGAAGGCGAGGGTGACGTTGTCGAGCAC
>PMOY01000271.1 GCA_003165655.1 Solirubrobacterales bacterium
GCGCCACACGTCATCCCGCCGACGGCGAGTGACACCTCGCCGCCCACGGACGGCGGTGCGGTGATGATCGAAGAGGTCGACACGGTCACCAGATGCCTGGGGGATCGCCGAGCGCGAAGCGTATCGGAGCGTTCATACGCCCTGAGGTGTCGGCCCGCCGGCGCCGTCGTCGGCCGGGGGCTCCGCCACGGTGCTCGTCAGGCGCTGGCGCAGCCGCTCGGTGGCGCCGGTGCCGGCTTGGGCGGCGCGCTCGGCGCGCTCCGGGCTCAATTCGACTCCCCGGGTGGCGGCAAGGTCGAGGAGCGACTGGCGCTCTTCGTCCTGGACCGCAAACTTGTAGAACAGCCACCCGAGGAGCAGGATGGTGAGAATGATCTGCTCGGTCATCATGATCCCGCCCGCGATGTTCTGGTCTCCGAGCGGGTTGAGGCCCTTGGCCGCGTCGGTCGACTTGTAGACCGGGTAGAGCACGGTTTGGGTCCAGATCAGGACGTTGCCGAGCACGGCGCCGATGAACCTGATCGCGATCACGTAGCCGACGCGCCATGCGCCGGTGAACCACGCGGGTTTTGGCAGCGGTCCGATCACCGCCAGCCACAGCAGCGTTCCGAACCAGAGCAGGCAGGCGTGCTCGAGCGCGTGGACGAGGTCGTGCCGGATCGCGAGTTGGTAGAAGAACGGCACATGCCACCCGTACAGATCGATCGCCCACAGCAGCACCGCCACGACGGGGTAGGCAAGCTTGCGTATGGGCCGGGTGACGCGAATCTGGAGAAGCGGCTGCATCACGGGCCCCGTAAGGCCGAACACGATCAGCAGCGAGCAGAAGTCGCCGATGATGATGTGCTGGACCATGTGCGCGATCAACACCTGGTCCGCGAGGCTGTCGGCCGGCCCGATCTGCACGCCGACGAGCAGCAGCACGCCGGTGACGAACGAAGCGACTCGCCACTTCTCCACCGGGCGCTGCTCGCGCGCGAGCGTCCGCATCCGCCGTCCGAATAGCGTGAGATAGACCACGCCCGCCACCAGCGGCGGCAGGAACTCGCCCCAATGCACGCTGTTGACGGTGGCCGCGAACGGGATCAGAGGACCCATCATCGCTCAATCCGTCGCAGTGCGGTTCGCCTCACGTCTGCTCCAGTTCGCCTCACGTCTGCTCCACTTCGCCTCACGTCTGCTCCATGAGGACGCGGAAGTCGTGTGCGAGGTTGCCAACGTTGATCGCGACGCCGGCGGAGATCAGCGCTTGCAGCCTGCCTTGACGGCTGACGAGCCAGATCAGTGCGGTGTGGGAGCTGTCCGGATCGCCGGCGATCTGGGGCGCGACGTGGTAAGCGTTCCAGACCGGTCTCAGCTGGGACGTGGAACCGATCAGATAGTGGAAGTTCGAGGGCTCCTGATGGAGCGCGAGCCACTGCAGGACGTCGCTTTTGGTGTCTCCGCTGGGGTCGACGGTGATCCCGACAACGTTCATCCCCGCGGCTTTCGGTCCGAGGTCGGCGAGCGCCGCGTGGATCTCTGAGCCGATCAGGGGGCAGATGTTCGGGCAGTGGACGTAGAGGAAGGTGATGGCGTACGGCTTGCCGCGCAGCGCTGCGGTCGAGATCATGCCGCCGCGGGCGTCGGTGAGATCGAACCGCGGAGCCGGCGAGTTCGCGAGCGCCTGGGGGATCAGGCTGGCGGTGAGATACGGTCCGTAGCCGATCGTCGAGTTGGCCTTGGTGGCCCCGCCGACACCGCGGTCGCTGAGCACGGCGACGGCGCAGACGGCGAGGACGGCGAGTCCAGCGAACGGGATCAGCGCGCGGACCCTCATCGACGCACCGCCGAGAGCAGCGACAGACCGACACAGGTGAGCGTAACGAGCATCCAGCGTTGGGGCACGGGCGCCGCCTCGGCGTCACCGTAGACGACAAGCGCGGGGCCGTGCGCCACCACTTTCCCCGACGCGCCCGTTATCTCGAGTGCCCCGCCATGTGGAGCGCCTTTCCACCGGCGCGCGTTGCGCCGCGACCACCGTGCGCGACGTCCACGCCCGAGTTCATCGTCGAAAGACTACGTAACGAGACGCTCCCGCACAACGGCGCACACTTCGCCCACTCACCCGGTCGGGTCCACGCCCTGCGGAGCGAGATCGACTCTTGCCGGGGCCGCACCGGAGCTGAGGCTCGGGCGGTCAGCCGTCGACCCCGAGCGCGTAGTGCTCGATGTCGTTTTCGAGCGCGGCCTCTGTCCCGTATTGGCCGATGTGCACGTTGATGACCTTCCCGGCGCGATCGATGAAGATCGTCGTCGGCATCCCCTCGATCACGGCGAGCGAAGCGAGCTGCGCCGAGGAGCTCTGATAGCTGGGATAGCTGATCGGATGTCGCGCGAGGAACGAGCGGGCGTCGCCGGCGCTGTCGTTGGTGTCGGCCCCGAGGAACGCGACCTGCCGACCGTACCGCGCCGACGCGGAGGCGAGGATCGGAAATTCGGTCCGGCACGGTGCACACCACGCGGCCCAAGCGTTGATCACGACGGGGTAGCCGCGCAAGCTCCTGAGCCGTGCGGCAAGCGCACTCTCTGAGCCGAGCAGCTGCCCCGCCTGCTCGTGGACTGACGCCAGCGCTGCGGGTGAGCCCGCGAGCGCCCGCTGGGCGGCTGCGACGCTCGGCGGATGGACGGCGGGCACCGCGTCCGCGGGGATGTTCCTACCCATCAGGTAGTAGACGTCCTCGAGCGCCTCCGTGGCCGTCCAGGGCAGCTGCGGGTGGGCGAGATTCTGCCGCCCCTCAGCGTCGAGCAGTCCGCGCAACACCGCCGAGAGATGCCCGCCCACATCCGGCATGCCCTGGTCCACGACGCGCTCTTGCCCGGCGGGATCGAGGAAGAACACCGCGTCGGTGTGCTCGACGTCGAACGTCTCGGGCTTGTGCGTCATCCAGTCGATGTCGGGCGGATTGCTCTGGGGCACGCGGTGGTAGTAGACCCCGAAGAAGCTCCACAGTCGCCGGATCTCGGATGTCGTGCCGGTGAGCATCGCGAAGTTCGCGCCCGTCAGCCGCTGGTAGGCGCGGAGGCGCGCCGGGGTGTCGCGCCACGGATCGACGGTCACTTCTGCGACCACGACCTGGCGCGAAAGCCCGGCCTTGCGAAGCTGGCTCGTGAGCTGCGTCAACGCTCCTGTGGTCATCGGGCACACCTCGTCGCAGAGCGTCATCGAGGGCGCCAACACGACCCATTTTCCTCGCCAGGAACTGAGCGAGACCCGCCTGCCCTGCTCGTCGATCAGCTGCACGTGCGGAACCAGCCGGGGCCGCTGGAGCTCCGTTCCCACCGCGAGCGGTGCCGGCACGTCCGACGCCGAATTCGATTGCCCACTTTGAAGCCTCGCGAGCACCGCCAGGACGCTCAGCAACGCCAACAGACTCAGCGTGCCGGAGATCGCGATCAGGCGGAGGCGACGTCGCGTCACGACGAGCGATAGTAGATCGTGCACGCCTGCGCACGCGACGCTTGGACCCCGGCCATCGAAGCATCGAGCCGATCGTTAGGAAACGGTGCTCTAGCGGGACGAGGCGGCCAGGTCGCGGAGTGCGTCGGCGCGTTCCTCGCGGTTCAAAGCGTCGATGAACACCACGGCCATCGCAATCCCGAACACCAGGAACTCGATCAGGCACAACGACGCGCCCGCGAGCCGCTGGTCGGTGATCGCCGAGATTCCATATCCCCGT
>PMOY01000309.1 GCA_003165655.1 Solirubrobacterales bacterium
ACGGAGCCGGCGATGGCGAGGGCAGCCGCCCGGTTAGGAGCCGTGTACGTGCTTCGAAGCGACGGGGGCGACGGCGTCCGGATGACCGCGCTTGCCGGCGCCGAGAAGTTCGACTCTCTGCTCGGGTGCGTCTACGGGCCGGTGTTGGGCGACGAGCATCCGGCGCTGTTCGGGCTGCTGTCGGCCGCGCTCGAGCAGGTCGCGGTGTTCGAGCTCCAGCGTCCCGATGATCGGTGGTCGGTCGACGAGGTGGTCGATTGCATCGTCGCGGCGGAAGGCATGAGCGTGTGACGCGCCGGATCATCTGGCTGGCGTCGTACCCGAAGTCAGGCAACACCTGGGTCCGTGTGCTGCTCACCAACTACCTCCGGGACGCCGAGGCTCCTGCCGAGATCAATCGGCTGGACGGAGGGCCGATCGCGAGCGCCCGCGTGTGGTTCGACGAGTGGTCCGGCGTCGAAGCGTCGTTGCTGGCACCGCGCATCGTCGACCGTCTGCGACCCGAGGTCTACCGTCGCCTGGCGAGCGCGGCGGACCAGCCTCTGTTCATGAAGGTGCACGACGCNNGACACCGGCGAGCCGATGTTCCCCGCCGATGTGACGCTCGGGGTTGTCTACCTCGTGCGCAATCCATTGGACATGGTGATGTCGATCGCCAACCACTACGGCACCAGCGCCGAGAGCGCGCTCGAGCGGCTGTGCAACCCCGACTGCGCCACCAGCAACACGATCACCCGCCTGCACGATCAGCTACGCCAACGGCTCGGCTCCTGGAGCGAGCACGTCGGCTCGTGGGTCGACGAGTCGGGTCTCCCGGTTCACGTCGTCCGCTACGAGGATCTCTCGGCGGATCCCGCCGCGGCCTTCGCGCCGATCGTGCGCTTCTGCGGCCTCGACGACGACTCCGACGGTCGTGCTCGCGCCCGGGTCGCGAAGGCGGTCGCGTTCTCCGACTTCGGGGAGCTGAGCCGCCAGGAGCGCGAGGCCGGGTTCAAGGAACGCCCCGCTGCCGCGGGGCGCTTCTTCCGTCACGGACGGGTTGGCGGCTGGCGCAGCGAGCTGACGGAGCCGCTCGTCCAGCGGTTGCTCGACGCCCACGGGCCGACGATGGAGCGGTTCGGATACCTGGATACGCAGGAGGCGATGGGCCACGCTTCGTGAGCTACGCCCTTATTCGTGGCCGGAGCGTCGGCTCCTCGCCGAGGCGGGCCTGTGGCTCCTCGGTGCCACGGTCGCCGTCAGAACAGTCCCATTCCGCCAGACCGCGCGGTGGGCCGGGCTGATCGAGGGTGCCACGGCGCCAGAAGCGACAGCGGCGCAGCTCGCGTGCGCCGAGCGCGTCGGGTGGGCGGTGCAGGCGGTTGCGCGCCGCACGCCGTGGACGAGCACCTGCCTGATGCAGGCGGTGGCCGGGGCGGCGCTGCTCCGCCGTCGCCGGATACCGGCCCACGTGCACTTCGGCGTGGCCAAGGACCCCACCCAGCCCGACGGGTTGGCGGCGCACGCCTGGCTGAGCTGCGCCGGACGCGTGCTCCTGGGCGACGGGGCGCAGCGGGAGCGGTTCGCCGTCGTCGGCGTCTACGGCGTCTGCGTCAGGGAGCGCGCCTGACGCGGGCTGAAACGGCCGATCGCCGCGGGCGCGATCAGCTGACCCTCAGTCAGAGTCGATCAGCCTGTGCCGACCGCCGCATCAGAGACCGTGCCGCTGAAATGGAGCGTCCGCTCGAGACCGAATCGTGTGACGACCGGCCGCGACCACCGGATCCGGTCCTCGAGGTCCGGATCCGTCTCGCGTTCGGGCAGCTCGCGGTGTGCGGAGAGGTCGACGGATGGTCGCACTGGCGGCTGTTGCATCTCGCCCCTTCTGTAGCGAATCAAGCACCGGTCTGCACGGGCATCGCCAATTTACCAGTCTGAGGTCCTAGTTGGCAAGCCCTACGTGCCGGAGCTGGCGGCCAGCTTCGAGAGCTCGATCAACCGCTATTACCTCCCACGCTGCCGCTATCACTCAGGGTGAGCTCGAACCCGAAGCGAGTTATGGTCGGGCGCCGCCACGCGCCGCGCTGCGCAACGCCGCGATGCTCCTGGTCGCGCGTCGGAGCGCGCGCTGGCGCCGTCTGTGGATTGTCCGCTGGTCGCGGCCCGGCGTCGATCCCGTCCTGGTTGATCATGATCGGCCTCCGATTCGGTATTTCTGTGACCGTAAGTCCCCGCCACCTGCCCCAAGCGCTGCGCATCCTATCTGGAACTTCCTGTGGATCTCAAGGCGAGAGGTGGCGAGCTGCGCTGCGCACCAAGCGGAGCTAGCCGGCGCTGTTGATGAACAGTCCGGCCATGATCCCGCGCGTCAGGATCGAGACGGCGGCGCCGAACGCCGCCGGCGTGTCGTGCGCCTGGATCAGCCCCCAGCTCTCGCGCATGCGATCGATGTCCAGGTAGGTCCCGGCCCGGCCCGCCGCGAGCTCGTTGAGCGTCTCGTCGACCTCGCGGGCGCTTCCTCGCAGGCGGGGAACGAGGTCACCCGCCTGCCGGCCGCGGCGGCGGTTCAGACGGACCGCGTCCGGGAGGCGCCCGATCATCGCTTCACGGATCAGCCAACGATCGATCCCCGTGCAAGGGTCAGTGAAGATATGGTCGGGGACCGAAAGCATGAACATGAGCACGCGCGCGTCGCCGGAGGGGTCACGCACGTCGAGCCCGTAGGCTGCGCTCATCTCGTCCCACAGGGCGCCGACGAAGCTCATGCCGTCCTGGAGGATCTCGAGGCGTTGCTCGAGGGGACGCGAGGAGAGCCGCATCTCCGCGATCCGGCGCTGCTGGAGCCCGAGTCGCTCGGCGAACCGGGGGTTGATCGCGGTCCGGGAGAAGCCGCTACGCGCGGCCCACGCGAGCCGCGCCCGCCGCAGTCCGACCGGGACATAGGGACGGATCCGCATCCTCAGCATCCGGCCGAGGCTCCGGACGCTGCGCTCGTGGAGGGCAGAGCACCATGTCGGCCAGCCGGTCCAGGAGATCCCCGCGTTCCCGAGCTGACCGGTCAATAGCGTGGTGCAGCCTCGCTCTCGCACGGCCGCGAGCAGCTCGAGCATCCAGAACTGGTTGCCCGCCGCGTGGCCGGCCTCGCCGTGGATCTCGAGCGCGCGGCGGATCGCGGCGATCGGGGACAGCGACGTTCCCTTGATCTGGACGAGCTCGATCCCCGCGACCGTTGCCGTCGTCTCCGCGAATGGGAGCTCGTCACCGAACCGACGCCCGACGTAGGGCTCGGTGTCGTATACCGGGACGGAGCTGAACGCGACCATCGGCGGCGCTGAGGACTGCGCCACGTGCGCGGCCGTGGCCGTGACCGAACCCGAGTCGAGCCCGCCGCTGAGCGTGACGCCGACCGGCGCCGTCGAGCGCAGACGCGCAGTCACGGCCACGTCGAACATCTCACGAAGCGCCTCGACATAATCCGCGCGACGGCGCAGTCGAAGTTCTGACACCTCACGCATGTCCCAGTAGCGTCTGACCGCGAAGCGCTCGGGCGTGACCGTCAGCGCGTGCGCCGGCGGCAGCCTGCGCAACGATGAGTAGACCGTCCCGTGGCCGTGATACGCCGGCCAGGAGATCAGCACCTGCGCGAGGTATAGCTCGTCGATGTCTCGCTTCACGTACCCCAGCGACGTCAGCGCGTGCCGCGAGGATGCGAACACGAACTGCTCACGGTCGACGACGTAGTACATCGCTGTCTGCCCGAAGTGGTCGCGCGCGAGAAACAGCCGCCGCTCGCGCTCGTGCCACGCCGCCAAGGCCCAATCGCCGAACAGGCGCAGCGGCGACGATTCCCCCCAGCGTCGGTACCCCCCGGCGAGCAGATCGCCGTCGGGTACGACCCCGCCGGACACCCCGCGAACGTCGAGCACAGCGATCAGCTCCGAGCGGTTATCAAGCCTCCCCGCCGCCGTGACCGCGACACCCGTCTCCCCGTCGTGACGCGGCAACGACTCACAGCCAGACTCCGGCGTCCGCGCCGACCATCGGCCCTGCGCGAGCGCCGCACACCCACCCACCCACGTCCCAAACCCGTCCGGCCCCCACCCGCCCATGGCATCACATAAGGCGAGGAGCTCACCCTCCACTACGGGTGCCCCGTCACGCCGAACGATGCCGCAGATGCCGGTCAACTACTCACACCCGCACGCGAACGAGCAGCACCCGCCTACTCGTCGACGTGGCGAACGCGGACACGCGCGTATAGGACGAGTGCACGCGGGATGCGAAGCCAGCGCAGCACGTAATAGGCCGCGAGGCGCCCGCGGCTCTGGCCGAGATCAGGATGGTTGGCGCGGACCGCTGCCGGTGACGGGAGGAGCGCGTCGTGGAGCACCGTGGCCGCCGCGCCAAACGTGGGGGCACGGCGCAGCTGGTCGATCCACAGCGGACCATTGGGAGCGGACTGCGCTCTCAGGTGATCGCTGACCGTCACGCTTCCACGAACGCCGAGACGGTCGGCGAGCGCCGCGCCGCCGTCCACGAGCCGCAGGCCGGCCGCGAACGGGCCGACCACTCCGAGCTCGCCGGCGAGCATCGCGGCCTGATGCCATGTCTTCTCGGGCACATAACGGATGGCACCGCGAAGATCCTCGACCGTCTTCACGACTCCTCGGCCGTGCTGCGCGGCGTGCAGCGCGATGATCAAGGCGCAGCCGCCGTCGCCGGGAACCTCCACCATCGTCCGCCCAACCGCGATCGAGTGTGCGTCGCGCGACAGCGCAAGGAACAACATCTCCGGGCTTCGCACGTGGTACAGCGAGTGGTGTAGATCGACGACAACCGGAAACGGACCGCCTCGCGTCCACGTCTGACCGTGAGGAGCGAGAGCCAGCTCGCTCGGCCGTGCAGCACGGTACCGGTCCTGGAAACCGAGCACGGCGAGCGCCTCGGCGGCCGCCGGCAGCGCCGATTCGGCCACCAGCAGGTCGAGATCCACGCTCGGTCGGACGATCGGATCGACGCCGAGCAGCCGCGCCGTCACAGACCCCTTGATCAGCAGCGCCCGCACNNCACGAATGCCGATATGACTTCAGCCAGCGCCGCCTGCTGGGTGAGCGCCTGTGCAGCCGCTCGTCGCCGCGGTGCGGTCATGGTTGGACTCGGGCTCGGGGCATCACGGAGCGACGCTACCCCCCACGACGCGAGCGGGCCCCGTCGAACGAGCGGAGCAGCACGGCTCAACTATCCCACGCGTTGTGACCCAGCGACCCGACCGCGACGATCTTGGCTTGCCCCTCAGGACCGTGTTACGTCTGCTAGCCCGCCCCGCCGGCCATCGCCGGCAGGAT